>NZ_JBEYID010000018.1:0-168106 GCF_040635605.1 Streptosporangium sp. NPDC006930 | reverse complement strand
CCACCACAACGGGTGGTAGGACGGGGTTGTGCTTCATGCACTGGCTTTTAACACACTGTTGAGTTCTCAAGAAACGGACGCGTACACCATCACCCCCACCCGACCAACCGGTCCGGCAGAACTCCGGGGCGTTCGTTTTATTCTGTTCTTTCGTTGTGCCTTTATTCTTTCAGGCCCGCTTTTTCGTGTCAAACCGACCCGATCCGGCCTACCTGTTTCAAAATTTACTGCTCCCCCTTCTCAGGAGGACCCGCCTAACGTACTTGATGGTCCGATTCATGTCGAATCAAACCCCTTTAAGGGACAAACATCCCATCAAGGCAAAGATCGTCAGAGAGGGTTCCGAGGCCCCGGCGCCACCGCCGTCTCCCTCGGGTCTGGTGAACTTTATGAACCCTGACCCGCATCGTCAAATCAACCGCGCCCCACGTGGAAGCAGGGCGCCTTGGCGTGCGTGCTTCAGGGAAAGCGGCTCCGACAAAACGAAGGATCCGGACACGCCGGCGAGGGGCCGGAGACGGAGTGGGCATGTGATGTCCCGGCGGCGGGCCTTCAACGCGAGGCGGGCGCGGCGCACCCCGGCGGCGAAACGAAGGGAATACGCCCATGGTTCGCGCTGGAAACTCCGGTAATCTGCCGCTCGTCTTCAGGAGGTGGCAGGTGGCCGGAGCTGGCGCCTTTGCGGTACCGGGCTACGAGGTGTCCGGGGTGCTCGGCCAGGGCGGTTTCGGGATCGTCTACCGGGCCAGACAGCTGGCGGTGGATCGTGAGGTCGCGCTCAAGGTGGACAACCGGGTGCTGGTCTCCGAGCGGGACCGGCGCCGCTTCATGCGTGAGGTGACCTCGGCCGGCGCGCTCTCCGGTCACCCGCACGTCGCCCATGTCTACGACGCGGGGGTCCTACCCGACGGACGGCCGTACATGGTCCTGGAACTGTGTCCCGGCGGGTCTCTGCTGGACCGGATGCGGGCCGAGAAGCGGTTGCCGCCGGCCGAGGTCGCCGACATCGGCATCCGGATCGCCGACGCGCTGTCGGCCGCGCACGCCGCCGGGGTGCTGCACCGCGACATCAAGCCCGCCAACATCCTGATCAACCGGTACGGCAATGTGGTGCTCTCCGACTTCGGCCTCGCCACCATGCCGTCCTCGGGCAGCGAGGCGTCGGTGACCCGGGAGTCCCTCACTCCCGCCTACGCCCCGCCCGAGGCGTTCGAACTGACCGAACCCGCCGCCGCCGGTGACGTCTACTCCCTGGCCGCCACGTTGTACGCGCTGCTCTCGGGGCGCCCACCGCGCTTCCCCGAGAGCGGCGTGGTCAACATCGCGGTCATCATGGCCCTGCACCGCCTGCCGATTCCCGAGATCCCGGAAGTGCCGCCGGAGCTGACCGCCGTGCTCAGGGAGGCCATGGCCACCGACCCCGCGCGACGCACCCCCTCGGTGGCCGCGCTGCGCGACGCCCTCACGGACCTGCGCCTGGAGGGAGGCGTCCCGGTCCACCGGTCCCACACCCCGCGCCCCGCCATCCCTCACCTGGCTCCGAGGCCCACTTCGCCGCCGGTTTCGACACCGGAGAAGAACCCGGTGCCCATGCCGCCGCACGCGTCACCGTACGGCACACCGCCGGGACAGCGCGGGGAAGCTGTGCGGTCGCATCTGACGTCACCGGGCGTGAAGGGGTTCTCCGGTACCCAGCCGCCCGCGGCGGCCCCGGAGCATCCGGCCGCGTCGAACGCGCGGGTCTTCGTCGCGGTGGCCGTGGCCTTCGCGATCCTGCTGATGGCCGGAGTAGGGCTCATGTACATCGAGAAGCGCGACCAGACCCCGTCCACCGGGCAGCGGCCCAGCTCGCAGGCCCTCCAGAGCACGGGCGAGGACGGGAGCGCGACCCCGGAGGCGGGCACGTCCGCGGCTCGCGAGGTTTTCGAGGTCGCCACGGTCACGACCCCCTGCCCCGCTGCGGCGGTGACGGGCGCGGGGGCAGTGTGCGTGGCGGAGAACGAGTGCTGGGGCGGCCTCGTCGCGATCGCGGGCGACACCACGGCCAAGCGGATCCGCTGCCAGGAGCCCCATGTGTGGGAGACGTTCGCGATCGCCCCGCTGCCCCGGGACTCTCTCACCTACGATCTGGCCGTCCTGGAGAACCATCCGACGGTGAAGAAGGTCTGCTCGGACCAGGTGATGTTCGCCTCCATGTTCGACGAGCGCAATGACCGGCGGACAAGGTGGCACAAGACGATCCTGCCGCCCTCGCGGGAGCAGTTCCAGGGCGGGGCGCGGACCTACCGGTGCCTGGGCGGCCTCATCGGACGGGAGCTTCCGGGCGTCATCAGCTTCGGCCGCTGAGCCTTCTGGGCGCGGGTTGGTTCCCGCAAGGTCGTCCCCGTTCCCGCCGGAGGTCGGAGCCATCGGAAAAAGCAGGTCGTCCACCGATCGGCACGATGCCGGGACCTTCTTCGCACGTTCGATCGGGGTGGGTGCAGACTTGCCTTCCCGAACGTGAAAAATTAGACGCGGTTGGACGGAGGTGGAGCGTGAACGTCCGCCTCCCGATCCGCGTAGGTCACAAAGTAGGTCACAAAGGGTGCGGCATTCACCACGAAGTCGCTCAGGTTTTCGAGAAATCGGCCAACGGCATCCCGCCGCGTTCTCCTTCCGGTCGTGAAGACCGGGTTTTTCGAGCTGGAGGTTTTTGATGACTCAGGCACAGATCGGCGTGACAGGACTGGCCGTGATGGGGGCGAACCTCGCCCGCAACCTGGCCAGGCACGGGCATTCGGTAGCGGTACACAACAGGTCCCAGCACAGGACCAAGGCGCTGATCGAGGAGCATGGGCACGAGGGAACCTTTGTCCCCTGCGAGACCCCCGAGGAGTTCGTCGCGGCGCTGGAGCGGCCCCGCCGCATTCTGATCATGGTCAAGGCGGGTGCGCCGACCGACGCGGTGATCGAGGAGTTCGCTCCCCTGCTTGAGCCGGGCGACATGCTCGTGGACGGCGGGAACGCGCACTTTCTGGACACGCGCAGGCGCGAGGCCGCGCTGCGCGAGCGTGGTCTCCACTTCGTCGGCGCCGGGGTTTCCGGTGGGGAGGAGGGCGCGCTGCTCGGGCCGAGCATCATGCCCGGCGGTTCGAAGGAGTCGTACCAGGCGCTGGGCCCGCTGCTGGAGGACATCGCGGCGAAGGTGGACGGCGTGCCCTGCTGCGCGCACATCGGCCCCGACGGTGCCGGACACTTCGTGAAGATGGTGCACAACGGCATCGAGTACGCCGACATGCAGCTCATCGCCGAGGCCTACGACCTGATCAGGCAGGGACTCGGCCGGACCCCGGCGGAGCTCGCGGACATCTTCGCGGAGTGGAACGAGGGTGAGCTGTCCTCGTACCTGATCGAGATCACCGCCGAGGTGCTGCGCCAGGTCGACGCCGCGACGGGCAAGCCGCTCGTCGACGTGATCGCCGACCGGGCGGAGCAGAAGGGCACCGGCCGCTGGACGGTGCAGATCGCGCTGGACCTGGGCGTTCCGGTGAGCGGAATCGCCGAGGCGGTGTTCGCCCGTTCCCTGTCCGGTCACGCGGACCTGCGGAAGGCCGCACGGGGTCTGCCCGGCCCGTCGGGCGTGCCCGCGGGGGCCGTGGGCGAGGACTTCGCCGAGGACGTGCGGCGGGCGCTGTACGCCTCGAAGATCGTCGCTTACGCCCAGGGGTTCGACCAGCTCAGGGTCGGCAGCACGGAGTACGGCTGGGATCTCGACCTTGGCACCCTGGCCACGATCTGGCGGGGTGGCTGCATCATCCGCGCCGTCTTCCTCGACCGTATCCGCGAGGCGTACGCGGCGGAGGACAAGCCGGTCACCCTGCTCGCCGCCCCCTACTTCGCCGAGGCGCTGACCCTGGCGCAGGACTCGTGGCGGCGGGTGGTGGCGAAGGCCGCCGAGTTGGGCATCCCGGCGCCCGGCTTCTCGACCGCGCTCGCCTACTACGACGGGCTGCGCGCCGAGCGCCTGCCCGCGGCCCTGATCCAGGGCCAGCGTGACTTCTTCGGCGCTCACACCTACGAGCGGATCGACCTCGAGGGCTCCTTCCACACCCTGTGGTCGGCCGACCGCACGGAGGTCAAGGGCTAGCCCTCATATCCCGCATGTCACCCCTCCTCGCCCCGGGGTGACCGTCTGCCGCACTGGATCGGACGCGGTCGCCGACCCGCGACAGGCGGCACATTCAGGGCAGGGACCGGCCGCCCCTGACCCGAGCGCTCAGGGAGGTTCGGGGAGCAGCGCGGTCGGCGGCGACGGCCGAGGAGTGGGTCTCCTCGGCCTTCGCGCCCCCGACCAGGTCAGCCGGTCGCGCCGGGCCGGCACCCGCTGCGCGGCGAGGACCTGATCGGCGACGAACCTAACCGGCGGGGATCGCGGGAACGGGAGAGTGGGGTCCCGACCTGCCCTACGCCGCGCTGACCCGGCCGGATGTGCTGCACCCCTTCCGCTCCCCCGCGTGGTTCCCGCCTGATTCACCGTCCGAGGTGGGATTCGGCCGTGTCGACTGACTCCGCCTCCCACACGATGGGTTTCGCATTAAATGACCTTTTTGTACCTTTATTTCCATTACACGGCTCGCACTTAATACTGGAATTCGCTGGAATTCAAGGGAGGCTGGTGGAACTCCTGTTACGCTCCGGGCCGTGAGTGATTCACTGGACGCGCTGGAACGGCGAATAGCCGAGCTCCGCGCCGAGGTGCGACGGGCGGTCAAGGCGAAGGAGAACTCGCTCGCCCGGTCGCTGCGCGGCGACCTGCGCAGGGCGGAGCAGGCGTGGGACGCGGCGATCACCTCCGAGACCCCCGCGCCGCCACACGAACCCGAGACCTCGCTGGTGCCCATCAGGGAGCAGGTGCACCAGGCGCTGGCCATGCTGGGCGTACCGACGGCGGCCAAACTGATCGTGGCGGTGAACGACGCCTTCTTCTCCCGCGAGTTGCGCGGCTCCCAGCTCACCAGCCTGCGGCGCGACGAGGAGCGCTCGTTCCGCGGTGACCCCTACGCCAGGCCGTACTACCTGTGCGCCGCGCTGACCGACCGCCTCTCCCCCGCCCGCGGGCTGTTCGCCGACAGCACGTGGCCGCCCGAGTCGCGGGTGCTGGGACCGCTGAGCCCGCGCGTCGACTTCCTCGTCTCGGCCATGCGCGTCGCCGAGCACCTGACGCGGCTGGCGGAACCTCCCGCGGGGGCGGTGCGGCTGCTGTCGCGGATGGCGCAGAACATCCCGGGCGCCGTCGAGGGCTTCGCCCCGGCCGACCCGGCGACCGCGATCCGCGCGGCACGGGCCGAGCTGGAGGTGCACCTCGCCGCCGACTCCGCGCAGCGGGCCGAGGTGGCGGCGCGGGCGATGAGGCAACTACCGGACGTGGAGCGCCTGTTCGGCGCCACCGCGATGAACACCTTGAGGGGGGCCTGTTGAAGACCAGGCTGGACGGGGAGACCGGCTCATGAACAAGCTCGGGGAGAGGGCCTTCCTGAACAGGCTTGACGAGCTGCGCGGGCCGATGCCCTCCCGCCCACACGACGCGCGGGCCATCGCGGCGCTCGCCGCCAACCCCGGCTGCGTCCGCCGGGCGGTGATGGACGCCGCGGGTGTCGACAAGGACCTCACGGCCCGGCACGTCGGCTTCCCCGCCCCGTTCGGCCAGTCCCAGTTCGCGATCACCCGCGGGAACGTGTTCGAGACGCTGGTGAAGGAGAACGGGTGCGCGGAGCTGCTGCGCCTCCTGCGCGAGCTGCTCGGCCTGGAGGTCGCCCAGGTCGGCTATCAGGACGTGGAGAGTGTCGGCTCCCACCTGCGTCACTCGCACACCCGGGCGCTGATCGACCGCGCGGCGCGCGAGGACGACGGGACCGCGGTGTTCTACGACCACCCGCTGCTCAGCCTGGAGATCGCCGGGCACACCTCCTACCTGGAACCCGACGTGGTGGCCTTCCAGATCGGGAGGCGCTTCCACATCGTGGAGATCAAGTCGTTCAGCATGATCGACGGGCAGGCCGAGCCGGAAAAGGTCGCGGCGGCGGCGCGACAGGCGTCGGTCTACGTCATGGCGCTGCGCACGCTCATGGCCGACCTCGGGCACGACCCGGAACGCGTCTCCCACGACGTGGTCCTCGTCTGCCCGGAGAACTTCGCCAACCGCCCGACGGCGGCGCTGGTCGACGTGCGCAAGCATCTCTCCGTGCTCAACCGCCAGCTCGCCCGGATGACCAGGGTCGAGCGCCTGCTGGAGGGCCTGCCCGGCGGCCTCACCTTCGATCTGGCCCCCGGCGAGGACGGTGTGCCGACCCGCTCGGCCGAGGAGCTGGCCCAGGCACTGCTCCAGGTGCCCGCCCGCTACGCGCCCGACTGTCTGTCCACCTGCGACATGTGCATGTTCTGCCGTCACGAGGCCCGCTCCTGCGGGACCACCGACCTGCTCGGGCGCCAGGTACGCGACCAGCTGGGCGGCGTCTCCGGCATGGACGAGGCCCTCGGCCTGGCCGAGGGCACCCGCGAGGTGGCCGAGGGCCAGGAGGAGATCGCCCACCTGCTCCGGCTGGCGCATCGGCTGCGCGAGGAGTCGCTGCGGTGAGCACACTGACGGCGCTGGCGCGGCTGCGGGCCGCCAGGGACGGCGTCGCGCAGCGGATCACCACGGTCCGGCACTGCCACGTCTCCGCCCAGCCGCTGGTGTTCATCCCGCTCAAGCTCGCGGGCGAGGCCGCCGCGCCGCTCGCCGCCATGGTCGGCACCGATCCCGGTCATCCCCGGCTGCTCGTCGTTCCCCAGCCCCGCAACCGCGACCTGCGGTTCGCCTTCGCCGCCGGGTTGGCCGAGGTGCTGCTGCCGTACATCGAGGGGTTCCAGAAGAGCACCGAGACGGTCGAGCGAAAGAGCGGCGATCCGTACGAGCGTTGCCTGGACGCGCCACAGATCCTGGTGCCGAACCGGCCCGCGGCCTCGTTCGCCGCGCTGCTCGGCCGCTCAACCCGCTTCCGCAGGGCGGAGGGCCCCTACCCGGTGCACCCGTCGGTGCCGCTGCTCGGCCGGTGGCTGACCTATCTCGCCGACCGGTCGCTGCAGCCGGGCTCCTCGATGCTGCTCCCCGCCACCGAGGCGCTGAGCCTGCACTGGGCGACCGGACAGAGCAACCTGGAGGACGCCAACCTGGCGGCGCTGCTGGGATGGATCGATCCGCCGCGAGGAATGTCCGGGCGGCGGGCGGCCGAGGAGGCCGAGGACCCGCTGCTCTGGCCTCCCGCGGGCCCCGCCACCGACCCCGGCTTCGACAACGAGGTGCTCGGCCCCGCGATCCGCGCCTACGAGGAGGCGCCGACCGATCGCGCCGTCGACCGGATCAGCCAGGCGTTGCGCACCCAGCTCGAACCCACCTGGCGGCTGATGTGGCGCAGTGTGGAGCTGCTGCGCTCGCTGCCCGAGGGGGCGCGGGTGAAGGACCGCTGGGAGATCGACCGCGGGTCGTTCACCCGGTTCGTCGAGCGGATCGCCGAGGGCGGGCCGCCTCAGGCGCGCAGGGACGGGGCGGTCGGTGCCGCCGCGCGGCTGGCGGGGCTGGAACGGGCGCGGGCGAGCTACGACGTGCAGCGCGCCCATGACGACCCGCTGCTCATGGCCGAGTACCGGCTGAGCGGCGAGGCCTTCGCCGGGACGGTGACGTCCGCCGATCTTGAGCACACCGAGGGCGAGGGTCGCTCGCGCAAGCTCAGGCCCCTGATCACGGTGCGGACCGACGACCCGGTGCGGCTTTCCCCCAAGACCACGGTCGGCAGCCCCGACCGGCGTGGCCACGCCGCCGAGATCGTCGAGATCGGGAACGGGGAGATCACCCTCAAGGTCACCAAGGGGATGGGGCGGGGCAGGACACCCGTCCCCGGTTCCGTACCCGAACCGGGCGAGCAGGTCTCCTACACCTCACTGACGGACGACTTCCAGTCGTCGGCGGCGCTGCCCGATCCGGAGCAGACGCCGTGGACCCACGGCGGCCCTCCGCAGGAGTACGAGCCCGGCGACGACGACGCGCAGGAGGAATGGCTTTGAGCGTTCACCGGATCCCGTGCCGCCGGGCGATGCCCCGTCCCGCCGCGTGCGGGACGGGCCGTGACGGGGGCCTTTACGGGGGCCTTTACGGGGGCACGGCATGACGACCCCGCAGCGGGAGGCCGCCGCCGTGGTGGAGGCCGTGCTGGCCGACCTGCCCCGCCATCGCGGCGTGGTCGTGGACTCGCCGCCGGGCGCGGGCAAGTCCACGCTGGTGGTGAGGGCGGCGGGGCACATCGCGGAGACCGGCGAGCCGCTGATGATCGTCGCCCAGACCAACGAGCAGGTCGACGACCTGGTGGAGCGGCTCGCGGTCGAGCACCCCGACCTGCCGATCGGCCGCCTGTCGGCGAGCGGCTACGTCACGCCCGGCCGCGTCCTCGCCCACCCCAACGTCTCGGTCGCGGGCAAGCTGCCCGACCTGGGGGATCCGGCCGTGGTGATCGCCACTGCCGACAAGTGGGCCTGGATCGGCGACCGCACCTGGCCCTGGGCCATCGTCGACGAGGCGTACCAGATGCGCTCGGACAAGTTGCTGCGCATCGCCTCGCTGTTCGAGCGGTCGCTGTTCGTGGGCGATCCCGGCCAGCTCGACCCGTTCTCCATCGTGGACGGCGACCGGTGGGCGGGCCTGTCGTGGGATCCGGTGCAGAGCGCGGTCTCGGTGCTGCTGCGGCACAACCCCGACCTGCCGGTGCACCGGCTGCCGGTCTCCTGGCGACTGCCCGCCTCGGCGGCGCCGGTGGTCTCCGAGGCGTTCTACCCGTTCACCGGGTTCCGCGCGGGGACGGGTCCGGACGACAGGTCGCTGGAGTTCACCGTGAACGGCATGCGCACCTCCCACGACCTGGCGCTGGAGGAGGCGGCCGTCTCCGGCTGGGCGCTGTACGAGCTGCCGAGCCGTCACACGGTGCGCACCGACGCCGAAGCCGTCGCGGCGACCGCGATGCTGGCGACGCGGCTGCTCCAGCGGGGCCCGGTCGCGCACTCCGAGCGCGGCAGCCATCCCGTCACCGCCGACAGGATCGCCATCGGCGCCGCGCACCGCGACCAGGTCGCCGCGATCAGGGCCGCCGGGGTGCCGCCGGAGATCACGGTGGACACCGCCAACCGCCTGCAGGGCCGGGAGTACGACGTGACGATCGTGCTTCACCCGCTGTCCGGGCGCCGCGACGCCACCGCGTTCCATCTGGAGTCCGGGCGGCTGTGCGTGCTCACCTCCCGGCACCGCCACGCCTGCGTCGTGGTCGCCAGGGCGGGCATTCCCGAACTCCTGGACGCCCACCCGTCGTCCGAGCCGGTCCAGCTCGGCGTGCCGGTGAAGTTCCCCGACGGCTGGGAGGCCAACCAGGCGGTGCTGGCCCACCTCTCCAAACACCGGGTGACCCCGGACCGATGACCCGGACGCGCCGCGCCGGAGTCCGCACCGTCGCGCCGCAGTGATCCGCAGTGATCCCCACTGTGATTTCCACGGTGATCCCCACGGTCTCGTGCGGCGAGGCCCGTACGGCGGGAGGTCAGATCGTGCGCCGCCAGACGTCGATCGCCAGCACCTGACGCATGCCCACCGAGAGGTAGAGGTCGAGGGCGGGCGTGCTGTTGTTGGCGTCGACGTGGAGGTAGGTGCCGACCCGCCCGCGGCGGGCGTCGTCGGCGAACGCCCCACGCAGCATGACCTTGCCCAGACCCCGGCCCCTGAAGGCGGGGAGCACCGCCAACTGGCGCACGTACCCGCAGTTCTCGTCCCCCAGGAAGGCGTTGGTCCCCAGCAGCATCGCCACGGGCTCGCCGTCGAGGCGGGCGACCGTCAGCTGCGCCCAGTCGGTGGTGACCGAGGAGTCCAGCTCCTCGTACCACTCGTCGTAGTCCTTCGGGGCGAACCCGAAGTGTTCGGCGAAGCCCGCCTGCTGCACGGCGTGCCCCTGACGGCGTACCTCCTCGGTGAGCCCGTCGTGCACCGTCACCCCGGCCGGGAGTTCGGGCCCGGGGACCGTCCCCTCGTGGTCGGCGCGAAGCCGGATGAAGCTGGTGGCGGCGGCGAAGCCGCGGGACGCGGCGATGGCGCGCTTGCCGCTGTCCTCGCGGTAGAGGCCGATGTCCACCACGGCCCGGTCGTGGCCGAGTCCGGCCGTGATCTGCCTGGCCCGCTCGGTCACGGTGTCCCAGAGCGGGCCGGTCAGCTCCGGTGCGGCGGGGTGTACGACGACGTCGATGTCGACGTTGTCGCTGCCCCCCTTGCGGCAGGCCCAGGCCCACGCCACCAGGCGCCCGCTCTCGTCGTGAACTAGCCAGCCGTCGGACTCCCCGTCGAAGGAGGAGTCGTTCAGATGGTCGGCGACGTCGTCGAGGGTCATGTCGGCCTTGCCGATCACCTGGGTGTCGCAGAGCGAGATCAGCTCGTGGATCTCGCGGACGTCCTCGGCCAGTGGCCGCCGGGTGACGTACCCGGCGGCGGGGATGGTTGTCTTCATGACCCCATCGTCGCGAGGGCGACTTGGGGATCGCTGGGTCGGGACTTGGCTGCCGGCTCATCGATCGACCTGCCGATGAGCCGGTCAGCCGGATGCTCCGGTGGTCGTCAGGCGACAGGAGCGAAGCCGGTCAGTCGAGTGCCGGGACCGCTGCCGGGGTGTCCTCGGAGGCCTCGGGCGCGCCGCGCAGCGGGATCTCCTTGATGAAGGCCGCCAGCAGCGGCACCAGGACGGCGAACAGGATCGCCCACCAGAAGACGCCGGAGATCGACTCGGCCAGCGACTCCAGGAAGCCGACCCGCACGTTGGCGGGAAGCTCGTGCAGCGCGGCCGGGTCGAACTGGGCGCCTCCGGAGGCGAGCCGCTCGCCCGCGGCGCCCAGCTTGCTCTCCAGGCCGGAGGTGAGCTGGTTGTTGAAGATCGCGCCGAACAACGAGACGCCGAACGAGCCGCCGATGGAGCGGAAGAAGGTCGAGGCACTGCTGGCGACGCCGAGGTCCTTCTGCTCGACGCTGTTCTGGGCGATCAGCATGGTGGTCTGCATCAGGAAGCCCATGCCGACGCCGAGCACCGCGATGAACACCCCGGTCTGCCAGGCGGGGGTGTTGACGTCCATCAGGGAGAGCAGCCACATCGCGACCGCCATGCCCACGCCACCGAGGATCGGATACATCTTGTACTTGCCGGTCCTGGTGATGGCGCGGCCGACGAAGAGCGAGATCACCATGGCGGCGCCCATCATCGGGAGCAGCAGCAGGCCGGAGTTGGTGGCGCTCGCCCCCTGGACGGTCTGCTGGAACAGCGGGAGGAAGTTGATCGCACCGAACATGGCGAACCCGAGCAGGAAGCCCACTCCAGAGATCAGGCTGAAGTTGCGGTTGCGGAAGACGTTGAGCGGCATGATGGGCTCGGCGACACGGCGCTCCACCAGGACGAACACCGCCAGCGTGATCACGGCGAGCCCCGCCAGGCCGAGGATCTGCCACGAGCCCCACGCGTAGTCGTTGCCGCCCCAGGTGGTGATGAGGACGAGCGCGGTGATGCCGACCGAGAGCAGGGCCGCGCCCAGCCAGTCGATGCGGTGCTCGGTGCGGAGCTTGGGCAGTTGCAGCTTGACCGCGAGCAGGGCGAGGGCGACGAACCCGATGGGCAGGTTCACGTAGAAGGCCCAGCGCCAGTCGAGGTGGTCGGTGATGAACCCGCCGACGAGCGGACCCGCGATCATGGCGAGTGACATCACGGCGGCCATGATGCCCTGGTACTGGCCGCGCTCGCGGGGCGGGACGAGGTCGCCGATGATCGCCATGGCGTTGACCATCAGGCCCCCGGCTCCCAGGCCCTGGAGCGCGCGAAAGGCGATGAGCTGCGTCATGCCGTCGGACGGCCCGCCGAGCATCTCGGATCCGGCCATGCCGCAGAGCACGGAGCCGATCATGAAGATGACGATGGAGGCGAGGAAGATGCTCTTCCTGCCGTACAGGTCGCCGATCTTGCCCCAGATGGGGGTCGAGACGGTGGTGCCGAGCACGTAGGCGGTCACCACCCAGGACAGGTGCGTCAGTCCGCCGAGTTCGCCGACGATGCGGGGCATCGCGGTGCCGACGATCATGTTGTCGAGCATGGCCAGGACCATCGCGAGCATCAGGCCTGGCAGCACCACCATGACCTCGCGACGCCGCGCCGGCACGGCCGCGGTCTCCTTCACTTCTGCGCCCCCAGTTTTTGTGATCTTGCTTACTTGCCGACCGGCTAGCGTCGGCTATGCTGGAATGTAGGCCGCTTACTTGCCGGCCGTCAAGTTAATTTCTCGGTAAGGGAACCATGAGGGAAAACGCCGACACACGGACGCGCATTCAGGAGATCGCCCTGAAGCTCTTCACCGAGCAGGGCTACGAGGCCACCTCGCTCCGCGAGATCGCGGAGGCCCTCGGCGTGACCAAAGCGGCACTTTACTACCACTTCAAGACCAAGGACGACATCATCGCCAGCCTGGCGGAGGACCGGGTGAGGGCGGTCGAGGAGCTGATCGCCTGGGCCCGCACCCAGCCGCGAACCGACGAGACGCGCGAGGAGCTGATCCGCCGCTACGCCCACGACCTGCAACGGGGCAGGCACCACGAGATCATGCGGTTCTTCGAGCGCAACCAGACCTCACTCAAGAACCACCCGATGACGGAGAAGACCCGCGAGCGGATGTTCGAGCTGCTCACCTTCCTCGTCGATGCTGAGGACCCCCTGGCCACGCAGCTGAAGCACTCGATGTCCCTGTTCGCGCTGCACGCCTCGTGGTTCACGCTCAGGGACGAGTCGATCACCGACGAGGAGCGCCAGGCGGCCGCCCTGGAGGTCGCGCTCGACCTCGCCAGGCGGTGAGCGTTCTCATCGACCCGCCCAGCTGGCCGGGTCCGCGCGGTCTGTTCTGGTCACATCTGGTCAGTGACACCTCCACCGGGGAACTGCACGCCTTCGCGGAGCTGCTCGGCGTGCCGCGCCGGGCCTTCGACCGTGACCACTACGACGTGCCGGAGACCGTCTACGAGCAGGCCCTCGTGCTGGGCGCCGAGGCCGTCTCCTCCCGCGAGCTCGTCACCCGTCTCATCGCCGCCGGTCTGCGCCGGCGCAGGGTCCGCCCTGGGATCGACACTTCTCGCATAGATCCCGGCAGTGCGGGCATGGCATCCCGTTGATGGCATATCCGCACGTCAACGAAGGGAACGACATGCTGAGCGGCAAGACGATCGCGTTTCTCGTGGCTCCCGAGGGGATCGAGCAGGTCGAACTCACCGAGCCGTGGAAGGCCGTCAAGCAGGCGGGGGGCACGCCCAAGCTGATCTCCACCGAGCAGGGTCAGGTCCAGGCGTTCAACCACCTCGACAAGGCCGACACGTTCCCGGTGGACGCGACGGTGGAGCAGGTCTCCGTCGCCGACTTCGACGGGCTGCTGCTGCCGGGCGGCGTCGCCAACCCCGATCTCCTGCGGACCGTACCCGCGGCCGTGGGCTTCGTGAAGGGCTTCTTCGACGCGGGCAAGCCCGTCGCGGCCATCTGCCACGCGCCCTGGGCACTGATCGAGGCCGACGTGGTACGTGACCGCAAGGTCACGTCCTGGCCGAGTCTGCGGACCGACCTGCGCAACGCCGGGGCGACCTGGGAGGACAACGAGGTCGTGATCTGCTCCTCGGGCCCGAACACACTGATCACCAGCCGTAAGCCCGACGACCTCAAGGCCTTCTGCCAGGCCGCGACGGACGCCTTCTCCGGGTAGCGTCCCTCGATCACCGAAGCACGGGGCAGGGGTCGGTGACCCCTGCCCCGCCGGCGTTCCACGTCCGGCTCCGGACCACCTCGTGAACCCTGAACCCTGAACCGGAGAGAATCCTCCGCACACCCGATTTCAAGTCACGAAAGAAATGTTTTGCCGTTTTTTGCCGCATCCCAGGGACACGATCACCCATCCCCGGTTAGGACGGTTTCCCCAGGGCAGGGCTTCTACGTCGGCTGTGAATCGGCGGTGAAAAGGGGGAGACCGTGGAGGCCACCATCGCGTTGCGTCTACCGCGTGACGCTGCGAGTGTTCCCGTGATCAGACAGCTTCTCGACTCCTCGCTGCAGGCCCTGGGGGTGGTGCCCCAGATTCGCGAGGACATCCAGCTCATGCTCTCCGAGGCGTGCTCCAACGTCATCCAGCACGCCGTCCCCAGCGACGACTACATGGTCAGCACCGAGCTGACCAGGGGTCGGTGCGTGATCAAGGTGGTGGACGCCGGCAACGGCTTCGACTTCTCCGAGACCTCCTCCCCCGCCCCCACCTCCGAGCACGGTCGCGGGCTGCTGATCATGCAGGCCCTCGCCGATGACATCCGGTTCGTCAAAAGGCAGGAACGGGGCTCGATCGTCTGCCTGGAGAAGACTCTGCGCTTCACCGAGGACGCTCCCGGGCTGTCACTGCTCCTCAACGAGGAACTTGAGCTCCAGCAGGGTGTCCCTGAGGTAGTCGGTAACGGTCCACACGTCGGGAACCATCTCCCTGCAGGCGATCACGCCGACGTCAAGTGAGCCGTCGTAGGAGAAGACCGTGATGTTGATGCCGCCGCTGGCGTCGGTCACGACGGAGACGGGGTGGTACGCCAGAAGCCTGGCGCCGCTCACGTAGAGGGGGATCTGCGGGCCGGGCACGTTGGAGATCACCACGTTGATGGGGCCCGCGCTGCCGGCGAACAGGTTGAAGGCGGCGCGGGAGGCGAGGCCGGTCAGCGCGGAGGGCATCATGTCGCTCAGCTCCTGGAGCCAGCGCGCCGGGGCGAGCGACGAGCGGTCCTTGATCAGCCGCATCGCGTCACGCACCGCCAGCAGCCGTTCCACCGGGTCGGCGACCTGTGTCGCCAAGGTGGTGATCATGATGCTGACCTGGTTTCCCGCGCTCTGGTCACCGGGCAGGCGGAGCGAGAACGGCACCCCCGCGACCAAGGGCTGCTCGGGCAGCGCGTCGTGCTTGAGCAGCCACTGGCGCAGCGCCCCGGCGCACAGGGCCATCACCACGTCGTTCACCGTGACACCGAAGGCGTTCTTGACCAGCTTGACGTCCTCCAGCGGCAGGGCGGTGTAGGCGAACCGCCGATGCGCGCTGATCCTGCCGCTGAAAGGGGTGCGGGGAACGGTCATGCGGGGCATGGCGGGCACCTCGGCGGCCCCGGATCCGGACAGGCGGGTGGCGAGGTCCCTGGTGATCCGTGAGACCAGCCCCGCCCCGGGCGCCTGGGAGATCAGCGGGATCTCGTCAAGGTGCGGGACGGCGTTGATCAGGAACCGTATCGCGTTGGCCGGGTTGACGGCGACCTTGGCGAGCCCTCTGACGACCATCTCCCCCGTGTCGATCTCCTCCTCCGGCTCGCCCGGGGGCGCCAGCTCGACCTCCGCGGGCTCGGGTGAGGTGTCCAGCAGGCCGGCCAGCACGTCGGCGCCGGTGACGCCGTCGACCGCGGAGTGGTGGACCTTCATGTAGAGGGCCGTACGGTCCCCGTACAGGCCGTGGATGAGATACATCTCCCAGAGCGGGCGGCGCCGATCCAGGCGTCGGGCGTGCAGCCTGGCCACCTGCTCGCCCAGTTGCATATCACTGCCCGGTTTGGGCAGCGCGATCTCGCGCACGTGGTAGTCGAGGTCGATTCTGGAGTCCTCGGTCCAGTAGGGGTGGTCCAGACCGAACGGGACGAAGGCGAGCCGCATGCGGAAGGGCGCGGCCAGGTGGAGCCGGCGGGCCAGCAGCGACACCAGGTCACCGCGGGTCAGGCCTCCCGACAGGATCGCGAGTCCCCCGATGTTCGCGACGTTCGTCGAGGTCTCGAAATTCAGGAACTGCGTATCCACCGCGTTGAGCTGCCGCACCGTCTTACCTCCGCCGGGATGTCGTTCTCCCATCCTGCTCCCGTGAAGTCACCAGAGCCAACGCGGCCAGCGCGAGGAGGACCACAACGGACACGAGAATTAACGACAGCGGAATGAGTACGAGCACGACGACGATGGCCATGATCTCGCTGATCAACTGCAACACCGGAAAGCTGTGCCCGGATTATCCGGCCGTTACACCGCATTCCAGCGACCGAGCTTCAGCGCGAGATGGAGTTCTAACCTGTGGGTTCCGTTCTTGAGGTTGCGGCCGGCCAGGTGCTCGATTCTGGTGAGGCGGTAATAGAGGCTGGTGCGGTGCAGGTGGAGCAGCCTGGCGGTCTCCTGGGCGTCTCCTCCGCTGTCCAGATAGGTCTCCAGGGTGGTGAGGAGCGCCGGGTGCTCGCGCAGCGCGTCGAGCGGGCCGCCGGCCGACCCGTGCGGGCCCGCGACCGGCTCGGCGAGCAGCCGGTAGACGCCCAGATCCGGCCAGCGGGCGACCGGCCGCAGCGCGGGTTCGGCCGCGGCGGCCCTGGCCGCGGTGAGCGCCTCCTCGTGCGCCCGTACGGCCGATTCCAGTCCGGGGTGCGGCGCGCTGAGCCCGGCGCCCGCGCGGGTCCTGGCGGCGAGCCGCTCCCCCAGTGCCACCGCGTCCTCGCCGCGGTTCAGCAGCAGCACGGCGTGGCGGTCCAGGATCGTGAAGGCCGGCGGGCGGCGCACCCTGGCGAGCTCCGCGCCGACCGCCTCGCGCAGACCGTCCGGATCGCCCCGCAGCGCCAGGACGCGCAGCGGCCCCTCGCCGAGCACACCGGCCGCACGCCGCACGCCGATCTCACCGGTGAGCAGCTGGCTCAGGATGTGGGAGCTGCCGCCGTCGTCGAGCAGGGCGGCGATCGCGGCGGCGTCGCGCACGGCCCTTTCGCGCTCCTGCGGGTTGAGCGGGCCGGGACCCTCGATGATCCACAGGTAGCCGACGCGGCGGTCCTGGTGGAGGAGGGGGACACAGAGCCTCGCCGCCATCCCCAAGTCAGGATTTTTCGGGATCTGTACCGGCTCGCGGGTCGTGGTCACCCCGTGCGCCTCCTGCCAGGCCCCCACCTCGGCGGGAACCGAGCGCGAGAGGATGGCCTGTGCCCTGACCGGATCGACCTCCCCGTGGTGGGCACTGTGCGCGACGACCCGGCCCTCCAGGTCGTCCACGGACATCCCTCGGCCCACGGCCACGGCGAGCGACTCCAGCAGATCCTGAACATCATCCGCTATCACGGTCCAATCCTACAGATGTAGGAAGTATCTCCGGCGCCGGAACGATGACTCGACCTGGCGTGAGCCGTAGCGTCGCACTTACTCATTTCGGGGGACCCGCCTCCTGGGAGTCGGGGAGCCCGCCTCGTGAGAGTCGTCCGATCGCCCGGTGAAAGGAACCTCGTGGAGGAGCGCAGCCGCGTCGCCCCGTGGGCGCCGCCACGGGCACAGTTGCGCCTGGCCGAGCTTGAGGCCGAGGTGGGCGGGCTGGGGTTCGACGCGGTATCCCGGCTGGTCGACGCGGTACTGGCCGAGCACCGCGGCCGCCTCGACGAGGACGGCGTGGTGCTGTACGCGGGAACCAACACGATGAGCGAGCGCGCCAGGGCCGCGCACGAGATCTCTCTGGGGTGCCGCCCTTCGATGGGCTGGCCGGGCGAGAAGTTCCAGACCGGCCTGGAGGAGCTGGACGTGCTGGAGGTCCTCGCCCCGCTCCAGGTCGCGGCGCTGATGGGCGGTGAGTTCGCCGAGGTGCGCCTGCAGAGCGCCACGATGGCCAACCTCGCCTGCTACAGCGCGTTCACCAGCCCAGGCGACACGATCGCGGTGCTTCCGGAGGCCGCCGGGGGTCACGCCAGCCACCACGCCCAGGGCGCCGCCGGGATCCGGGGCCTGCGAGTCGCCGACCTGCCCTACGACGCCGAACGGCTCGACGTCGACCACGTGGCCCTGCCGGCGTTCCTGCGCGCACACCGGCCCGCGCTGGTGGTGGTCGGCGCGAACCTGATGCTGTTCCCGTACGACGTCGCGAGGGTACGGGCGGCCTGCGACGAGGTCGGGGCCCTGCTGGTCTACGACGCCTCGCACGTGGCGGGGCTCATCGCGGGCGGCCGGTTCCAGCGCCCGCTGGACGAGGGCGCGCACCTGGTGACCATGTCCACCTACATGTCCTTCGGCGGCCCGCCGGGCGCGGCCGTGGTGACCCGCGACGAGGATCTCGCCCGCCAGGTGTCGGCGGCCGCCTATCCCGGCCTGACCGCCAACTACGACGCCTCACGCCTGGCGCCGCTGGTCCTCGCCTCCGCCGAGCACGCCGCGGGCGGTTCCGCGTACGCCGACCGCTGCGTCGCCAACGCCGGGGCGCTGGCCGCGGCACTGGACGGCGAGGGCTTCACCGTGGCCGCCGCCCATCGAGGCTGGACCGTCTCGCACCACGTGGCGGTGGACGCCGCCGCGTTCGGCGGCGGGGACGAGGCCGCCAGGCTGCTGGCCGAGGGCGGCGTCTATCTCAGCGGCGTCCGCCTGCCGGGGCAGCCTTCCGGTGAGCCCGCGCGGGGCCTGCGGATCGGCACCCAGGAGGTGACCCGCCGCGGCTTCCGCCCGGAGACGATGGGTGAGGTCGCGGTCCTGATGCGCCGCCTGCTCGTCGACGGTCACGCTCCCGCCGCGGTCCACCGGGACGCGGTGGCCCTGCGCCGCACCACCCCATGATCCCGGACCGGCCCGCTCGACCCCCGGGGGTTCGCCCCCTGGCGGGTCGGTCCGCTCATCGCCACTCCCCCTGACAGACGGACCGGCCCGCGCCCCCCTGGCGGACCGCTCCGTCTTCCCCCCAGCGCGTCCCCTCACCGGACGGGTCACCTCCCCGTCCGGTGGGAGGGACGCGCCGGGTGACGGCCACAGCGGGGTCAGACCGCGCGGTGATACTGGTCGGGCCAGCGGGCGGCGGAGCCGAGCTCGCGGGCGGCGAGGTTCGGCCAGTACGGGGTGCGGAGCAGTTCCCTGCCGAGCAGGACCGCGTCGGCCTGACCGGAGGCGATGATCTCCTCGGCCTGCCGGGGCCGGGTGATCTCACCGACCGCGCCCACCCGCAGGTCGGTCTCGGCCTTCACCCTGGCCGCGTACGGCACCTGGTAGCCGGGCCCGGTGGGGATGCGCACCCTGGCGACGTTGCCGCCGGTCGAGGCGTCGAGCAGATCGACGCCGTGGGCCAGCAGGTCCTTGGCGAAGCGGACGGTGTCGTCGGCGCCCCAGCCCTCACGGTCGTCGGCGGGGTTCTCCGCCAGCCAGTCGGTGGCCGAGACGCGGAAGAAGAGGGGAAGCTCCTCCGGCCATACCTCGCGCACCGCCTCGACGACCCGGAGCGCGAACCGGGTGCGGTTCTCGTACGAGCCGCCGTACGCGTCGGTGCGGTGGTTGCTGATGGGCGACAGGAACTCGGCGATCAGGTAGCCGTGCGCGCCGTGGATCTCGGCCACCTGGAAGCCCGCGGCCAGCGCCCTGCGCGCCGCGGCGGCGAAGTCGCCCACGATTCTGTCGATGTCGCCGGCGTCCAGCTCCGTGGGAGTGGGGTGACCTTCGTCGAAGGGGATCGGGCTCGGCCCGACCGGCTGCCAGCCGTGTTCGCCGGGTCCGGTGGGCGCGCCGCCTCGCCAGGGGCTGCGGGTGGAGGCCTTGCGTCCCGCGTGCGCGAGCTGGATGCCGGGAACGGCGCCGTGCTCCCGCAGGAAACGGGCGATGCGGGTGAACGCCTGCTGCTGGCGGTCGTTCCAGAGCCCGAGGTCGGCCGGGCTGATGCGGCCCTCCGGCGCCACCGCGGTGGCCTCGGTCAGGATGAGCCCGGCACCGCCCACCGCGCGGGCGGCGAGGTGGGACAGGTGCCAGTCGGTCGGCACCCCCCGCTCCGGCCCCTCGACCGCCGCGGAGTACTGGCACATCGGAGCCATCCAGATCCGGTTGGGAATGGTGAGGGATCTCAGTGTCAGGGGCTCGAACAGGGCGCTCACGGTCGTACTCCTTGCTGGAGAGGGATCTTTGGGGCGGCGCCCCGACTTAACACTAATACGATAATCTACGTACTACGATAGATGTCAAACTACGACCACTCTCGTACAATTGAGCCACCCAAGGGAGGGAATCACCGTGTCGACCTCGTCCGTCAGGGCTCTGGAACACCCCGCGCGCGAGGACATCCGTCTGGAGGGCGTGCTGCACGCGCTGTCCGACCCGATGCGCCTTCAGATCGTGCGTTTCCTGTGGCAACTGGGCGAGGACGGGGAGGCCCCCTGCTCGGCGATCGATCTGGCGATCACCAAGTCGACCACCACCCACCACTTCCGGGTGCTGCGCGAGGCAGGGGTGATCAACCAGGTCTATCGGGGCACGGCCAAGATGAACGCGCTGCGCCGGCGTGACCTCGACGTGCTCTTTCCCGGGCTTCTCGGCGCCATCCAGGGTGCCGACGCGATCCAGTGCGAGCGCGACGGCCACGACGGCTGACCGTCGGCGCGCGGCGACCGGCCCCGGCGTGATCCGGCCTCGGACCGCACGGTTCCGGCCGATCCGGAGTCGAGCCGAGCGGCTCGGGCGTGACCCGGTGGGTCAGGACACCCCCGTCGGCCGGTTCCGGCGGAGCCTGTCGGATCGGGAGAGTCGCGAGACGCAGTACGGTCCTGTCATGTGCCGGAGCATCAAGACCCTTCGTGAGCCCTACGCCAGCGACGTGACCGACGACGACGTGCGAGCCGCCGCGCTCCAGTACGTCCGCAAGGTGTCGGGCTTCCGCTCCCCGTCGACGCGCAACGCGGAGGCCTTCGAGCGGGCCGTCGAGGCGGTGGCCGCCGCGACCCAGACCCTGCTCGACGATCTCAGGCTGAGGCACGTCTCCCGGGATTGACCGCGGACGAGTGGACATGCCCCTTCGCCGTGATCCGGCCGCCGAGGTCACGGACGGAGACCTCGTGGCCGGAACCGGCCGGGACGCCCCGTGCCACCAGGCCCTGGTGGTCGAACAACGGTGCGACCAGGCGGTAGTCGATCGCCGTGGCGAGCACGCCCTTTCCTCGCACGCACTCCGCCATGGCCAGTGCCTGCAGCGGACCGTGGGTCACCAGCCCCGGGTAGCCTTCGACGTCGCGAGCGTAGTCACGGTCGTAGTGGATGCGATGCGCGTTGTAGGTCAACGCCGAGAACCGGAACAGCAGCACCGGGTCCACGGACAGCGGCCACTCATCCTCTCCGAGCGCCATCGGTGTGAACGTGTCCGCTTCGGCACGTGGGCCGGTGGCGACGGCGTCGCGATAGACGATGTCCTGTTCCTCGACGACCTTGACCTCGCCACCCTGGCGTACGGTGTGGCGCACGACGACGAAGGTCAGCGGCCCCGTGCGTCCTTCCTTCTCGGTCAGTGACACGACCTCGGTGCGTCGCGTCGCGTCACGCCCCACAACGAGCGGGCCGAGCAGCCTGACCCGGCCGCCGGCCGCCATCCGGCGCCGTCCCGGCGCGGGCGGAGCGGGAATCACATCGCGGACCGGATGGCCGTCGGCTCCAAGGTCGACCTGGCGCGGCCGCTCCAGCAGGTAGACCCAGTGCCACAACAGGGGCAGCCCTTCGCTCTCCAGATCCGGTAGGTCGACGCCGAGGAGCCGGGCGAGCGCGACGGCGGGCTCCGGCTGGAGCGTCTCGGTGCGCTCGACGACCTCCGTCTCGGCGCCCTCCGTCTCGGTGTCCCCTGCCTCGGTCATTCGGCGACCTCCTCGCGTCGCGGGCCGTACTCGGCCCGGATGCTCTCGTTGTACTCGCCCGGATGGGCACGGTCCCCATCACCGTCTCCTGGCCGACGGCGGACGCATGCGGCACTCTCACGTCCCCGGTTCGGCCGTCGCCCGATGGCCGGCCCGCGCCATTATCCGGCGGGCTCGCTCCAGGACCGGCTTGTCGACCATCTGGCCGTTGCTGGTGAAGACCTCGGCCCCGCCGTCCCCGGGCACCTCGGCGAGCACCGCCCTCGCCCACTTCAGATCCGCGTGGTCGGGAGCGAAGGCGGTGTTGACGGGTTCGACCTGAGCGGGGTGGACGCACAGCTTTCCCCCGAAGCCGAGTCCTCTGGCGCGGGCCGCGGCCGTCCTGACCGCGGCGGTGTCCCGGAGTTCGACGGTGACGCCGTCGATCGGGGCCGGCAGGGACGCCGCGCGGGAGGCCACGACGAGTGCGCAACGGGCGAACAGCAGGGCCTCGTCCGTATGCTCGGCGCCGATGTCGAGCGCGAAATCGATCGATCCGAACGCCAACGCGGTCACCGCGGGGAAGGCGGCGATGGCTGCCGCCTCCTGAACTCCCAGCGCGCTCTCCACCAGGGCGACGATCCCGGCCTCGGCCGGCAGCCGCTGGGCGACCCTGCGCAGGACGGCCGGCCCCTCCGTCTTGGGCACCATCACCCCGCGCAACCCCCGGCAGGAGGCCAGCGCCGCGAGATCGGCCTCGTGCCACCGGGTGTTGGCCGCGTTGACACGCACCCAGGCCGTCGCGCCGCCGGCCAGCCAGGCCGCGACCTCGTCACGAGCGGACTCCTTGTGCTCGGGGGCGACCGCGTCCTCAAGGTCGACGACGACCTCGCCGGCACCGGCGCGGGCGGCCTTGTCGAACCGATCCGGCCGGCTGCCGGGGACGAACAGCCAGGATGCCGCGACCGGGGCCGTCACGGCCGCACCTGGTGGCGCCGGACCAGCTCCCGCGCGATCACGTTGCGTTGGATCTCGTTGGTGCCCTCACCGATGATCATCAGTGGGGCGTCACGGAAGTACCGTTCGACGTCGAACTCGGTCGAGTAGCCGTATCCACCGTGGATACGGACAGCGTCGAGAGCGATCTTCATCGCCGTCTCCGAGGCGAACAGTTTCGCCATGCCTGCCTCCAGGTCGGCTCGCTCACCTGAGTCGTAGCGGCGAGCGGCGTACTGGACGAGCTGTCGAGCGGCTGTCAGCTGGGTCGCCATGTCCGCGAGGTAGTTGCCGATCGACTGGTGCTTCCAGATCGGCTGCCCGAAGCTCTCGCGCTCCTGGCTGTAGCGCAGGGCGTCCTCCAACGCCGCGGCGCCGACGCCGACCGCTCGCGCGGCCACCTGGATGCGTCCGATCTCCAGGCCGCGCATCATCTGCGCGAAGCCGTGGCCCTCCACGTCGCCGAGCAGCGCGGAGCGGGGCACGCGGAAGTCGTCGAAGGACAGCTCGCAGCTCTCCACCCCCTTGTAGCCGAGCTTCGGAAGGTCGCGTGACACCTCGAAGCCGGGCCCCTTCTCGACCAGGAGGATGCTGACGCCGCGGTGCGCGGGCTCGGCCGTGGGGTCGGTGAGACACAGTAGGGCGATCAGCTGGGACCGCCGCGCGTTCGTGATCCACGTCTTGGACCCGTTGAGCACGTACTCGTCGCCCTGCCTGCGTGCCACGGTGCGCATGGCCTGCAGGTCGGATCCTCCGCCGGGCTCGGTGAGCGCCATGGTCGCCCGGATCTCGCCGACGGCCATCTTCGGCAGGTAGTGGTCCTTCTGCTCCTGGGTTCCGTAGGCGAGAATCAGCTTCGCGACCACGCTGTGCCCGCCCATCGCGCCGGCCAGGCTCATCCAACCGCGCGCGAGCTCCTCGGTCACCGCGGCGTAGCAGCGCGCGGAGACGCCGGCGTCGTTCCACGGCTCGGGGATCGCGAGGCCGTAGATGCCCATCCGCTTCATCTGCTCGATGAGCGCCTCGGGATAGGTGTTGGTGTGCTCCAGCTCCCGCACGACGGGTTTGACCTCGTGGTCGACCCATTCCCGCACCAGGGCGACGATCGCCGCTTCATCCGCACTGAGTTCGCACATGGGAAGCCCTCCCGGGCGTGATGGTCAGGAACGGGACACACGGTGCGCTTGGCCGCCAGGCCATCTTATTTTGCGATGATAGATCCTGTGAAATGCTGATATGTGATGACCTCACTCGTTTCACGCATGACCACGTAAAGGACCCGATGGACCTCAAGCAGCTCACGGCGCTCGTCACCGTCAGCGACGTCGGCAGTGTCACCAAGGCGGCCCGCCTGCTCCGCGTCGTGCAGCCCGCGGTCAGCCGGCACATCCGCTCACTGGAGGAGGAGGTCGGCGTCCGGCTCTTCGAGCGCACCAGCCAGGGCATGACACTCACTCCCGCGGGTGAGATCCTGACCGAACGCGCGCGCCGAGCGCTCCTCGAACTGGAGCGGGCACGGGCCGAGATCAGGCCCGATCGCGGGCAGGTCCAGGGAATCGTCACGGTCGGGCTGCTTGAGAGCACCGTCGAGATCCTCGCGGCGCCTCTGATGGAGTCGGTCGCGCGGCGGCACCCGGACATCGATCTGCGCCTGCTCAGCGCCTTCTCCGGTCACCTGCAGCAGTGGCTGGACGACGGCGCCGTCGACATGACCCTGCTGTACAACCTCGCGTCGACACCGTCGATCTCCGTCACACCGCTGCTCCACGAGTCGCTGTGGGCGGTCGCGCCGCCCGACGCGACTCTCACCGACGCCGGCGCGCTGACCTGGGACCACGTGACGAAACAGCCACTGGTGCTGCCTGTCGCCGGGCACGGACTGCGGACCCTCATCGACGAGGCGCTCGACACCGCCGGCGTCGAGCCCACGGTGGCGTGCCAGACCAACTCGATGCTGCTGCAGAAGAAGCTGGTGTCGTCAGGAACCGGCTGGAGCATCCTGCCCGCCGCGGGCGTCGCCGAGGACGTGGCGACCGGACGGCTGAGCGGCGGC
This sequence comes from Streptosporangium sp. NPDC006930, assembly GCF_040635605.1. NCBI lineage: Bacteria > Bacillati > Actinomycetota > Actinomycetes > Streptosporangiales > Streptosporangiaceae > Streptosporangium > Streptosporangium sp. NPDC006930. Next base: position 143,372 of record NZ_JBEYID010000018.1, on the reverse strand, counting down.
CCGCTGACCGATCCCGAGGTGTCCCGCACCGTTGTCCTCGCCCTGCAACGGGGCAGCCGGATACCGGCCGCCGTCGAGGTCGTCGCGACCGAAGTCTTTCGGGTGACGCGCCGGTTGGTCGAGAACGGGGCGTGGCCGACGGCGCGTGCCGTCGAGCGGCGGGACTGACATCGGTCCGCGTGGTCTCGGAGGGCCCGCTCCCGCCTCGCGGCCAGGGCGCGCCCGGTGTCACCGGGCGCGCCCTGGCCGCAGTAGTTCTCGGTGTCGTCGCGGACGACGCCGCACGCGCGGGCGTCGGTGCCGCGGCGTCGTCAGGTGGGCGACGTTTCACCGGCCACCGGTCTCGCCCGGTGGGCTGCGGTCAGTCGCGCGCGTTCGAGGAGCGGAAGAGCCTGCTCGCGAACATGACCACCACACCCACCAGTCCGATGATCAGAGCCCACTTGAGGAGCGTGAAGAGGAAGCCCAGTACCGAGCCCAGCAGGAGGAAGCCGATCACCACGGCCGCCACGATCAGAAGAATTCGTCCCATGCACCCCACGCTAGGCCCCGGCCCGGCCCGGCGGCAGGCCTGGGTCCCGATCTCAGGGACAAGCCGGGGTTTCCCCTCATGCCCGTCCCTTCGCCCGAGTGCCGCAGGCCACGCGAAGGGTCCGCGTTCCCTGACCGGGCCGGGGATCAGCGGAGGGCGGAGCTCCCGCCGACGAGCGGGAGGACGACCGAGCTGGATCCGGGCTCGACCGAGACGCCGGTCCCCGGGGGCAGGCGCAGGGTGAAGTCACGGTCGGTGGACAGGAGCACGACGCCGATCCGGTGGCCGGCCTTGACGACGTAGTCGTTCGGCTGGAGGTCGAAGCGGAAGTCGTAGAAGTGGCCCTCGCGCAGGAGCTCGGTCTTGGAGACGGAGTGGCGGTTGCGAACGTCGAGCCAGCCCCTTGTGATGATCTTGTAGGGGGCGGTCACCGTGGTGTGCTCGGCCAGCCGGGTGCAGCCGGTGTCGCCGGGCACGCCCTGGCCGTAGCAGACCTGGGTGTCGCCGTAGACGACGCCGCCGTACGCGCGGGTGTCGGTACCGTAGTCGACGAGCAGCGCCGTCAGGTACGGCGAGCGCCCGCCCTTGAAGGCGGCGCGCACCGAGACCTCCGGGGTGCCCGACAGGCGCGCGTCGCGGGCCAGGGAACCCGACAGGTAGGCCAGGCGGTTGGGATCCGTGGCCTCGGCGTTCTCGGCGAGCTGCTCGGCGGTGCGGGCGCTCTGGTCGACGAAGGACTCGACGGTGCGGCGGTCCCGGGGGCGGTCGGCGCTCAGGGTGCCGTTGCGGCCGTCCTTGCCGGCGGCGAGGTGGAGCCGCACGTCGCGGGTGCCGGGCAGCGGCCACGAGGCGTGCTGCGCCCACTGTCCCGGGCCCGACTCCACATCGGCCTGCGGCTCGTCCATGATGCCGTTGCGCAGGCCGTACAGGTGGAAGTCGAACCAGCGGTGGAGCTGGCGCAGCCACTCGGCGTTGCGCCCGGCGAAGGAGAACGGGTTGAAGTGCGCGCCCTGGTGGAGCCAGATCTTACGGGGCACGTTCCGTTTCGCGAGGGCGTCCCACCACTGGACGGCCTGCTTGGTCTTGACGTTCCAGTCGTTGAGGCCGTGCACCAGGAAGACCGCGGCGCGGACCTTTCGCACGTCGTTGAGGTAGTTGCGCCGGTCCCAGAAACCGGAGTAGTCGCCGGTGACCCGGTCCTGGTCCTGCTCGATGCGGTCCATCAGCGCGCCGCAGGTCTGCGTGGCGTTCTCGCGGGTCAGGACGTAGCGGGCGAGCACGTCGGCGTCCTCGCCCTGGTAGCCACCGGGGGCGAGGACCCCGCCGTTGGCTCGGTAGTAGTCGTACCAGGAGGAGATGGCCGCGATCGGCACGATCGCCTTGAGCCCCTTGACCCCGGTCGCGGCGACGGCGTTGGGCAGCGTGCCGTTGTAGGAGACGCCGATCATGCCGACGTTCCCGGTGGACCAGTCGGCCCTGATCTCGTTTCCTGCCGCGTCGAACCCCCGGGCGCGGCCGTTGAGCCAGTCGATCGCGGCCTTGGGGCCCGCGGTCTCGTTGTCCAGGCCGGTCGTGGGGCAGCCGGTCGCCCGCCCCGAGCCGAGGTTCTCCACCAGCGCGATCGCGTAGCCGCGCGGCACGAAGTAGTTGTCGTAGTAGCCGCGGAAGGGCGGCGCGACCGCGCGGTTCACGTCGAGGCCGTCGATGCCGAACATCTCGTCGCGCAGGTCCTGGAACTTGTTGCGCCGGTACTCCATACCCGCGGGGTCGGAGCCGTCCAGGTCGACGACGTGGTTGGGCACGTCGTTGCCGCCCGCGTAGTAGGGGCTCGCCTCCATGATGACCGGGACCTTCAGCCCCGAGGCGCTCTCCTTGGGGCGCATGATGTCGACGGCGACCCGGTCCGGGCGGCCGTCGGCGTCGCTGTCGACCCCGGCGACCTCGACGAACACGGTCTCGGTGAGCGCGTCGGCGCGCGAGTAGACCGGCTGGGTCTCGCCGTTCTCGATCGGGGAGGCCGCGGATCGCGCGGCGGCGGCGGGCAACACGTCGGTAGGCAGCACGCCGGCGGGTAGCACGGCGGCCGGCAGTACGCCGCTTGGCAGGGTGACCGCCAGTGCGACGATGGCCGTTTTCCATCTGTTCATCGAGGAAAGCTCCCAGAGGGTCGCTGAAAAACTGACAACTCCGGTCAATCTCCTGCGAAGCAATCTTGACCTGCAAGATCGAAGATATAACGAATAAGCGGCTATCTCGCGTTACGCGCGAGTTCCAGCGCGTATTCGGGGAACCAGTCGCCGGCGCGGGGTTCCCCTCGGTGGCACTCGCCGTCCGACTCGCCGGGCCGCTTGATCCACAGGAAGGCGTCCACCCGCTCGTGGCCGGTCTCGGTGGTCGGTTCCGCGCCGAGCGCGCGGCCCCTGGGGTTGCACCACGCGTCGTCGCCCTGCGCGTCGCGGACGGGGCCGTTGCCGTTGCGGGAGGTGTCGATGACGTAGTGGGCCCCGTCGACCGCGTCCGAGAGCCGTCTCGCGACGGCGACGCTCTCCTCGACGGTGAAGAAGTTGCTGACGTTGAAGGCGAAACCGTCCGCCTGGGGCACCCCTGCCCTGCGCATGGGTTCGGCCCACTCGCCCGGGTTCTTGATCCAGCCGGCGTTCCCCGCGTCGAGGTAGACCTTGGCCTCAGGCTGTTTCTTCAGCGTCTCCACCGCGCCGCGCAGCAGGTCGAGGCGCTCGCCCGCCTGACCGCCCTGGGTGCAGTTGTCCAGGATGTGGGCGAGCGCGTCGGGTTCGACGACGACCAGCGCGGGCCGGTCGCCGATGCCCTCGGCGAACCGGCCGATCCAGGAGCGGTACTCCTCCGCGTCGGAGGCGCCGCCCGCGGAGAACTGGCCACAGTCGCGGTTGGGGATGTGGTACGCCACCAGGACGGGGATCCGGCCCGCCTGCCGGGCCTTGGTGGTGATGGCGGCGACCCTGTCCTTCGGGTCCTGGTCACCGATCCAGATCGCGTTGGGCCGGTCGGCGATCTTACGGATCAGCCCGGCCTCCTCGGTCCTGCCCTCCCCTTCGAGTTTGCGGACCTCCTGGGCCGCGGCGCCGTCGGGGTCGACGTAGAAACCGCCCGCGGGGCCCGAGACGGCGTCCCCCGAGGGAGCGCTGCCGGAGGTGGCGTTCCCGGAGGCGGTGGGCGGCGCGGGATCGCCGGTGCAGGCCCCCGTCGCGAGAGCGAGAGCCAGCGCGGCCGCGAGGCCGTACCTGTTCATCGAATACCTCCGGCGTGGGGACCCCGGGCCGACCCCGGGGAACAGAAGTGGGAGGGCGCCGTATGCCGCGAGAGGGCCGCGGGGATCATGTCAGCCCTCCCCTCGGATGTGGACCCAGCGTGCCGGGGACGGCGTTCCCCGTTCGGTGACTCCGAACAGCATGTACCACCCTGGGGGCACCAGGGCTGGATTGGAGGGGATCTCCGCGATTATCCCGGTAGGCACCCGGGTGAACTCCAACTTGATCGAGCGTTGCTCCACATCGGTGACGTGGGTGACGGCACTCGGGCGCATCAGCCGTACCTGGTGGATGCGTGCGGCGTCGGGGGTCCGGAAACCGGCCCTGCGCCCCAGGGACACGCTCTCGCGCCCGCCGGTGAACACCGGCGCCTTCTCGCCGTTGTGCAGGTAGGTCGGCGTGTAGATCTCGATGCGCTGGTCGAAGGTGCCGGGCAGGGAGCCGGCCTTGTCGCCGAAGAGCGGGTCGGAGCCCATGCCGAGCACCCGTCCGTCGGGCAACAGGAGCCCTTCCGCGTGGTAGTTGCGGCCGACGGCGGGCGCCGCGGCCTCGTGGAAGCTGTTGCTCTCCGGGCGGTAGACCTCCGCGCGCAGGACGTCACTGGCGCCGCGTCCCCGGTAGTCGCTGGAACCGTTGAAGGAGAGCACGCTGTCGTCGGGCAGCAGCACGGCGTTCGGGTAGCGCACCGGGTCGGACAGGTCTGGGCCCCTGACGTAGTGCGGGCTCGCCTCGGTGAGATCGACGATGGCGGTCCTGGCGGTGGCGTTGGGCAGACCCGGCTGGCGTTCCCCGACCGGTCCCCCGCCCATCACCATGATCCGCTGGTCCTGCGCGGGCGGCAGCAGCACCGAGGCGCCGGTCTCGTTCAGCTCGGGCTCTGGCAGTCCGGGGACGGGGGTGAACGCCTCCATCTCGTCGGGCGCCATGCCTCCGACGCCGCCAGGGGTCTTCACCAGACGGTCGGTGTCGCGGCGGTAGTCCCAGATTCCGGGGGGACGCAACTCGAGCTGGCCGGGGCCGTACCCGGCGCTCATACCGGTGAAGAAGAGGGTGTCGTCCTCCAGCAGGAACAGCGCGGGGTAGGTCGGGAAGAACCTCTTGGGGCCGGGCCGCCAGGTCTTGGTCCTGGGGTTGTAGATCTCGTTGTCCCTGGTGACCTCCCCCACGACGTCGAGTCCGGAGACGGTCATGACCCTGCCGTCGGGCAGGTTCGTCATGGTCGGGTACCAGCGCCCCTCGGCCATGTCCTGGACCTTGGTGTAGCGCTCGGTGACGGGGTCGAACTCGTAGGCGTCCCTGATGCCCTGGAAGTCCTGCTTCTCCATCGTCATGCTGCCGCCCATGGCGTACAGGTCGCGCTTCTCCCTGCCCTTGAGTCCCTGGATCTCGTAGTTGACGGAACCGGCCGGCGCGGTGAGCAGGCCGGCCGCGCCCTCGGTGACGGCCTCGGCGAAGACCTTGGTCTCGCTGGGCCGGATCCTCACCTTCCCCGGCACTCCGGTCTCGATCTTCTTCGCGGGCGGCACGCTGATGTGAGCGGTGGTGCGGTAGACCTGACCGCTGGGGGCGGTGAGCAGCGTGCCGGGATGAAACTGTCTGGGCTTGGCGTCGGGGTTCTCGTTCTTGATGGTCAGGGCGCCCGCGGCCCGCTTGACCTTCGCCTTCAGCACCTCGAAGCGGCCCGTACCGCCCGCGATGAGGAGCTTGCCGTCGGGCAGCATCGTGTGTCCCGCGCAGAAGAGGTCGACGGGGGTGTCGATCAGCTTGAACTCGTCGGGCCCGCCCGGCTTCGCCGGGTCCCACAGCACGGTCTTGAAGGTGCCCTTGTCGAAGTTGGCGGCGTTGTTCCCCGATCCGGCGACGATGAGCACCTTGCCGGTGTGCAGCAGCGCGGCGTGGATGGCGTTGACCTTGAACCTCTCGGGGACGCCGAGGAAGGTCCAGTGGCCGTGGGAGGCCTTGTAGTCGTCGCGGTTGATGCTGTAGTCGCGCCACTTCTCCGTGGCGAAGCCCGCGACGGCGGGCAGGTTGATGGCGAGGACCGCGGTCACCACCGCCACCCCGACCAGGTGCTTGCGCAGGCGGCTCACGACTCGTCACCGACCGGCCGCAGGCCGCCCTTGACCGCCCGCAGGTTCCAGGCCCAGGTCACGAGGGGTCCCAGGCAGATGACCAGGGCGAGGATGCCCCACAGGGTCATGACCAGGTGGATGTGGCCGGTCCAGAAAACGGTGAGCAACAGTCCTCCGCCGAAGATCGCCGCCCACCACAGGTGGATACGGAACGTGGCGATCTGGTCGGGGCTGGCCGAGTCGCCCTTGGGGGTGACCACGAACTTGCTGGGCCTGCGCAGCGCGGCGCCGATCAGCGAGGTGACGTAGATGGGCGCCGACAGCGCCGACATGACCATTCCCGCCACCCCGGAGGAGCCCTCCGGCTCGTGCGGGCTGACGTTGTGGCGCCGGTTCCAGGTGTAGAGCATGACCTGCAGCAGCGCCGCGTCGCCGTACAGCATGAGCCACATGTCCATCGGCACGGTCACGCCGGAGCCGCCGACGGCCATGAACAGGGTGGCGCTGAGCCCGGCCAGCAGCCAGTTGAGCGCGGACATCGGATAGAAGGTCACCATCAGGGAGTAGTTGAAGAACCGGCCGGGCGAGAGCTTCGGCGCGGCCTTCCAGAACTGGGTGAGCAGCGTCTCGTAGGTGCCCCGGCTCCAGCGCAGCTGCTGGGTGAAGAAGTCGGTCCACGAGGACGGTCCCTCCCCCACGGCCAGCACGTCGGGGGTGTAGACCGACATCCAGCGCTGCCCGGTCTCCGGGTCACGGGAGCGGTGGAACTCGATGCCGGTGGCCATGTCCTCGGTGATCGAGTCGTACAGGCCGCCGATCTGCTTGAGCGCGCGGATGCGCACGGCGTTGTTGGTGCCGACGAACATCGGCGCGCCGTACAGGTTGCCCGCCCGCTGGATCAGCGAGTGGAACAGGAACTGCTGGCTCTCGGCGGCCTTGGTGACCCCGGCGTCGTAGTTGCCGTAGACCTGGGGACCGACGACGAAGGCCACCCTCGGGTCACGGAAGTAGCCGAGCATGCGCTCGCAGAACTCCGGGAGCGGTACGTGGTCGGTGTCGACCGAGACGAAGAAGTCGTAGTCGTCGCCGTGCGCGTCCAGCCAGCTGTTGTAGTTGCCGTGCTTGGTCTTGGCTCGGAACGTTCCCTTGGGCTGGTTCCACTCGGGCACGCCCTTGCGGGTGAAGTGGCGGGCGCCCAGCCAGTCACAGAGTTCGCGGATGTCGGGGTCGTCGCCCTCGTCCAGCAGCCAGACGTCGAGCACGCCGTCGTGGCGGATCTTCAGCGCGGCGGCCAGGGTCTCCCTGACCATCTCCAACGGCTCCTTGCCGGGTACGCAGGTGGTGATGAAGGCCACCCGGGTGCCGGGTTCCGGCTCGACCGGGACCGGGTCCCTCGCCGCCAGCATGGCGTGCACGTTGGAGACCACGCTGACCAGCCGGAAGACCTCGATGAAGGCGATCGCGACGAGCATGATCCGGTCGGCCACCGGCAGATACCACGGGATCGTGCCATAGGGGTCGGGACGGACGGTCCAATGGTCGGGCAGCAGCAGCCAGACCATCAGGGTGAACTCCACGAGAAGGGCCGCGACCATCAGCAACACCGCCCGCACCCGGTGCGGCTCGGTGGCCAGCAGGGAGCGGTAGCTCACGCGGTAGGGCACCCCGGGTTCCGGTTCGGTCACGGGCCCGGCGAGCCTGCTGAACTTTCCGTAGTCGTAGGTGGCGGTTTTCGCGGCGTCTGCGGGGGAGCTCATCGATCCAGCGACCTCGGAGCACACGAAAGCAGGCCTAACACTGTGTTCCCCCAGGTAGATCGCAGAGGCCGCTCCCCGTCAAGGTAGGGTCACCCGCGGCCCGCGTGGTGATAAATCGTCACACATCATATTCGGATCGGTAAGCAAGATCTGCCCAACCCGGAGATGGGAGGAACATTTCACGCGGCCGTCTAGTTTAAGTTTCAACAAACGAGATGAGATGAGAGGACCACCAGACATGAACGTCGACATCCGCAGGTCCGACGAGCGCTACGCCACCAAGATCCCGTGGCTGGACTCGAAGCACTCCTTCTCCTTCGGCCGCCACCAGGACCTTTCCAACACCCACCACGGTGTGCTGCTCGTCAACAACGACGACATCGTCAAGCCGGGCACCGGCTTCGACACCCACCCCCACCGGGACATGGAGATCGTCACCTGGGTGATGCGCGGATCCCTCGTCCACCAGGACTCCGAGGGCCACTCCGGGGTGATCTATCCGGGACTGGCCCAGCGGATGAGCGCGGGGACGGGCATCCTGCACTCGGAGAAGAACGACTCGTGGCGACTCCAGGGCGAGCAGCACACCGACCCGGTGCACTTCGTCCAGATGTGGGTGGTTCCCGACGAGGGTGGGCTCGCCCCCGGGTACGAGCAGCTGGAGATCGACTCCGAACTGCTCGGCGGCACCCTGGTCCCGGTCGCGTCCGGCATGGCCAGAGACGAGGGCCGCAGCGCCATCCGGATCAACAACAGGTACGCCGCGCTGCACGTGGCCAGGCTCCAGCCGGGCCAGGGCGTGCAACTGCCCGAGGCGCCGTTCCTGCACCTGTTCGTCCCGCGCGGCACCGTCGACCTGGAGGGGGCCGGGCACCTCGCCGAGGGCGACGCCGTCCGCTTCACCGCCACCGGCGGCCAGCGCGTCACCGCGATCGACCCGGCCGAGATCCTGGTCTGGGAGATGCACGCCACCCTCGCCGCCTGACGGTGAGATCAGGCCCGCCACCGGGCGGCCTGGGACTTCGGCGGGATCCACCCCGCCGAGCCCTGGCTCGAAAGGCCGCTCACTTGCGCCCACCGGGAAGGCCGGAGACGCCCAAGAGGACATTGAGCCGGGATTCCCAGCAAAAGGCTAGCCTTACCTCATGACTTCCCTCGAGACCAGTGAGACCGGTGAGACCGGCCAGATCGTCACGGTCACCTCAGAAGAAGAGCTGCGCCGGATCGCCGGGGAGGTCACGGACGTCGTCCTGCGCAAGGACATCGGCCACCTCGACGAACATGCCCGCGACTTCATCGCCGCCTCGCCGTTCGTCCTGCTCGCGACCTCGGCCCCCGACGGTACCTGTGACGTATCCCCGCGCGGCGAGGAGCCGGGCGGTGTCCTCGTCCTCGACGACCACACGCTGGTGATCCCCGACCGGCCCGGCAACCGCCGGGTCGACAGCCTGCGCAACATCGTCGCCAACCCGAACGTCGGCCTGCTGTTCGTGGTGCCCGGCACCGAGGAGACCCTGCGCGTCAACGGGCGGGCACAGGTGGTCAGCCAGGCCCCGTACATGGAGCGCCTGCGCGTGAAGGGCAGGCTCCCCACGCTGGCGGTGAGCGTCGAGGTGCGTGAGTGCTTCTTCCACTGCTCCAAGGCCTTCCGGCGCTCGGCGCTCTGGCAGCCGGAGCGGTGGCCGGAGCGCGAGTCGCTGCCCACACTCGGCCGGATCCTCAAGGACCAGCTGAACCTGGAGTGGTCGGCCAAGCTGATCGACGACGACCTGAGGGCCGACGCCCGCGAGAACCTGTACTGACGGTGAGGATGTCGACGAACGTCTCCCGGTGAGGTCCCGGCCGGCCGCCTTCCTCCCCGTCCCGCGGGCGAAAACCTGTACCCGAGCCGGGAGCGGCCCTGACAGGCTGTGCGGATGGATACGCGGTACGTCCCGGATCACCTGGTCTTGTCGGTGGTGGTCGGCTCGCGAGCATACGGGCTGGAGACCGAGGAGTCGGACATCGACCGGCGCGGAGTCTTCGTGGCGCCGACCCGGCTGTTCTGGCGGCTGGCCAAGCCGCCCACTCACGTCGAAGGACCGCTGCCCGAGCAGTTCTCGTGGGAGGTCGAGCGGTTCTGCGCTCTCGCGCTGGAGGCCAACCCGACGATCCTGGAGTGCCTGTGGTCGCCGATGGTCGAGCGCATCACCCCGGCGGGCGAGGAACTGCTCGCCATCCGGGACGCCTTCCTGTCCGAACGCGCCAACCAGACCTTCGTGGGATACGCCGACGCCCAGTTCCGCCGCCTGGACCCCGGGCGTCCCAGGTGGAAGCGGGCGATGCACATGATCCGTCTGCTGCTCAGCGGCCTGCACCTGGCCCGCCACGGCGAGCCGCTGGTGCGGATGGACGCCCACCGCGACCGACTGCTCGCCGTACGCAGGGGAGAGCTCCCCTGGGAGGAGGTCGAACGCTGGCGCTCCGAGCTGACGGCGAGATTTCGCGGCGGTGGCGTGCTGCCCGCCGAACCCGACCGGCGGCGCGTGGAGGACTACCTCGCGCGCACCAGGCAGGCCGCGCTGTGACGGGTCGTCCCGCCCTGCCGACCGGCCGAGACTCCCGCCGTGGTCGAAGGGGTCACCTGTTGGCTCTTTCCCGAAGGATCAGAGCCTGGGGCCGGAGCCTCGGTGCGGGGAGTTCGGCACCCGGCCGGGCGTGCGGGACGTCTCGGCGCCGTACGACACCTCCCACCAGCTCTCCAGCATGGGCACGTCGGCGGTGTCGACGCGCTCGCCCGGGCGGGGAACGGTGATGCGGACGTCGCGGGCCTTGGCCTCGCGCCACAGGCGGTCGACCGGCTCGGCCCAGGGGTGCGTGGCGAGGGCGAAGGTCGCCCAGTGGACCGGCAGGAGCAACCCGCCGCCCAGGTCGAGGTGGGCGTCGACCGCCTCCTCGGGATCCATGTGGATGTCGGGCCAGGCGGCGTTGTAGGCGCCGATCGGCATGAGCGTGAGGTCGAACGGGCCGTGCGCGGCGCCGATCCTCGCGTAGCCGTCGAAGTATCCGGAGTCGCCCGCGTAGAAGACCCTCTTCTCCCCGGCCGCGATCACCCAGGACCCCCACAGGGTGACGTTCCGGTTGAGGGTGCGGCCGGAGAAGTGGCGGGCGGCGGTGGCGACGAACCGCAGGCCCGCGACGTCCGCCTCCTCCTCCCAGTCGAGCTCGATGATCCGTGAGGCGGGCACGCCCCACCGCTCCAGATGCGCGCCGATGCCCAGCGGCACCAGGAACGGGGCGGCCTGCAGCGTGGTGAGCCCGCGGACCGTCGCGCGGTCGAGGTGGTCGTAGTGGTCGTGCGAGATGACGATCGCGTCGAGCGGCGGAAGGCCCGCCAGCGGCCCGGGCACCGGGTGCAGACGGCGTGGGCCGACCAGCTGGGAGGGCGAGGCGCGCCTGCTCCACACCGGGTCGACGAGCACGCGGCGCCCCTCGATCTCCAGCAGCGCGGTGGCGTGGCCGTACCAGATGACGCTCAGCCCCGCCGGGGACGGCCCGCCCAGCGGGGAGGTCACCACGGGGACCGGTACGGCCGGGCGGCGCTCCTCGCGGTTGCGCACCATGTTCCAGGCGACCTCTCGGGTGCTCTGCGTGGAGGGGACGAATCCTCCGGGCATGGAGTTACGGAAGACGCCGTCGTGGAACTGCGGCGAGCGGCGCATCCGCTCCAGCCGCTCCCCCTCGGCCTTGCCACCGAGTTCCGCGGGGATGTCCTTCAGCGCCCACCCGGCGGCGGCCAGCGCCAGCCCGCCCGCGAGGAGACGCCCGATCGATCTGTTGCCCGCCATGCGGTTTCACGCTCCTGAAGTCGCCCGTGCCTCCAGAACGATCTCGACTCCGCGGGCATTCCCCTTACGTTCCGGGCGAGCCTGGCCCTCGCGGAATCCGAGAACACGCGGGCAGGAGAGGCCATCCCAGGCACGAAACACCACCTGACAGCGCCCGCGCGCCTCCGGCCAGGAAAGGCGTCACGAGCTCTTCGAGGAGCGAGCGCGCACCGACCGGCGTGTGGCATCACGAGGTCGCCGCGGGGTGGACCCGGCCGCGAGGATCTTACGGGGCGAGATGCCGTTCGACGGTGGCGACCTTGGTCTCCAGGCGGCCGCCCGGCCCCTCGCGGATATCCGCCTTGAGGACGAGGCTGACCCGTCCGGCGCGGGCCTCGACCGCCGCGACAGCGTCCCTCACCACCGTCATGACCTCGTCCCACGTCTCACCCTCGACCGTGGTGAACATGGCGTCGGTCCTGTTGGGCAGGCCGGAGGCCCGGACGACGCGTACCGCCTCGGAGACGAGTTCGCCGACATCCTCCCCCGCTCCGATGGGGGTCACGCTGAACGCCACGAGCACCGACATGGACAGTCCCTTCCCCGAATCCCCGCGGCGACCTCACCGGTCGCCGAAGAACCCGATGAACAGTACCGAAATATGACGTCATACTATAAAAGTAGCGATCATGGAGTCATGAAGGTACAAATGCCGCGCACTGTCACGGAGGCCGAGGCCATCCAGGACGAGCTCAGGGCACTGCTCGACCTGGCCGGTCCCGGACCCCGTCACCCCGCGAGGATCGCGGGAGTGGACGTCGCCTACGACAGGGCCCGACTCGCGGCGGCGGTGACCGTCCTGGACGGAACGACACTGGAGATCGTCGAAGAGGTCGCCGTCACCGGCAAGGTGACCTTCGACTACGTCCCCGGACTGCTCGCCTTCCGTGAGGTCCCCGCGCTGCTGGGCGCCCTTGAACGGCTGTCCGCACCCCCCGACCTGGTCGTCTGCGACGGATACGGCCTGGCGCACCCGCGCCGCTTCGGCCTCGCCTGTCACCTCGGAGTGCTCACGGGACTGCCCTCGATCGGAGTCGGCAAGACCGCCTTCGTCGGCACCTACCCCGAACCTGCGCCCGAGCGGGGCGCGTGGACCGACCTGACGCTGGACGGCGACGTCGTCGGCCGCGTGCTGCGCACCCGGGACGGGGTCAAACCCGTCTTCGTCTCAACCGGTCACCGCGTCGACCTCGACACCGCCTGCCACAACGTACTGAACCTGACGCCCCGCTACCGCCTCCCCGAGACCACCCGCGCCGCCGACCGCCTCTCGCGACGGACCCTCGCCGAGAAGTGTCGTACGGACCTGGTTGGATCCGCTCAGCACAACAAGATGGGATAAAAGTGGGCGAAGACGAGTGGGCCGAGGACGTCGACGTGTGGCGCGACACCAACCTGGCGCAGATCCGCCAGCGGCTGGCGGGCGGGTTCGACCCCGGCCGACGGCTGCCGTGGCTGCGCACGACCCCCCTGCACCAGGCCGCCCAGGAGGGCGCCACCCAAGTGATCGAGCTGCTGCTCGCGTCGGGCGCGGAAGTCGACCCCGTCGACACCGACGGCGCCACCCCGCTGTGGGAGGCCGTCCGCCACGGCTGGGAGGACGCCGTACGAATCCTGCTCGCCGCGGGCGCCGACCCCTGGCGGCCGTGCATCGCGGGCCGCTCCCCCGGCGCCCAGGCCCTCTTCACCGAGATGGCCGACCTGTTCACCCACCTGCCCGGGGCTCCCAGCGTGAGCCCCAGGTTCCGCGAACTCCAGGACACTGTCGACGCGATGATGTTCTCGTACGAGGACTACAACGAGGAACTGTGCGTGGCCTTCGTCGGCGAAGTGCCCGAGGACGAGGTCATCCGCCGCCTGGGCGTCGCGCCGGAGTCGTGCCCGCCGATGGGGATCGGTGAGCTGTGGGGCGCGGAGCAGGCCTCCACCGTGGAGGTCCTGCGCGTGGCCAGCCCGCCGGGAGGAGGGGTGGTGCTCTTCCAGTCCGGTGGCATCCTGCCGGTTCACGACGAGGTCGGGCGGGCGGTCACCTCGGGCGGCGGGGTGCTGGCCGGGGCGTTCCCGTCCACCAGCCCGTCGGTCGACATCTGGCGGGACGGGTTTCCCGCGGGACGGCCCTCGGTCCACGAGCAGCTCTCCGACGACAGCATGGTCGAGCTGTGGATGTGCCGCTTCGGCGACTGCGGCGCCCACCCCTCCACCGCCACCGAGCGGACCCTCGGCCTGATGACGCTGCTCACCTCCACCTACATCACCGAGGAGTGGCTGTGGAGCACCCCGATGAGGCTGGTCCCGGTCATGCTGAGGTGACAGGACCGGGATCGCCGGGAAATGGGTAGAGTCGCACGACGATGAGAATGCACACGATCACCGCCCTGTGGGAAGAGGTCCCCGACGACGCCGACGACCTCGTCGTGGTGAGCGGCGGGTTCCGGATCTATCTGTGCGTGTGCGGCAGTCAGCTGTCCGACCGGGCGGCGGCCGAGTCGCACGCCTCGGAGACAGGCCAGTGCACCACCTGCCTGGGCACCACCGTCGAGGACATCGTGCCCGGCTTCTCCCAGCCGTGCACCGCCTGCGCCGGAACCGGCCGGCGCACGGTTCAGCTGACCTGGCAGCTCGCCCACCTTGAGGCCGAGAGTGTGATCACCGTCGAGATCGTCCGCGGCCTGATCTCCGGTCTCACCGAGCCGTTCCGGCTCTCGCAGGTGGCCGACCTGGTCCGCGAGACCCTTCACCTCCCGGTGGGCCGCCTGCCGGTCGGCCCCCGCGTCCGCGACGTCCTGCGCGGCCTGGAGGCGGCGGGCGAGCTCGTGCTCGTCTCCGCCCCCGACGAGTTGCTCCGCGGCACCTCGGTCACGCTCTACCGCGACCCCTACTGGGAACACGCCACCGGCGGCTGAGCACCTCTCGCGACTACGTCATCTCCGCCGCCGCGAGGTATCCCGCCAGCATGGCCAGCGCGACATCGCGCACCGCGCCGTCGTCGGGCAGGAAACCGGCGCTGTGCATGCGCACGTCCGTGCCGTCACCGACCCCGACGAACATCATCAGGCCGGGCAGCACAGCGGAGAGATAGGAGAAGTCGTCGGCGCCGAAGGAGAGCAGCGGCCGCGAGAGCGTGAGGCCGAGGTGGGCCAGATGGGCACCGGCGCGGGTGGCGAGCCCGGGGTCGTTGTGCAGAACCGGCTCCCCCCGGGTGATGCTCACCTTGGCCTCGCAGCCGTGGGCCCGCGCGACGAGGTCCGCGACCTCCTCCAGCCGGGCGTGCACCTGGTCGCGGATGTGCTCGCTCAGCGACCTGACCGTACCGCCGGCCGTGGCCTCGTCCGGGACGACGTTGGCCGCGCTGCCGGCCGCCAGCGTGGAGACACCGAGGACCGCCGAGTTGGTCGGGTCGACGTCACGGCTGACCACCTGTTGCAGGGCGACGACGACGTGCGCGAGCGCGAGTACCGGATCTCTGGTCAGGTGCGGGTAGGCGGCGTGCCCGCCGCGGCCCCTGACCACGACCGTGAACTCGTCGGCGGCGGCGTTCACCGTACCCGGGGTGGCCGCGACCTCGCCTCGCGGCAGGGTGGGCTGGACGTGCGCGCCGATGACGGCGGTGATCTGGTGTTCCGCCAGCGACGACGACCGGGCGATGTCGTGGGCGCCGGAGGGATAGGTTTCCTCGCGCGGCTGGAGCATCGCGATCAGCGGGGGCGTGCCGGCGGTCTCACCGACCGCGTGGCAGAGCGCCACCAGGGCGGCGAGGTGCACGTCGTGCCCGCAGGCGTGCATGCGGCCCGGCTTCGTGGACGCCCAGTCGACGCCGGTCCGCTCGGTGACCGCCAGCGCGTCGAGTTCGGCCCGCACGGCGACCGCGGGTCCGGGACCGCCGATGCGCACCAGCGCGCCCGTACCGGCCACCGCGTCCACCGGGCGTCCCGGCAGCTCGGCCAGGATCAGGTCGCGGGTCGGCCCCTCCTCCCCCGACAGGTCGGGGATGGCGTGCAGTCGGCGGCGCAGCTCCGTCGCGGCGGGCAGCCGCCGCTCCAGCGCCGCCCGGAGCCTGGCCGCGACGGAACCGGCGGCCGAGCCGCAGACAACAGACTCGATCATTCGGCCGGTCCCAGACCGTAGACGCGCAGGGCGTTGCCGACACCGATCATGGTGGCCACCCGGACCGCCTCCTCCTCGGCCCACTCGCCGGCGTCGACCCACCCGCGCAGCGCCCGGCCGAGCCCGCGGCGGAACAGGTGGGCCCCCAGCATGTGCAGCTCCGCGGGGCCCCAGGCGTCCGACGAGAACAGGATCTTGGCGAACGGCGCGAGCTCCAGTGACTCGGCGATCAGCGCGTCCGACCGGCTGCCGGTGTAGTTGACGCCGAGACCGACGTCGAAGTAGACGTGCGGGAAGACCTGCGCGAGATAACCGGCATTGCGATGGTAGGGGTAGCAGTGCAGCAGCAGGACGTCCACGCCGTGTGGCTCGATGAGCTTCAGCCAGCGGGTGAGCAGCAGCGGGTCGCACATGTGCAGTTCCACGTCGGGATCCCCGTAGCCGGCGTGTAGTTGCAGCGGCAGCCCGCGCTCCACTCCCGCCCAGAGCCCGAAGCGGAGCAGCACCGGATCGTCCACCCGCCACCGGCCGCTCTCCTCGCCGGCGGACAGCCAGCGGTCCGCCGCGAGGGCGACCTCCCGCTCCCCGGGCGGCGCCGGGTCGAAGGCGAAGCCGTACCGGTAGGCGACGATGCTCTTGAGACCGACGGCGTCGGCGGTGCGGCGCTCCAGTTCCTCGCGGAACCGGCCCGGCAGCTCCGCGGCCGAGACCCCCGAGGCCGCCACCTGCTCCAGCACCCGCTCGATGCGGACCACCTCGTGCGCGGGCCGCCCCGACGCCTGCGCCATCCCGGCCGGGTCCAGGACGTCGTCGCCCCGGTAACCGGTCTCCAGCAGGAAGCGGCCGATACCGCTGGCGGCCAGCAGCCGCCGGTTCACCTCGGCGGCGCCGAGTTCGGCGCGGCGCGCCAGGTAGTCCTCCGGTGCGGCGTGGGCGGGCAGGCCGAGGACGGGTGCGCACCAGCGGCGGATCGCGAAGCCGAGCTGGGAGTCGAACTGAGTCATGAACGCCGGGATCGGCCGGTCGGACTCGGTCACCAGCGTCTCGAACTCACCGCGGCCGAGGTCTCCGGAGGAGGCGCCGTGCACATGGTGGTCGACCAGGGGCAGGGTGGCGAGCACGCTCTCCAGACCGCCGGCCGCGCCCGCCGGGGAGCTCTCAGTAGACATCGGCGACCTTCCGGCAGAGCTCGTGGTCGGGCAGTCCCGCGACGTGGGTCAGTTCGCCCCGTCGCACGGCGAGGAAGGTGTGGAGCAGTTCGTGGGGGAACCAGCCGCGGGCGACCTCGTCGGCCTCCAGCGCGGCGAGCGCCTCGGGCAGGGAACCGGGAAGCGCGGGCTCTCCTGCCAGGTCGGCCTCGGTCGAGCTCTCCGGCCACACCCGGGCGGCCTCTGCGCCGGCCAGTCCCGCGAGGCCCGCGCGGATCAGGACGCCGAGCACCAGCCACGGGTTGGCGGTGGCGTCCGCCGCCCGATACTCCAGGTGGAGCTGGTCCGCGGGGTCGGCGCCCCCGATCTCGACGGTCGGCGCGATGCGCAGCAGCGCCTCGCGGTTGCGTTCGGCGAGGAAGACCCCGCCGGCACTCCACCGGTGCGGGGTGAGCCTGAGGTGGGAGCCGACGCTGGGAGCGGTGACGGCCACCACCGCACCGGCGTGCCGCAGGATCCCGGCCGCGAACCTGGCCGCGGTCGAGGAGAGCCTGCCGGAGGCTTCGGCGTCGAACATCACCGGGCCGCCGCCGACCTCACGGAGCGAGAAGTGCACGTGGACGCCGTTGCCGACTCCCGCGGGATCGGCCAGCGGGACGAAGGTGACCGGGTGCCCGCGTCTGCGGGCGAGGTCGCGGACGAGTTCGCGCAGCAGGACCGCCCGGTCGGCGGCGACCATGCCGGGGGCGGGACGCAGGGTGATCTCGAACTGGCCGTCCCCGTACTCGGGAAGCCAGCTCTCCGGCTCCAGCCCGGCCTCCTCCAGCAGCGCGACCAGGTCGGTGCCGAACGGCTCGACGCCGCGCAGGCGCTGGAAGGAGAAGGGCGGTGCCTCCACCTGGCCACCGAGCATGAACTCGTGCTCGAAGGAGACGTTGATCTCCAGGCCCGCGATCTCCTTCAGGTCCGTCAGCGCGCGGGCGAGAAAGCCACGCGGGCAGCCGGGCCAGGGGCTGCCGTCCAGGCCGACCTGGTCGGCGAGGTAGAGCCGGGTGCCCGGCACCGGGCCGTCGGCCGGCAGGTCGACGGCCGTCGCGGGGTCGGGGAGCAACCTCAGGTCGCCCACCGAGCCGAAGACGTTGTCGTC
Organism: Streptosporangium sp. NPDC006930; assembly: GCF_040635605.1. Classification (NCBI taxonomy): domain Bacteria; kingdom Bacillati; phylum Actinomycetota; class Actinomycetes; order Streptosporangiales; family Streptosporangiaceae; genus Streptosporangium; species Streptosporangium sp. NPDC006930. The sequence goes on along the minus strand of NZ_JBEYID010000018.1, from coordinate 125,459 downwards.
GACCAGCTGGCCGAAACAGGTCAGCGCCAGGTTGGCGGGGACCCATCCCACCCCGGTGCGCAACGTCTGGTCCAGCCGCGCCGTCGGGGTCGCCCGGCCACGCACCTGGGCCGCGAGGTCGCAGGTCGCCACGAAGGCGGTCCCTGTCGTCATCGGCTCTCTCCTCCCAGTCCGGTCCGCACCTCGCGTCCCGGCCGCCCTAAGTGAAACATACGATTCACATATATGGTCAAGGCGACGGAATGAAACTTAGCATGCGTGTTACCTGCTGGCCCGGAAGAAACGACCAGGTCACATGTGTCGCGTCGGCAGGAGACCGCTCCCGCCCGGCATCACCGGAAGGCATCCCATGACGGACCACTCCTCTCCCGGCAGGCTCGACGGAACGGTCGTCCTGGTCACCGGCGGAGCCCGGGGCATCGGCCGGGGCATCGCCGACGCCTTCCACGACGCCGGGGCGACGGTCGTCGTCGCCGACCTCGACGAGACGCGCACGGAGCAGGTCGCCGCGGAACTCGCCGCCACCTCGGGCGCATCGCCCGCGCCGGTCTCGGCGGTGCGCCTGGACGTGCGCGACCCGGGGTCGGTGACCGCCGCCTTCGAGCACGCGACCACCCGGCACGGCGGGGTGGACGTGCTGGTCAACTGCGCCGGGGTCTATCCGAACACCTCGGCCCTCGACATGACCGCCGCGGAGTGGGACGAGGTGTTCGCCGTCAACGTCCGCGGCGTGATGCTGACCTCGCAGGCTTTCGCCCGCACCTCCGGCGCCCTCGGGGGCGGGCGCCGGATCGTCAACGTCTCCTCGGGCGCGGCCCGCTCGGCCCGGGTGGGCGCCGCCCACTACTGCTCGTCCAAGGCGGCGGTGGAGATGCTCACCAGGGTCCTGGCGCTGGAGTTCGCACCGTCGGGGATCACCGTCAACGCCGTCGCCCCCGGACTGATCGAGGTCCCGGCCACCCTCGCGCTCTCGGCCGAGTACGTGACGACGCTGGTCGCCGGGCAGCCGGTGCACCGCATGGGCACCCCGGCGGAGATCGCCCGGGCGTGCCTGTTCCTCGCCGATCCGGACTCCTCCTTCATCACGGGGAGTGTTCTCGACGTGGACGGAGGCTTCCTGGCCGGAACGGCCCTGCCGCCGAGCTGATCCACGTTTTACGAGATCAGGGCGGCAGGACGGATCGAGTTTAAGTAACAAATCTTTTACAGGCCTAGTCTTTGCCGCAGTATGCAACGTACGTTTCAATCGTCGAAAGTGACAGAACGGTGCAAAGCAGGCATGTGACGCCCGCAGGCATGTCCCGCACGCGTTCGTCCCCTCGTCCAACAGACGCAGAGAGGCTTCACCGTGGCCCGTTCCCCCTTCCTCCGTCCCCGGACGCCAGTCCGGGCGATCACCGCCGTCGCGGTGACGGGCGCCCTGGCGGCGCTCACCGCGTGCTCCTCATCCACTTCCACCTCCGCAGCGGAGAACGGCGGTGAGGCCGGCACGAAGGAGATCCAGATCGGCCTGCTCGCCCCGCTGACCGGAGGTCTGGCATCCGACGGCCTGGGCATGAAGCAGGGGGCCGAACTCGCCGTCAAGCAGCTCAACGCGGCCGGCGGCGTCAACGGGTACACGTTCAAGCTCAAGGTCGCGGACGTGCAGAGCCAGTCCAACGACGCGGTGACCAAGGGCGTGCAGACCCTCACCGACGACGAGTCGGTGAAGGCGGTCGTCACCGGCTACGCCTCCACGTCCAACTTCGAGATCGACGAGTTCGCCGCGGCGGAGAAGGTCTACCTGATCGGCGGCAACACCGCGCAGACCCAGGAGATCATCGAGAAGGACCCGGCGAAGTACCCCACCGTCTGGTCGATCACCCCCAACTACGACGCCTACGGCACCGAACCGGTCGACCTGGCGGAGTCCTGGGCCGAGCAGGGGCTGTGGAAGCCGCGCGGCAAGTCCGCGTTCATCGTCCGCTCCGACAACCCCTACAGCGAGAGCATCGCCGACGGCCTGGTCAAGCAGTTCGAGGCCAAGGGCTGGACCATCGCCGGCCAGGAGAAGGTGCCGTTCGGCACGGTCAACGACTGGGGCACGGTCCTCGGGAAGATCCGCTCCGCCGACCCCGACTTCATCGTCAACACCGACTACCAGGTCTCCAACGAGGCCAGCTTCCTGCAGCAGTTCCTGCAGAAGCCCACCAACTCCCTGCTCTTCATGCAGTACGGCCCCAACCAGCCCCAGTTCTTCGAGCTGACCAAGCAGCAGGCCGAAGGTGTGCTGTTCAACAACCTCGCGGGCATCGTGCCCTCACCCGACTACGAGCCGGCCGCGCAGTTGCAGAAGGACTGGAAGGCCGAGTACGGGACCGACGACGTCGACCCGCAGGGCGTGATGACGTACGTGGAGACCATGATCTACGCCGATGCGCTACGCGAGGTCGGTGACCCCGACGACGCGCTGGCGATCGGTGCCGCCATCGGCAAGAGCGACAGCGAGCGGGCCTCCGGGCGGATCGCGTTCGACCAGGCCACGCACCTGGCCAAGCAGGGCGACGACTACGTGCCACTGCAGTCCTTCCAGTTCCAGGACGAGAAGCGGACGCTGATCGCCCCCGAGAAGTACAAGTCGGGCTCCTTCCGGCTCCCGCCGTGGATGAAGAAGTGACCTCGGCTCCCCTGGCGCTGCCGCAGGGCAAGCGGATGGCCGTGGCGCTGACCTTCGACTTCGACGCCCACTCCCCCTGGATGGGCACCCTGGGCCGCACCTCGCCGTCCTACCTGTCGCGTGGCGACTTCGGCGCCGAGCAGGGGGTGCCCCGGCTGCTGGAACTGCTCGGCCGCAACGACCTGCCCGCGACCTGGGCCACCCCCGGCCACGACCTGGTGACCTTCCCGCACCGCATCGAGCAGATCCTGGCGGCCGGGCACGAGATCGCCGCGCACGGCTGCTACCACGAGGTCGTGCCCGACCTGGGGCCCGACGAGGAGCGCCGGCTCATGGAGGTCGCGCTGCGCCAGCACGAGCAGGTCGTCGGGCGCCGCCCCCGCGGCTACCGCTCGCCCGCCTGGGACTTCTCCGAGAGCACGCTGGGTCTGCTCGAGGAGTTCGGCTTCGACTGGGACAGCTCGCTGATGGGCCGGGAGTTCGAGCCCTACCGGCCCCGGCGGGTCACGGTGAACTACGAGTCGGCCAGTGAGTTCGGCCCGGAGAGCCGGATCGTGGAGATCCCCGTGTCGTGGTACCTCGACGACTGGCCCTCGGTGGAGTACGTCGCCGGGGTCTCCCCGCTGGGTTCCCACCGCGACATGGAAGACCGCTGGAACACCATCTTCGACTACGCCCACCAGCGGGTGCCCGGTGCGGTCTACGTGCTCACCATGCACCCGCAGACCATCGGCCGAGCCCACCACCTGCTCGTCCTGGAGGCGCTGATCGATCGGATGCTGGCGGCGGGCGACGTCTGGTTCGCGACGCTGAGCGAGATCGCCGATGCCTGGCAGGGCTGAGCCTGGCCCCGCCCAGGGAGCCGGCGGGATGGTCACCGCGCCCGACCCGAGGGCGGCGCGCGCGGGGGCGTCGATGCTGCGCGCCGGCGGCAGCGCCGTGGACGCGGCGGTCGCCACCGCCTTCGCCACCGGAGTGGTCGAGCCCTACATGAGCGGGCTCGGCGGCGGCGCGTGGCTGGTGGTGCGCGAGCCGGGCGCCCCGGCCGCGACCGTCGTGTGCGGCCCGATCCGAGCCCCGGGCCTGGCTCACCCGCGGATGTTCCCGCTGACGTCCTCCGCGACCGGCACCGGCCTGTACAACTGGCCGGCCGTGCGCGACGACGCGAACATCGTCGGCCCGCTGTCGGTGGGCGTCCCCGGAGCGGTCGCCGCACTGTGCCGGGCGCACGCCAGGTTCGGCCGCCTGCCGCTGGCCCAGGTGCTCGCCCCGGCGATCGAACTGGCCGAGGCCGGACACGAGACCAACTGGTTCGCCTCCTCGGCGATCTGCGCCGAGGCCCGGACGCTGCGGGCCTTCCCCTCCTCCGCGGAGCTCTTCCTGCCCGACGGCCTGCCGCTGCGCGGCCCGTCCCAGGGCCCGGGCGACACGCTCGTCCAACCCCGGCTGGCCCGGGTGCTCCGTGAGATCGGCGCCGGCGGCCCCGACGCGTTCTACCTGGGCCGGGCCGCCCGCGCGATCGCCACGACGGTCACCGAGGCCGGCGGGCTGCTGTCTGAGGAGGACTTCGCCGGGTACACCGTCGACGAGTCCGAGGTCCTTCCCGTCGAGATCGGCCCGATACGGCTGTACGGCCCGCACGCCACCGGGGTGATCTCGGTGATCGAGGCGCTGCAACTGGTCGAGGCCGCCCGGCGGCGCGGGCTGGATCCGGGGGCCCGGCTGTGGGCACGGGTGCTGTCCCACGCGTTCGAGGACCGGCTGCGCGAGGTCACCACCTCCTGGGAGAGTCCCGCGCCATGGGCCCGGCTCGCCTCCCCCGAGTACGCCGACGAGACGGTGGCCCGCTGGATCGCGGGCCGAAACCACCCACCCGCGCCTCCCGGCGGCTCCGCCAGGGCGGGATGCACCTCGCACATGTCGGCGGTCGACGACCAGGGCATGACGGTCTCGCTCACCCAGACGGTGCTCGACCTGTTCGGCTCCCGCATGGTGGAGCCGGAGACCGGCATCGTGCTGAACGACGGAATGATGTACTTCGACCCCCGTCCCGGCCGGGTGACCAGCGTCGCTCCGGGCACGGCCGGGCTCAGCGCGGTCAGCCCCGTCGTACTGACCGGGCCCGGGGAGGCCGAGGCGACGCTCGGCGCCTCGGGCGGGCGGCGGATCATCTCCGCCGTCGCCCAGATCGCCGCCCGCTGGCGTGACGGCGCGGACCTCCAGGAGGCGATCTCGGCGCCGAGGATTCACGCCGAGGGCGACCGCGTCTGGCTGGACCCGCGCGACGCGGGGGCCTCGGCCGACCTCTCCGCCGCGGGGTTCGACGTCCTCGTCGTCGCCGAGGAGCCCACCACCTGGCACTTCGCCCGGCCCAACGGCATCGCGCGGCGCGGCGGCGGGGCGTGGTCCCCCGGCGTCGACCGGATGAAGCCGTACGGGGTGGGTCTGCCCGGCGAATGAGACAGGCCGGCCGAGCCGGCCCACCAACACCACGAGTACCAGCGGATTGAGGGAGATATCGCGATGGCGAGCACTCTGACCGGGCGACGCGCCCTGGTCACAGGCGCGGCGGGCGGGATCGGCGCGGCCATCGCGCACCGCCTGCGCGCGGAGGGGGCGCGGGTCATGATCGCAGACGTCGACGTGGAACGCGGCACGCGTACCGCCGCGGAGCTGCCGGGGGACGGTCCCGCGTGTGTGTTCCAGGAGGCGGACGTGTCCGACGAGGGCAGCGTCGAGGCGCTGTTCACGCGGGTCTCGGACGAGTTCGGCGGCCTGGACATCCTGGTCAACAACGCCGGCATCGCCGAGAGCGGCGGCGGCGTCACCGGTGTACCGGTCTCCGAGTGGCGAAGGGTGATGGACGTCAACGTCACCGGGACGTTCCTGTGTGCCAGGGCGGCGTTCCCGCTGCTGGCCGCGAGCGGTACGGGCGCCATGGTCAACCTGTCGTCCATCTTCGGGGTCACCGGCCTGCCTGCCTTCCCCGCCTACTCCGCGGCCAAGGGCGCCATCGCCAACCTCACCCGGCAGCTCGCCGTCGAGGGCGGCCCGCTGGGAATCCGGGTCAACGCCGTGCTGCCCGGCTACGTCGACAACGACATGGGCGACTCGCGGAGCCTGCTCGACGCCGAGGCGGCCGCGGAGTCCCTGCGGCAGCGCGAGGCGGCGGCGGCCCGCCAGCCGGCCGGGCGGCAGTGCTCACCGGACGAGATCGCCGCGGCGGTCGCCTTCCTTCTCGCCCCGGACGCCTCGTTCGTCAACGGCGTGCTGCTGCCGGTCGACGGCGGTTTCCTCGCCCAGGGTGACTGGCGCGGGCCGGGGCAGGCCGCGTCGTGAACGCCCAGGTCATCCTCGCCGCGCACGAGGTCGGCAAGTCGTTCGGCAGCCTGCGGGCCGTCGACGGCGTCTCGATGTCGGTGAGACGCGACGAGGTCTTCGGTCTGGCCGGCCCCAACGGTGCGGGCAAGAGCACGTTGTTCAACCTGCTCACCGGCATCCCGATCCGCCCCGACTCCGGAAAGGTGATCTTCGACGGCCACGAGATCCAGAACCGCTCGCCGCGCTGGATCGCCAAGGCCGGCCTCAAGCGCACCTTCCAGACCGAGGCCGTCTTCGAGTCGCTGAGCGTGCTGGAGAACGTCCGTATCGGCTCGGCGTACGGCGGCGCGGGCAAGGCCAGGCGCTGGGCCCCTGCCCGGTGCCGGGAGGCGCTGGACGCGGTGGAACTCGGCGGCGACCCGAACCGTCCGGCCGACGGACTCTCGCTGATCGACCGCAAACGCCTGATGATCGCCGGCGCGCTGGTCAGCGGCCCCTCCGTACTGCTGCTCGACGAGCCCGCGGCAGGCCTCGACCCGGCCGACCAGGACGCGCTGATCCGGTTGCTGGCCGGTGTGCGCGGCACGGGCGTCACCATGGTGATCATCGAGCACGTGCTTTCCGTGCTGGAGGCGCTCGCCGACCGGATGGCGGTCCTCGACAGCGGCCGGATCATCGTGACCGGCAGGCCCGCCGAGGTGCTGTCCGACCCGAGGGTCGTCGAAGCCTACCTGGGACCGGGGGCCGCGCGATGAGCGATCTGCTGACCGTGGAGAACCTCACCGCCGGCTACGGCCAGGCGAAGGTGTTGCGCGGCATCTCGCTGCGCGTCGGAGAGAACGAGGCGGTCGGGCTGCTGGGGCCGAACGGCCACGGCAAGACCACACTGCTGCGCTGCGTCTCCAACCTGCACCGGGCCGCCTCCGGCACGATCGCCTTCGCCGGACGCGACACCAGGGGCGAGTCCCCCGGCAGCCTGGTCAGGCGCGGGCTCGTCCACGTGCCACAGGGCTCGCGGTTGTTCCCGCAACTCACCGTGGAGGAGGCACTGCGGCTCTCCGCGTCCTCCAGCGGGCACTCCTCGACCTGGCGGGACGGGATCGACCAGGTCTTCTCGGTCTTTCCCAAGCTCAAGGAACGGCGCCGGCAACTCACCGGCACGCTCAGCGGCGGGGAGCGCCAGATGGCCAGCCTCGGCATGGGCCTGATGGCCCGGCCCACGCTGCTGATCCTCGACGAGCCCACGCTGGGCCTGTCACCGAAGGTCAAGCACGAACTGAGCGAGTGCATCGTGCGGGTCCGGGCCGAGGTCTCGTCGGTCGTCCTGATCGACGGCGACATGGACCTGGTGCTCGACCTGACCGACCGCTACCACGTCGTCCTGCACGGCGACGTGGTGGACAGCGGCGCCTCGGACGGCAGCCGCAGCCGCGACGAGATGATGTCGCTCTTCCTGGGAGGGACCGCCGATGGACGGCATTAGTGTCATCGTGACGAGCACGCTCGTCCTCGGCGGCCTCTACATGCTCATGGCGGCGGGGCTGACGCTGATCTGGTCCACGCTGCGGGTCTTCAACTTCGGGCACGGCGCGCTGATGATGTTCGGCGCCTACCTGACCTGGACGCTGCTGGACTCAACCGGGCTACCGGTCGCGGTGGCGCTGCTCGGCGCCGTGGCGGCGATGGCGCTGATCGGAGTGGCCTACGAGTTCCTGCTGGTCAGCCCGTTCATCCGGCGGCCGGGAGGCGACATGCTGGTGATGGTCGCCACGCTGGCGGCCACGATGCTGCTGCAGAGCGGCGCCCAGCTGATCTGGGGACCGGAGATCAAGCAGCTCCCGCCGTTCGGCGGCGCGCGCGTCGAGGTCGCCGGGGCGGTCGCCCAGGGCAGCCAGCTCGTCACGATCCTGCTCGCCCCCCTGCTGGTGGGCCTGCTCGCCCTGGTGCTCAAACGCACCGGCATCGGGCTGACCGTACGGGCGCTGGAACAGAACCGCGAGCACGCCCAGCTGCTCGGCATCGCACCGCGCCGGGTCTACGTCTTCGTGGTCGTGGTCGCGATCGGCCTGGCCACCGTGGCCGGGGCGCTGCTCGGCAGCATGCAGTTCATCTCCCCGGGCATGGGCGGCGACCCGCTGCTGCGGGCCTTCGTGGTGCTCGCCTTCGGCGGGGCCGGCAGCCTGGCGGGCACCATCGCCGGCGCGTACGCCATCGGCCTGCTCGAGGCCGTCACCACCTACTACTTCGGGCTCTCCTGGAGCCCGGTCCTGGTCTTCCTCGCGATGATCGTGATCATGCTGGTCAAACCCGAGGGACTGCTGCGGACCAAGGTGAGGAGCGCGTGAACGCCATGACCAACCTGCGCTCCTGGGCCGGCTGGCCGGTCTACGCGGCGGTCCTGGTGGCCCTGCCTCTGGTCTTCACCGACCCGCACTCCCGGCTGCTGCTCATCCTCTTCACGATGTACGGCGTGCTCGCCATGAGCTGGAACCTCACCCTCGGTTTCGCCGGCATCTTCAACTTCGCCCAGATCGGGTTCTTCGGCATCGGCGCCTACACCACGGGCATCCTGGCCACCCGCACCGGCATCGACCCGTGGCTGGCCCTGCCGATCTCGGGGGTGTCGGCCCTGCTCGCCTCGCTGGTGGCGTTCCTGCCGGTGCTGCGGCTGCGCGGCATCTACGTGGGCCTGGCCACGTACGTCTTCTCCCAGCTCTGCATCTACCTGGTGCTCGGGCAGGCGGGTCTGACCGGTGGATCCAACGGCATCGTCGGCATCCCCCGGCTCAGCCTGGGCGACGTCAGCCTGCGGGCCGACGGCCGGATCGGCTACTACTTCCTCGGCGCCGCGCTGTTGTTCGCGGTCACCGTGCTGGTCCGGGTACTGACCCGCTCGACCCTGGGCATGTCGCTGCTGGCACTGCGCGACAACGAGGCGCTCGCCACCAGCCGGGGCGTCTCCCGGGTGCGCCAGCACCTGATCGTCTTCATGATCGGCGCGGCCGTGGCCGGGGTGGCGGGCAGCTTCAACGCCTTCCTCAACGGCGTGGTCAGCACCGACGTCTTCGGCTTCGGCTACCTGACCCTGCTGCTCAGCATGATCTTCCTGGGCGGCAGCGGCAGCGTCTACGGGCCGATCGCCGGTGCCGTGGTCGTCACCCTCGTCTCCGACGTGCTGCAGGACGCCGGGGCCTGGCGCGACATGGCGATCGCCATGCTGATCCTCGTGGTGCTCTGGATCGCCCCCAAGGGCCTGGCCGGCATCACGAACTCCGTCCTCACCTCGCTCCGGCGGCCCCCTACCCCCGCTCAGGAACCACTTCCCACCACCTCGAAGGAGACCGCATGACCGCCGAACACGACGTGACCCGCCGGGTGCTGGAGCAGGTCGACCTGCTCGCCGAGCGGATGGTCTCCAGCCTGGCCGACGCGATCGCCATCCCCAGCGTGAACCCGCGTTACCCCGGCCAGGAGTACGACAAGATCGTCGGCGCGGAGGGCGATGTGAGCGCGCTGCTCGGCGACCTGTACGCCGAGGCCGGGGCCGAGGTCACGAAGGTCACCGTGGAGCGGGGCCGCGACAACGCCTGCGGCGTCGTCTCCGGCGCCGGTGGTGGCCGGTCGCTGCTGCTCAACGGGCACGTCGACGTGGTGCCGCCGGGCCGCCTGGACCGGTGGCGCGGCGACCCGTTCCGCGCCCAGGTCACCGACGACGCGGTGATCGGGCGCGGCGCGACGGACATGAAGGGCGGTCTGGTCGCCGCGGCCTACGCGGCCCTCGCGCTGCGCGGGGCCGGCGTGCGCCTCGCCGGTGACCTGGTCCTGCAGGGCGTCGTCGGCGAGGAGGTCGGCGACCACGAGGCGGGCACCACCGCGGTGCTGGAGGCCGGGTTCGGCGCGGACGCGGCCATCGTCTGCGAGCCGTCCGGACAGGCCGGCACCCTGCCCGCGTCGGTGCCGGTGACGCCGGGCCTGCTCTGGTTCAGCGTCTCCCTGGAGGGCAAGACCGCGCACTCCGGGCTGCGAGGCATGACCGTGCACCCGACGCTGGAGGGCGACGCGCTCGGCGTCAACACCGTCGACAAGTTCTGGGTGGTCTACCAGGCGTTGCGCGCCCTGGAGGACGACTGGGCCCGGCACAACCGGCACCCGCTCTTCCCGCCCGGCTACTTCAACCTGCTGCCCGGTGTGCTGCGGGCCAACCCTTCGGGCATCCTGGTGCCCTTCTTCCTCGCCGACGAGCTGGTCGTGGAGTACTGCGTCTACCACCACCCCGACCGGTCCAACGAGGAGGTCATGGCCGAGATCGAGTCCCGGGTGCTGGACGCCTGCCGCACCGACCCGTGGCTGCGCGAGCACCCGCCGGTGTTCGAGTGGAAGCTGCTCTGGCCGCCGTACTCGCTGCCCGACGACGCCCCGTTGAGCGCGGCACTGGTCGGCGCGCACACCACGGCGACCGGCGGGCAACCGCCGCTCACCACCGGCTTCATGGGTGTGTGCGACCTGACCTGGATGGACCGCAAGGGCATCGGCGGCCTGGTGTACGGCCCCGGCGTCGGGTACACCGCGCACGCGGAGAACGAGTACGTGGAGATCGCCCAGCTGGTGCAGTCGGCGAAGACCTACGCGCTGACCGCGATCGACTGGTGCGGGCTCGCGGATGAGCGGTGAGCGGTAGCCGGCCCCGGACGGTCGGTGCGCGATCCGAGAGCGACGTTCTCATTTCGCACGGTTCGTGGCATGATCCCTACCTGCCGACGTGCCGCGCGAGCCGGCGGCCGTTTCGGAGGAGGCATCATGTCCGGCACCCCTGAGCCGCGCACCGTCGCGGCCCAGCTCCGCGATGTGCTGCCCAAGCTGCCCCGTGCGGAGCAGCGGGTCGCCCGTACCCTGCTCGCCGGCTACCCGACCGCCGGCCTGGAGCCGCTGGCGACGGTCGCGAGCCAGGCCCAGACCAGTCCGGCCACCGTGCTGCGGCTGGCCTACCGGCTGGGTTTCGAGGGCTATCCGGAGTTGCAGCAGGCGCTCAAGCGTGAGACCCAGCAGCGCTACTCCTCTCCCCTGGCCCAGTACGGCAGCGCCGAGGAGGACACCGGCAGGGTGCTGAGCCGGTCCCGCCGGGTGCTGCTGGACGCCACCGCCATGACCTTCGACCAGCTTCCCGAGGGGGAGCTGGTCAAGGCCGCGGAACTGCTGGCCGACCCCGGCCGCCGCATCTCGGCGGCCGGGGGGCGGTTCAGCACCATCCTGGCCCAGTACCTCATCGCCCACCTGCACCAGTTGCGGCCCAACGCGACCTACATCACCGGGTCCACCGCCGACCACGCGGCCCACCTGCTCGACATGGGCCGCCGCGACGTGCTGGTGCTCTTCGACTACCGGCGCTACCAGCGCGAGACGATCGCCTTCGCCCGCGCCGCGGCGGCGCGCAACGTGAAGATCGTGTTGCTGACCGACCCGTGGCTGTCGCCCGCCGCCGCGGTGGCGGATGTCGTGCTGCCCGCCCAGGTCCGCTCGCCCTCGCCGTTCGACTCGCTGACCCCGGCGGTGGCGCTGCTCGAAACGCTGGTCGCCGCCGTGGTCGAGCAGCTCGGCGAGGCGGGCAGGAGCCGGGTGGCCGAGTACGACCAGATGGCCGACGACGTGCTGCGCGAGGGCGACGGGCCGCTGCCTCCGGCCGAGCCCGGCACCGGGCCACCCCGCAGGACCCGGACGTCCGCGGAAACCCCGTCCTGACGGCGCCCGTCCTGATGGCGCCCCTTCCGACGGCGCCCCTCCCGACGGCGCCCCGTACGCGTTGACCGGCGGGTCCTGCGTGACCTTCACGATCCCGCCACCGACCGCGCGATCGGAACCGTGGCGGTCCTCGCCGCCGCCTCGGTAGCCCCGCACTCGCGCCGAACGCGGTGTCGGGGTGGCGATTCGCGCCAACACCTCGGTGTGGGCCTCTGTGATTTCCTCGCTCACCGGAGCCTGCCCACCAGGACATCCCCGTACCGAAACGATCGGTTCCACCGTGGGTGATCTTCGATCAACCTGACGAAAAACAGCCGTACACCAGGGCAATCAACCCCAGGAACCTCCAAAGCACGGTGCCCTTTCCCGCACCGGCGAGCCGCGGCGACACGGGCTCTTCGGCATGGATAACCGCCCATATCACGACGTTATGGGACTTTGCGAGGTATTCAGCCGCCCGTCTCGATGCCACCTTAAGGGAGCCCGGACTTCTTAGGGCTCCTTGCATCCCTCCTACCCCCCAAGGGACATCGAGAGGAATCACCCGCGTGAATCCGAAGGTCAAGCTTGGCGCCGTGGCCGTACTGGTCGTCGCCGCCATGACCACCCCCACGGCGGTGAACGCCGCCACCCCGGCGGACGCCGCCGCAGCCCGCACCGTGTCCGCCGACCCGCCGGTGTACGCGCCGCCGGACGCGGAGGCGCGCAACCGCGCGGTCACCACCGCCAACGCGACCCTCGCCGCCAGGTCGGAAGCCGTCCTCAAGGGACAGAACGAGAGGTTCACCCTCACCAGGAACATCGCCGGCGCGTACGGCCTGCAGTACCTGACCTACGCGCGCACCTACCGCGGACTTCCGGTCTACGGCGGTGAGGTGATCGTCTCCACCGACAGGGCCGGAGAGCTCGTCGGATCCGTGAGCTCGGGCCAGCAGTCCAGGATCACGATCGACGTCACGAGCAAGGTGGACGCCGCCACGGCGACCGCCACCGCCCGCGCGCAGCTGCCCGTCGTGGAGAGCGTGGCCGCGCCCAAGCTGCTCGTGCACGCCACCACCACGACGCCCAGACTGGCCTGGGAGGTGGTCGTCAGCGGCGCCACCGCCGAGGCTCCGAGCGTCCTGCACGTCTTCGTGGACGCCCTCGACGGATCGGTCTTCGACTCCTACGACGACGTGCACGCCGGAACCGGCAACAGCTACTACAACGGCAACCCGGTGACCATCCAGACCTCGGGCTCGGGCAGCTCGTACTCGATGACCGACACCACCAGGCCCGGCCTGCGCTGCGGCGGCCAGAACGGTTCGGCCTACACCGGGACCGACGACTCCTGGGGCAACGGCTCGGGCACCAACCTGGAGACCGCCTGCGTCGACGCGTTGTACGCGGCCCAGACGGAATGGAACATGCTCAGCAGCTGGCTGGGCCGCAACGGGTTCACCGGCTCGGGCGGCGCCTTCCCGGCCCGGGTCGGCCTGAGCGCCGTCAACGCCTACTGGAACGGCAGCTACACCAGCTTCGGGCGCAACTCGGCGAACACCAGGCAGGCCACCCCGATGGACGTGGTCGGCCACGAGTACGGTCACGGCATCTTCCAGTACTCCGGCGGCAGCGGGGGCAGCGGCAACGAGGCCGGCGGCCTGAACGAGTCGACCGGTGACATCTTCGGCGCGCTGACCGAGCACTACGCCAACCAGCCCGCCTCCCTCGACCCGCCGGACTACCTGGTGGGCGAGGAGGTCAACCTGACCGGCTCGGGCGAGATCCGCAACATGTACAACCCCTCCGCCAAGGGACACCCGAACTGCTACAGCTCCTCCATCCCCTCCACCGCGGTTCACGCGGCGGCAGGCCCGCAGAACCACTGGTTCTACCTGCTCGCCGAGGGCACCAACCCGGTGGGCAAGCCGGCCAGCTCCGTCTGCTCGGGTCCGACGACCCTGACGGGCATCGGCATCCAGAAGGCCGGCCGGATCTTCCAGGCCGGGCTGAACACCAAGACCTCCCCGTGGACGCACGCCAAGGCACGCCTCGCCACCGTGGCAGCCGCCAAGTCGCTCTACCCCGGCGGCTGCACCGAGGTGAACGCGGTCAAGGCCGCCTGGACCGCGATCAACGTCCCGGCCACGAGCAGTGAGGTGTCGTGTCCCTGACATGAGGAGCTCCCCGCGCCGACGGTGACCCCCGGCCTTCGCAGACCCGGAAACCACCCCGGCGCGAGGACTTCCCCCCGGCCCTCGCGGGCACATCCGTGATGACCGGGGAATCACACCGGCGTGAGAACTCTCCCCCGGCCCTCGCAGGCACGACCTGCGAGGGCCGGATCACGCTCCGGGGCGCGAACCATGATTGGAAAGGCTACAAAGGGTACATACGCCCTGCTGAAAGCTGGAAAGCTCGACCGAAGACGGGGAACGGGGCGGTCATGACGATCCTCAAGCGATCACGGGCCGGAACGCCGCTCCCCCACACGACCGGATGAGCACCGGCCCCGACAGGACGACGTCCTCCCGGCATCGCGAGGGAGCCGATCCGCGCCGCTGGAAGGCGCTCACCGTCTGCCTCGTCGCCGGTTTCATGACCCTGCTGGACGTCAGCATCGTCAACGTGGCGCTGCCCTCCATCCGTACCGGGCTGGAGGCCCCGCAGAGCACCCTGCAGTGGGTGGTCTCCGGGTACGCGCTCACCTTCGGGCTGGTGCTGGTCCCCGCCGGGCGGTTCGGCGACACACACGGCCGACGCAACGCGTTCGTCTTCGGCGTCGTACTGTTCACCGCGGCGAGCGCGGCGGCCGGGCTCGCCCAGAACCCGACCTTGCTGGTCATCGCGAGACTCGTGCAGGGGATCGCGGGCGGAGTGATCAATCCGCAGGTCAGCGGGCTGATCCAGCAGCTCTTCCGGGGAGCGGAGCGAGGCAGGGCGTTCGGGATGCTGGGCACCGTCATCGGCATCTCGACCGCGATCGGCCCGCTGCTCGGCGGGGTGCTCATCAACCTCGGCGGCTACACCGACGGCTGGCGCCTCGTCTTCTACGTCAACGTGCCGATCGGCGTCCTGGCCGTCGTCCTGGCCTACCGCTACATCGGGCCCGCCGCCAAGGAGTCTCGCCCCCGGCAGACCATGGACCCGGTGGGCGTGCTGCTGCTCGCCGCCTGTGTCCTGCTGGTGCTCCTGCCACTCGTCGAAGTTCAGGAGTGGGACGCCTCGGCCAGGTGGCCGGCCCTGCTCGCCGGGCTTGCCCTGCTCGCGGCCTTCGTGGCCTGGGAGCGCCGGTACGGGCGGCACCACCAGCCGGTCGTCGACCTGTCCCTGTTCCGAAGGCGCTCGTACGCGCTCGGCGCCCTGCTCGGGGCGCTCTACTTCGCGGGCTTCACCGCCATCTTCTTCATCCTCACCCTGTACCTGCAGAACGGCCTGGGCTACTCGGCCCTGGAGGCGGGACTTGCGACCACGCCGTTCGCGGCAGGGTCGGCCGTGACCTCCCTGTTCGGCGGCAGGTTCGTCACCCGGCTCGGCCGCCCGCTGGTGGTGGCCGGACTCGTGACGGTCGCGGTCTCCCTCGCCGTCACCGCGCTCGCGGTGGAACTCGTCCCCGGCACCCAAGTGGCCTGGGCCACCGCGGTCCCGCTGCTCCTCGCCGGCCTGGGCAGCGGCCTGGTGATCTCCCCGAACCAGACACTGACCCTGTCGGAGGTGCCGGTCCCCGAGGCGGGCACGGCCGGGGGCGTGCTCCAGACGGGGCAGCGCATCGGCGCCGCCGTCGGCATCGCGGCGATCGGCTCGGTGTTCCTCTCCGAGGTCGCCTCCTCGGGCGGCGAGTATGCGACGGCGTTCCGGCACTCGCTGCTGGTCACCATCGCCTTCGTGCTGGTCGCGCTGGTCGTGGCCATCACCGACGTGATCGCCTCCCGCCGCCTCTCCCGGACCTGAGCCCCGCCACCGAGAACTCACGGCTCCCCAAGCAGGATGCGAAACGATTCGCCACCCATGAATGACACTCCCGAGCTCGCGCCTGGTCAGGCGGCCAGCTCGCTGTTCAGGTGATCACGGAACTCGCGAACCATCACACTGTCCCCGTACGGCTCAAGCTGTCCGGCGAACTGGCGGGCAAGCTCCACCGTGCGGGCGGAGGTCAGCGTCTTGGTCGCCGGGATCGCGGCTCGGGCGAAGTCCAGAGCCTGCTCCAACTCCCCCATGCCGAGGTATGCCTCGGCGGCATGCAGCTGATTGAACTGGGCGGAGCGAGGAAGGCGTGCGCTGAACTCGGCCACGACCTCCTCCGCACAGACCGCCGCCCGCCGGTGCTCACCCAGCAGACTCCAGCAGCGCCCGGCCTGGGCCGTCAACTCCACCGCCTCGAACCTGCCGACCCATGTCGGATCGCGGTCGGTCGCTCCTTGAGCGTGAGCACGCTCGGCCTCGGTGATCAGTCGTTCGACCTGCTTGGCAGTGTGCCGGTCCTGGGTCTCGGACGGTCTGGCCTGCACGGCCATCGCCCTAGCCTCACCGGCCAGCACCAATGCCATGACACGCGGAGGCGCCTGCGCCCGGCTGGCCGTGTCGACGGCGGCTCGGGCCAGCCACACGGCCCAGGCCCCCTGCTCCAGATGGATCGCCTGGCGGGTCAGCGTCGCCAGCACCCAGGCGCCGGTCAGCGGGTCGTCAGCGTTCTTGGCCAGCCTCAGCGCCTGGCCGAAGTGCTGCTGGGCCTGGCCGTGCCGGTTCAGGTCGAAGGCCGTCCAGCCTGCCAGCCAGGTCATCCCGGCCGCCGCCGTCATCAGCTCGGAACCCACCCGCTCGTCGTAGCGGCCCCGCAGCAGCGGCGCCACCGTCTCGTGCAGGTATTTGACCACCACCGGGCGCACCAGCCCGGCCCCGAACCGCTGGTCTATCTGGCCGAACGCCTTCTGCGCCTCGACGATCCGCGCCACGTCGGCGAGACCCACATCTCGCCCCTCGTCCTGCCGGGCGGCCGATGCGGCCGGAGTGCCGTAGTTCCAGGAGACCAGCCACTCGCCCAGGGCACCGGGCACGAACGGCAGCGAGGCCAGTAGGTGACGCCGGGACGGGTCCATCTCCAACCTCCACAGAAGCGCGGCCGACTTCACGTTGACGCGCTCCCCGGTCTGAAGGCCGGGGGTTCAGTCCGTGCCGCGTCATGCGGCACCTCTGTGGCTTCCTGCTTCATCGGTGTCTGCCGCCGCGAGCGGTGGTCTTACGTCACCTCCACAGGCGTTTAACGTCTCCGCCTCCCGCCGCGTTTCAGCGATGGGTTTCCGTCCAGCGGCGACGGTTCGTTGGCCTTCGGTGAGGATGTTGCGTGCGGCGTTGACGTCGCGGTCATGGGTCACGCCGCAGGGGCAGGCCCATTCCCGCACGTTCAGCGGCATCGACTCTTGCCGGCTGCCGCACTGCGAGCACGTCTTCGAGGACGGGAACCAGCGGTCGATCTTGGCGAAGGTGCGGCCGTACCGTTTCGCCTTGTACTCCAGCATCCCGACGAAGGCCGACCAGCCCGCGTCATAGACGCTCTTGGCCAGCCGGGTGCGGGCCAGGCCGTTCACCGACAGGTCCTCCACGTAGATCGCTTGGTTGTCGCGGATCAACTGGGTGGAGAACTTGTGGGCGAAGTCCCGGCGCGCATCGGTCACCCGGGCGTGTGCGCGGGCGACCTTGACGACGGCCTTGCTGCGGTTGTTCGACCCCTTCGCCGTGCGGCCGAGGGCCTTTTGCGCCTTGCGGAGTTTCTTGGCCGCGCGGCGCAGGAATCGTGGGTTGTCGATCTTCCGGCCGTCGGAGGTGACCGCGAAGTGGGTGAGCCCCAGGTCGACGCCGACCTCGGCCGCGACCCCGGCGAGCGGTTCCTCGGACGCCTCCACGACGAAACTCGCGAAGTACCGGCCCGCCGCGTCCTTGATCACCGTGACGCTGGACGGCTCCGACGGCAGGGGTCGCGACCAGCGCACCGGCACGTCGCCGATCTTCGGCAGGCAGAGTTTCCCGCCCGCGGTGATGGCGAACCGGGCGTTGCGGGTGAAGCGGATCGCCTGGCGGTTGTCTTTTCGGGACCGGAACCGGGGCGGGCCGATCTTCGGCCCCTGACGCTTACCGGTGATCGAGGCGAAGAAGTTGCGGTAGGCGGTGTTCAGGTCGGCCAGCGCCTGCTGCAGCACCACCGCCGACACCTCGCCCAGCCACGATCGTTGCGGCGCGTGCTTCGCCTCGGTGATGACCCGCTTGGACAGGTCGGCATCGGAGATGTACGGCAGGCCCGCCCGGTGGGCGTCGGTGCGAGCGCGCAGCCCGTCGTTGAACACCACCCGCGCGCACCCGAACGCCCGCGCCAGCGCCTGGCACTGAGCGGCGTCCGGATAGAGCCGGTACCGGTAACGAAGCTGCACGGCACCGATGGTTCCATGACCGAACGCATGTGTGTTCGAGAACTCCGCGACCAGTTGGGGCCCCGGATCGACGTCCGTGATGGGAGGCGGCGGCGTTCGCGTACTGATCAAGATCCTTCAGCCGGGCTCGGCCTCGCGTCGCGCCCGCGCCGTGCTCCGGGAGGTGCTCCGGGAGGCCGGTCTGGACGACGAGGCCGTCTCCGACGCGGAGACCATCGTGGCGGAGCTGGCCGCCAACGCGGAGCGGCATGCCCGTCCCCCGTACGAGCTGCGCGTCCTCAGTCTGGACGGTGTCCCCACCTGGTGTGAGGTCGTCGACGGCGATCCCGACCTCCACGAGGTCCGCATCATCCTCGGCCTTCTGGACTCGGTGGAGGAGATCGGCCTGCCTCTGCTCACCGAGAACGGCCGCGGCCTGCTCCTGGCCCACCGGCTCTCCCAGGGGCGGTGCCACGTCCACCCCGCCACGACCCACACCACCGGCACCCCCGGCAAGGCCGTCGTCTTCGCCCTGCCCACCCAACGTTAATCTTGCCTTGCGATCCGTCACATGAGCCTGGGTGAGATCCGGTCGGCGGGCAACCGTACCCAGCGCAAGGTCGAGCTCGGCGTGACGATGGACAACGTGTCGGGTGGCGCCCTCTACGACGAGGTGCGTCTCATCACCGCACGGCTCGGCCCGGTCCTGCCGTCGTCCTGATCCGGGCCGCCCGGTGTCAGGCGGGCGCGTAGGTGAGGCAGTCGATGTCCTGCTGCGCGTAGCCGACGACGATGCCGGAGGCCTGGCACTCGTACTGGATGTTGTGCTGGCAGTCGGCCATCTTGCAGGCGCCGACGCGGCCGGTGCGGGCCGGGTCGCCCCCCTTCGAAGGGACCTTGAAGAAGGTCTCGCACTCCGCGTGGCTGCTGTTGCCGACCGTGATGGCGAGGGCGTGGCAGCTGTGCGCGGTGTTGTACGCGCACGCCTCGACCTGGCACTCGTTGACCGCGGGCATCTCCATGGCTGAACTCTCCTTGCTCGGGCCGCTCCCAGGCTCGACGAGCCGTCGCCCAGTGATGTGTCGGCGTCACCCGTGGCGGCACCGGCGTGTCCCCCGGTCAGCGTCCGGGACGTCGGCCCGCCTCGCGCCGCGCCATGTCACGGCTGCCGATGCTCACGGCAGGACATGGCGCGGCCCGTGCCCACTACGGGCACCGGGACTATCCCGTCTCATACCGCGCCCGCGTCGTCTTCACGCTCCCGGCGGCCCCAAGGCTTCTCCAAGAGAGCCGGGGCGTTCGTTTCGCGTGTGACGGGTTTGGAAGGCGGCCGACGGTGCCCGAGGAGTGCCCGCGGTCACCGGCCGAGCAGGTGGGCGTAGCCGGGCTCCAGGCCGGCTCGCGCGGCGATGTCCGCCGTGCGGACCTCGAAGTCCTTCTCGTCGGTCAGTGTCGCGTTGTCCTCCAGGGTGACGCCCTGCGGCGGGTCGTCCCAGCCCACGGGGTCGGCGTCCCAGACGTTGCCTCGGAAGACGACGTTCTCCAGCGGCGGCCATGCCTGCAGGGTGGCGGTGTTGTCGGCGCGCTGGACGGCGTTGTCCTCGACGGTGACCCAGGCGGCGCCGTAGTCGGTGTAGAGCGCGAAGTTGTACGGCGTGAGCGTGTCGCGCACGACGTTGCCGCGGATCACCGCGCCGTTGTCGTGGGAGTCGCCCTGCGGGCCCGACAGGTAGACGCCGCCACCGTCGGCCAGCACCTTCAGCGTGTTGAAGGTAAGGTTTCGCAGGATTCGGGTGCTCCTGCCGACGCCGGCCACGATGCCGCAGTGCGGGACGTCGTTCACCTGGTTGTGCGCGATCGTGGTGTCCTCGCTCGCGGTCACCGCGATGCCGGGCGAGCCGGAGTATTCCAGGCCGATGTCGTGGATCCAGTTGTTCTCGACCGTGGCGCCACGGCTCCCGCTGATCAAGATCCCGCCGCCGCAGACGCCCTCGAACACGTTGCCCCGCACCAGGATGCCGGTGCTGTCGCCGGAGAACCGCAGGGCCGTGGCGCCCAACCTGGTGAAGCGGCAGTCTTCGACCGAGACACTTCCCGCGCCCTCGAACACGACGTTCGCGGGGATCGCCAGCGACTCCCCTGGAACCGTCACCCACGCTCCCTCGCCGAACGACACCTTCTCGATGGGTCCGCCGTCGTAGTAGCCGGTGCCGTGGTAGTGCAGGAAACCCTCGGGGCGGCTCGGCCGCATCCAGGTGGCGTCGGCGAAGGTGATGCCCAGGAAGGCGACGTCACGGGCGCCGGTGACGTTGACCAGTTCCTCCAGCACGGGTGCGACGACCTCCGTCCGCCCGGGATCCTCGCCGGGGCGCGGCCGGTAGTGCAGGACGTGGCGGCCGGGGCGGGACCTGTCGAGGGCGAAGGTGCCGGGCTCGGTCAGGAAGCCCACACCGTTCTCCACCCGGGTCGGCAGGCCGGGGCCGTGGGATTCGATGCTCGCCCACGGGACGGCCGAGTTGTAGAGGTCGATCGCCCAGCCGAAGGCGGGCTCGGCCATGGTGATGACGGTCGAGTGCTCGTCCCCCTCGACGGCGGCGACGCCGAGGCGGGCCTCGGTCCACGGGTAGACGCCGCGCAGGACGAACTCGACGTCGCCGGGGTTTCCCCAGCCCTGTGGGGCCGTGCTGTCGGTGACGTAACCCGTGTCGGTTCTGGTGGCGTTCCCGGGAATCGTGTCGATCGCGGCCCGTTCGGCCCTGCGCCCGTCGACGTGGAGCTGCCGGGTGTCGAGGTCGCCGACCTCGGCCAGCCACACGCCGTCCCGCTCGTGCCAGCCGGTGATCACTCTGCCCCCGCTGATGACGGCCTCGCCCACGGCCCGGTAGGTCACGCCCGAGTCGGCCTCGGTGAGCCGGAAGGTTTCTGCGAGCCTGTGGGTGCCCGCCAACAGGTTGACCACGGTGCCGACGCCGGTGCCGCGTGCCAGGTCACGGGCGCGGGTGAGGCTCGCGAGGGGTTGTCTGCTGGTGCCTGGCCAGGTGTCGTCGCCGGATGGGGAGACGTAGAGCTCACTCAAGGAACGCTCCTCGTTTATAATGTAAACATCGTTATACAGCATAAACAGATATTGGGTCTAAGCGTCAAGCCGGAAGGAGGACGGCGTGGCCGTCGAGGAGGGTCCCGACCGGACGGTCGAACTGCTGTGGCGAAAGCCGCCCGTGCCGAGACAGGGGCTGAGCGTCGACGCGATCGTGCGCGCGGCCGTCGAGATCGCCGATGCCGACGGGATCGAGGCACTGTCGATGCGCCGGGTCGGCGAACGGCTCGGCTTCACCAGCATGTCGCTCTACCGGCACGTGCCGGGGAAGGCGCAGCTCGTCGAGTTGATGTGCGACGCGGTGCTGGCCGACACCACGCCGGATGCCGCGCCGGGCACGGGTGGCGCACCGGGTCAGGCGGCGGGTGACACGGGGAGTACGTCAGGCGAGGCGGGCACGGCGGAAGCGGCGGCGGGCGAGGCGGGCGGGGGCGCCGCGGCGGCGGGAACCTCGGCGAGCACGGCACATGGGTGGCGCGAGGCGCTCGAGGGGTGGGCGCGGCGCGGCTGGGCCCTGCGCCTGCGCCACCCCTGGCTGGCCGGAGCGCGCGGCAGCCGGCACATCCCAGGACCGAACTCCGTCGCCAACTTCGAGTACGCGCTCAGCACCGTGGCGAAGAGCGGTCTGAAGCCCGCCGAGATGGTCGCCGTGGTGGGCCTCGTCGGCCGGTTCGTGGACAGTGAGGCGGCCAGGGCCGCGGAGATCGCCAGGGTCGAGCGGCACACCGGGGTCTCCGAGGAGGAGTGGTGGGGCGCCAGGGCGTCCCTGTACGAGAACCTCCACCGCTATCCCACGCTGACCCGCATCTGGGAGGCGGGCGGCTACGACGAGCCGGAGGACTCCTTCGAGTTCGGCCTGCGGCGCGTGCTGGACGGCATCGAGGCACTGATCCGCGAGCGTGATGTAAGCCGTGACGAAAGGGCCTCGTGTGTGATGTGCGGAACGAGCATGGACCGGGCCGAGGCGGGCCGCCCTCGCGCCTACTGCTCGCGCGCCTGCCAGCAACGCGCCTACCGCAGGCGCCACCGCTCCACGCCGCGACCGGGCGACCCGCCGGACCGCACCTGACCCTCTCGAACGGGTCCTCACCGAACGGGTCCCGGCCGGTCACCTCCCAGCCGAGGTCCGGCCGGGCCGGTTTCAGCCGAGCCGGTTCCAGCCGGGGGTCGGCCGGGCCGGTTTCAGACCGGCCGCCTCCGGCCGGTCGCGTTCCGGCGAAACAGGCCCCGGTCGGCGAACCCGGCCACGACCGCCCTCGCGCTCACCTCGACGCGGGTGCGGCGGCGAACCGGGGAAGCACGTTCTCACCAAACCAGTACGACTCCTCCAAATGGGGGTAGCCGGACAGAACGAACTCCTCGATGCCGAGCGAGGCGTACTCCTCGATCCGCTCGGCGACCTGGGAGTGGCTGCCCACCAGCGCGGTCCCGGCACCGCCCCTGACGAGACCGACCCCGGCCCAGAGGTTCGGGTGGATCTCCAGGTCGCGGGCGCCGCCACCGGTGAAGCCCTCGTGCAGTTCCAGCATGCGTTTCTGGCCGACCGACTCACTGCGGCCCAGCAGCTTCCTGGCCGAGACGATGTCGGCCGGGTCGATGGCGGCCAGCAGTCGTTCCGCCTCCGCCCAGGCGTCGCGCTCGGTGTCGCGGGTGATCACGTGCAGCCGGATGCCGAAGCGGAGCTTGCGGCCCTGCTCCTCGGCCAGCCCGCGGATCCACTCGATCTTCCTCGCGACCTGTTCCGGTGGCTCACCCCAGGTGAGGTAGACGTCCACGTGCCTGGCCGCGACCGGTCCCGCCGCCCGCGAGGAGCCGCCGAAGTAGATCTCCGGGACGGGGGCGGGCGTCTCGGAGACCATCGCGCCCTCGACCCGGTAGTGCGTGCCGTCGAAGTCGTACGGGGTGCCGCTCCACGCTCCGCGCACGATCGAGAGGAACTCGTCGGTGCGCTCGTAGCGTTCGTCCTTGGACAGGTGGTCGCCGAACCTGGCCTGTTCGACGGTCTCCCCGCCGGTCACCACGTTGAGCAGGAGCCTGCCGCGCGAGAGCCGCTGGTAGGTGGCGGCCATCTGCGCGGCCAGCGTCGGGGACATGAAACCCGGCCGGAACGCGACGAGGAACTTCAGCCGCTCGGTCTCTCTGGTCAGCGCGGCGGTGACCAGCCAGGCGTCCTCGCACCAGGTGCCGGTCGGGGTGAGGACCGCCTCGAAGCCGAGTTGCTCGGCGGAGCGGGCGACCTGCGCCAGGTATTCGATGTCCGGCGAGCGGAACGCCGCCGCCTCGGAGCGGCCGTGCCCCCTGGCGAGGCCGTGGCCGCCCCCGGTGAGGACCCGGCTGTCACCGGCGGTGGGCAGGAACCAGTGGAACTTCATCGAGTGCCTCCGGGCCTCGGAAGGGGGGTCACGAGGGGTTCTCCAGGGTGGCGTCGAACCGGGTGTCGACGACGTCGGCGAACGTTATGGACACCGGGATGAGCTTCTCCTCGCTGAAGGCGTCGGCCACGAGCTGCTCGCGTTCGACGACGTCACCGGCGAGCTTGAGGTCCCGGTACGAACTGCGCTTGATCGCCGTGCCGACGATCCCCCGGTCCAGGCCGGTGAGCTCGGAGAAGACCTTGGTCCACTCGTCCTGGTGCTCGTTGGCCCACTGGTGCGCCTTGCGGATTCGTGCCACCCAGTCTCCCAGCGCCGCCGTGCGGGCCGGGTCGGCGAGGACGTCCTTGCCCGTGATCTGGAACTCGAAGCCGTTGGCGTAGCCCTCGCCGTCGACCAGGATGCGCGCCTTGGTCTGCGCCTCGGCCTGGGCGGTGTAGGGATCCCAGATGGCCCATGCGTCGATCTTGCCGGAGGAGAGCGCGGCCAGGGCGTCCGGTGGCTGGAGATACTGGGGCTGGATGTCGCCGAAGCTCAGGCCCTCCTTCTTCAGCACGGCGAGCAGGTGGAAGTTCGCGGAGCTGCCCTTGGCCACGGCGACGCGCTTACCGCGCAGGTCGGCCGGGGTCTTGATGGGCGAGTCCGCGGGGACGACGACGGCCTGGCCGCCGAGCCCCTTCTCGGCGACCGCGACGACGGAGATCTTCGCCCCGGCGGCGGCGGCGAAGACCGGCGGGGCGTTGCCCACCGCACCGAAGTCCAGGGAACCGGCGTTGATGGCCTCCAGGATCGGCGGCCCCGAGGTGAACTGGGACCAGGTCACCTTGTACTTGACGTCGTCGAGCTGGCCGGCCGCGGTCAACAGCGCCTGCAGACCCGTGCCCTTCTGGTCGCCGACGCGCAGCGTCACCTGGGACAGGTCGATCGAGCCGTCGGCCCGGACGCTCTGTTCCTCCCCCGCCCCGCAGGCCGCGGTGACGGTGAGGAGCAGTGCCGCGGCGATCAGGGCGGTGACACGACGTTTCATGCGGTTCCTTCCGGGGTGACGCCCAGCCGGTCGAGCAGGGTGGAGCGCAGTGCGATGAGGTCGGGGTGGTCGCGGTGGCGGGGCCGGGGCAGTTCGATCCGGGACTCGTGGGCGATGGCGCCCCCGTCGAGTACCAGGACGCGGTCGGCCAGCAGCATGGCCTCGTCCACGTCGTGGGTGACGAGCAGGATGCCGGGGCGATGCCTCTCCCACAGGTCGAGTACGAGGCGGTGGATGGTGATACGGGTCAGCGCGTCCAGGGCGCTGAACGGCTCGTCGAGCAGGAGCAGGCCGGGCTCGCGGACCAGTGCCCTGGCCAGGGAGGCCCGCTGGGCTTCCCCGCCCGACAGGGTGAGCGGCCAGGCGTCGCTCAGCCGGCCGAGACCGACCTCCTCCAGCGCGGCCCCCGCGGCGGCGTCCGGGTCGGGGGCGCGAAGACCGAGGGCGACGTTGGCCAGGACCCGCTTCCACGGCACGAGCCGGGGTTCCTGGAAGGCCACGGCGACGGTGCCGCCGACCTCGACCTCGCCCTCGGCGCCGGGGTCGAGTCCCGCGAGCACCCGCAGGAGGGTGGACTTGCCGGAACCGCTGCGGCCGAGCAGCGCGACGAACTCGCCCCGGCCTATCTCCAGGTCGACCCCGTCGAGGACCCTTCGCCGCCCGAAGTCCCTGGTGAGGCTCCTCACAGCCGCCACCGAAGCCGCCGTGGAGGGCCGACTCTCCGTGCGGGACGACGCTTTCACGGTGGGCCGGAGCGCCGTCCGCGAAGGCGTCTTCGTCGGCGGCCGAGGATCGGTGCGCGAAGGCGTCTCGGTACGGGACGAGGTCAGCGTGACAGGAAATTCTGCCGCCATGACAGGGCCCTCCTCTCCAGCAGGCGCACCAGCGCGTCCGTCAGCAGGCCGAGGATCGCGTAGACGATCAGACCGACGACGACCACGTCGGTGCGCAGGAACTCCCTGGCGTTGTTGATCATGTATCCCAGTCCGGCGTCCGCGTTGATCTGCTCGGCCACGATCAGCGCCAGCCAGGCCACGCCCAGGCTCTGCCGCAGACCGACGAGCGTCTGGCCGAGCGCGCCCGGCAGGACGATGTGGGTGATCGTCTCGGTACGGCTCAGCCGCAGCACCCGGGCCACCTCGGCGAGCTTGCCGTCGACGCCGCGGATCCCGGAGAAGGTGTTGAGGTAGAGCGGGAAGACCACACCGAGGGCGACCAGGGCCACCTTGGGGGTCTCCCCGATGCCGAACCAGAGGATGAACAGCGGGATCAGGCCGAACAGCGGAAGCGCTCGCAGCATCTGCAGCGGCGGGTCGACGGCGTTCTCACCCACCCGGCTGAGCCCGGCGACCAGGGCGAGGCCGACTCCGGCGACCGCGCCGAGGGTGAAGCCGATCGCGGCCCGCTGGAGCGAGACGGCGATCGCCTCGGGCAGGACTCCTTCCTGGACGAGCCCGGCGGCGGTGGTGAGGATCTTGAAGGGCGAGGCGAGGAGCCGTTCCTGGAGGAGTCCCGCGGTGCTGGCGACCTGCCAGGCGACGACGATGACCAGAGGGCTGGCGAGACGCTGCCAGGCGGTGGATGAAAGAAGGGGGACGCGTGACCGTGTTCGCACGGTCTGTTGTCGTATCCCCGCGCCGACGGCGGAAGCGGACACGGAAGACCTCACTCACGGCTGGGGGCTGGGTTCCCGCCCATCGTCCGGCAAATAACCCACAAAGTCAATCGGTAATACAGGTTATTGCCGCCGGTATGTCGAGGGCCCCCGAATTGGTAGGTTTTCCGTAAAGGAAGAACGCATGCGCACGCGGAGGAGCTGGCACGGTGG
Organism: Streptosporangium sp. NPDC006930; assembly: GCF_040635605.1. NCBI lineage: Bacteria > Bacillati > Actinomycetota > Actinomycetes > Streptosporangiales > Streptosporangiaceae > Streptosporangium > Streptosporangium sp. NPDC006930. Next base: position 99,042 of record NZ_JBEYID010000018.1, on the reverse strand, counting down.
AGGTCGAGCAGACGGCACTGCCTGGGATAGGACTGCGACACGAGTTCACCACGCGCTCAGGCAGGCGCATCGGGATCGTCACTCACCGCACCGGCCGCCGTGACCTGGTGATATACGACCCCGACGATCCTGATCGCGCGTGCGAGACCATCAAGCTGAACGACGAGGAGGCCGACGCGCTCGCCGAGTTGCTCGGCGCCCCGCGCATCGTGCAGCGCCTCAACGACCTGCACCGCGAGGTCGAGGGTCTGGTCAGCATGCAGCTGCCGATCCCGGCCGCCTCTCCGTACGCGGGCCGGCCGATGGGTGACGCGCGCGTGCGCACCCGCACCGGCGCCTCCATCGTGGCCGTGGTGCGCGAGGGCCAGGTCTTCGCCAGCCCCGCTCCCGACTTCACGCTGTCCCGGGGCGACGTGGTGGTCGTGGTGGGCAGCCCGGAGAGCACCTCCGCCGTCTCCGATATCCTTTCCGGCGGGTAGGACGCCGGGTGCACACCGCGATTCTTTTTCTTGAGCTCGGTGCTGTCCTTCTCGGGCTCGGCATACTCGGAGCACTCGCCCTAAAAGGGGGCATATCCCCCATCCCTCTCTACCTCATCGCGGGCCTCGCCTTCGGCACCGGCGGCATCCTGCCCCTCGCCACCAGCGAGGAGTTCATCGCGGTCGGCGCCGAGCTCGGTGTGATCCTGCTGTTGCTCACCCTCGGCCTGGAGTACAACGCCGACGAGCTCGTGACGAGCCTGAAGGGCAACGCGCGAGCGGGCGTCGTCGACCTGGTGCTCAACGCGGCACCGGGCGCGATCGCCGCGCTGCTGCTCGGCTGGGGTCCGGTGGCCGCCATCGCCATGGCCGGCGTCACGTACGCGACCTCCTCGGGCATCACCGCGAAGGTCCTGTCCGACCTGGGGTGGATCGGTAACCGCGAGACACCGGTGGTGCTGTCGCTGCTGGTCTTCGAGGACCTGACGATGTCCATCTACCTGCCGATCCTCACCGCGGTGCTGGCCGGGGTGAGCTTCGCCGGTGGCGCGATCACCGTGGCGATCGCGCTCGCCGCGGTGAGCGTCGTGCTGCTGGTCGCGCTCCGCTACGGCAGGTTCATCGAGGCCTTCGTCTCCAGCCCCAACTCCGAGGTGCTGCTGCTGAAGGTCGTCGGCCTCGCGCTGCTGGTCGCCGGAGTGGCGCAGCAGCTGCAGGTCTCGGCCGCGGTCGGCGCCTTCCTCGTCGGGATCGCGCTCTCGGGTGAGCTGGCCGAGGACGCGCAGGCGCTGCTCACCCCGCTCCGCGACCTGTTCGCCGCGGTGTTCTTCGTCTTCTTCGGCCTGCAGACCGACCCGACCAAGATCCTGCCGGTCGCCGGGCTCGCCGCGCTGCTCGCCCTGATCAGCATGATCACGAAACTGCTCACCGGCGCCTACGCCGCCCGCCGGGCGGGCATCGCCAATGCCGGACAGGCACGGGCCGGTATCGCGCTCATCCCCCGGGGCGAGTTCAACATCGTGGTCGCCGGACTCGCGGTGGCCGCCGGGGTCCATCCCGACCTGGGACCGCTCGCCGCCACGTACGTTCTCATCCTCGCCGCGTTCGGCCCGCTCGCCGCGCGGCTCGTCCAGCCCTTCATCACCGCCATCGCCAAGCGCGCCTGAGATCCCGCCCGGCCCGCCGTCCCGGCGGGCCGGGCGGGCCGGGCTGGATTCCCGGGACCGCTCAACCGGTCGCTTTCCTGGATCACGGACCGGAAAAACTCCGGCACCCGGCGGTGACCGCCGGGTGCCGAAGAAGGTGCGGAGAACGCGGGCTCAGCCTGTGACGACGCCTCCCTCCCATTCCGCGGCGAGCAACTCGTAGGAGCGGACCCGGTCGGCGTGGTCGTGGGTCATGGTGGTGATGAGCAACTCGTCGGCGCCGGTGACGTCGCGCAGCACGCGCAGCTTCTCCACGACGGTTCTCGGGGAGCCGACGAACTGGGTGGCGAGCCGGTCGGCGACCAGCGCGAGGTCCTCCTGCGTCCACTCGTGGGCGGCGGCCTCGGCCGGAGTCGGGAACGGGATCGCACCGGCGCCGGTGCGGATGCTGCGGACCCAGAGCCCGTACGGGGAGGCGAGGTCCCTCGCCCTCTCGTCGTCCTCCGCCACGACGACGTCGGCCGAGACGATCAGGTAGGGCTCGCTGAGGACCTCCGAGGGCTTGAACGCCTCCCGATACGCCTGCGCGGCGTCCAGCACCCCGGATGGGCTGACGTGGTAGTTCGCCGCGAACGGCAGTCCCCGCTCCCCCGCCACCTGCGCGCTCTGCCCGCCGCTGCTGCCCAGGATCCACAGCCGCAGGTCCGCGCCCTCGCCCGGCACGGCGTGCGCGACCACCCCCTCGGGGGAACGATAGGTCCCGGCCAGCAGAGCCGCGATCTCGTCGACCTGGTCGGCGAAGTCGGGGCTCTGCGCACCCGGCTGCTGAAGCAACGCGCCGTACAACGAGAACAGCGGCGACTTCACGAGCGCCGCGAAGGAGAAGGGCTCTGGAATGAGCAGCCCGTCCACGATCCTGGCGGGCGTCGGCGAGGTCGAGATCCTCTCCTCCGACTCCGAGAGCTCGACGGTCGCGCGAAGTTCGGCCCCGCGCCGGCCCGACCGGCCCAGGCCGAGGTCGACGCGGCCCGGGTAGAGCGCGTCGACGAGACCGAACTGCTCGACCACCGACAGCGCGGTCTGGTGACCGACCTGGACGGCTCCTGAGCCGACCCTGATCGTGCTGGTCGCGGCGGCCACCAGGCCGATGAGCACGGCGGGGGCGGCACTGGCGACACCGGGCGCGAGGTGGTGCTCGGCCACCCAGTAGCGGAGGTAGCCGAACTCCTCAGCCCGCCGGGCCAGGTCCAGGGTGTTGCGCAGCGCCTCGCCGGCGGTGCCACCGGAGGGGATGGGTGCCAGGTCGAGGATCGACAGGGAGGTCATGACCGCACCTCCTCGCGCTGTGAACTCCCGGAGCGGGGAGCCTCGGGGGCCGGGCTCTCGTGCCGTGGGCTTTCCGTGCCTGAACTCCCGGAACTCGAACCTGCGGGCCCCGGGCCTCCCGGCTCGGAGCCCACCTGGCGGGGGAACGGCCTGCTGGGGATCTCCGCGCGCAGCACGGGAGCGATGTCGCTCTGGAAGAGTTCCAGGGCCGTCCGGTGCTGCTTGTCGGTGAGGCCGTCCGCGTCGGCGTGCAGGTGCATGACCTCGTGCCCGAGCCGCTCGTGGTAGCGGTGGACCTTGTCGATGATCTGCTGCGGGCTGCCGACCAGGATCGAGCTGCGCTCGATCGCGTCCTCCAGGGTGTGAAAGACCGGGTCCACCCCGACCTTCCTGAACAGTTCCAGCCTCGCGTTGAAGATCGGCCGGTAGGTCTCGATCGCGTCCTGGGACCTCCTGGTCGCGTAGTAGCCCGCCGTACCCGCGCCCACCAGGGCGTCGGCGGGGTCGTGACCGTGGAACTCCCAGCGTTCCCGGTAGTGGCGGACCAGCTCGGCGTACGGCTCGACCGGGTTGCTGACGTTGGCGGAGAAGAGCGGATCGCCGTACAGGGCGGCGAGCTCCACCGACTCCTTGCTGGTGGCGCTGCCGTGCCAGACGCGAATGGGGCGCTGTAGCGGGCGCGGCCAGGTTTCCGCGTCGGTCAGGGACGGCCGGAACCTCCCCGACCAGGTGACCTTGTCCTCCCGCCACAGGCGGCGGAACAGCTCGTAGCCCTCCCGGTTGCGCTCCCACTGGTCCTCGCCGGTCACATGGAACAGCTGGGCCTGCGCGGCGCCGTTGCCCTTGCCGATGATGAGTTCCAGGCGGCCGTCGGAGAGGTGGTCGAGGGTGGCGTAGTCCTCGTAGGCCCGTACGGGGTCCAGCAGGCTCAGTGTGGTGACCGCGGTGAACAGCCTGATCGTCGACGTCCTGGCCGCGATGTGGCTGAGCACGACCGGCGGGGACGAGGAGATGAACGGGCGCTCGTGCCGCTCCCCGACACCGAAACCGTCGAACCCGAGTTCCTCGGCCAGCACGGCGTTCTCGACGACCTCGCGCAGGCGCGCGTTGGTCGACTTGAGCTCGCCGGTGATGGGGTCGGGGCCGTGAACAATCAGGGTGATCGCCAGAAATCTCATCGTTCGTTCTCCAGGCCCAGGTGACCGCGCAGCGTGGTGGTCTCGTACTCGGCGCGGAAGACCCCGCGTTCCTGCAGCAGCGGTACGACCGTGTCGACGAAGGCGTCCAGGCCGCCGGGGGTGAGGTGCGGCACCAGGATGAACCCGTCGGAGGCGTCGTTCTGCACGAACTCGTTGATCTCCTCGGCGACGCGTGAGGGCGAGCCGATGAAGGACTGCCTGCCGGTCACCTCGATGATCAGGTCGCGGATGCCGAGCTTCTTGGACTCGGCCAGGGCCCGCCACTCCGCCGCCGTCTTGAGCGGGTCGCGGGACAACCGGGTCCGGCCCTTGATGATCGAGTCCTCGGAGACGTCGGGGTCGATCTCGGGCAGCGGTCCCTCGGGGTCGTAGGCCGACAGGTCACGGTTCCACAGTTGCTCCAGCAGCAGGATCGCGGTCTGCGGGCTGACCTGCTGGCGGCGGATGTGGTCGGCGTTCTCCTGTGCCTCGGCGTCGGTGTCGCCGAGCGCGAACGTGGCACCGGGGAGGATCTTCAGGGAGTCGGGCGACCGGCCGTGCGCGGCCAGCCTCGACTTGATGTCCCGGTAGAAGGCCTGCCCCTCCTGGAGTCTGCTGTGCCGGGAGAAGACGGCGTCGGCGGTGGCCGCCGCGAAGGCCCTGCCCCCCTCGGAGTCCCCCGCCTGGATGGTCAGCGGACGGCCCTGCGGGCTGCGCGGCACGGTGAAGTGGCCGCCGATGTCGAAGTGGGTGCCCCGGTGGGCGAACTCCCCCGCGTCCGGCCTGGCGAACGTGCCGGCCGCCGGGTCCGCGACGAGGTCGTCGGCCGCCCACGAGTCCCAGAGCTCGTTGACGGTCCGCACGAACTCCTCGGCTCGCTCGTAGCGCCGCGCGTACTCCAGGAAACCGCCCCGGCGGAAGTTCTCCCCGGTGAAGGCGTCGGAGGAGGTGACGACGTTCCACCCGGCCCGGCCTGCGGACAGGTGGTCGAGGGTGGCGAGCTTGCGGGCGAGCTCGTACGGCTCGTTGAAGGTGGCGTTGATCGTCCCGGCCAGGCCGAGGTGGTCGGTGACCGCGGCGAGACCGGAGAGCACGGTGAGCGAGTCGGGGCGGCCGACCACGTCGAGGTCATGGATCTTCCCGCGCTGTTCGCGCAGCCGCTGCCCGTCCGCGAGGAAGAAGAAGTCGAACTTCCCGCGCTCGGCGGTCCGCGCCAGGTGGGTGAACGAGGCGAAGTCGATCTGGCTGCCCGAGGCGGGATCACTCCAGACCGTGTGGTTGTTCACACCCGGGAAGTGGGCGGCGAGGATGACCTGCTTCATCGTCGGCTCCCTGCGTAGCGGCCGGCGGGTCGGGGCAGGTGGAGATGGCCGCGGAGGGTGTCGGCCTCGTAGGCTCGGCGGAAGGCGCCGCGTCCCTGGAGTTCGGGCACCAGGCCGCGCGTGATCGCGTTCAGGTCGGTCGGCAGCACGGCGGGCCGTAGCCTGAAGCCCTCCAGGCCGGCCGCGCGCCATTCCAGGAGCAGGTCGGCGAGTTCGCCGGGCGTGCCCGTGAAGATCGCGGCGTCGGAGGTGTGGGCGGCGCCGTCGAGCTCGTCGAGCCGGGCCCCGCGCTCGCGGGCGTCGTTCCCGTCCTCTCCCAGGAGCACGACGAGGTCCGCGAAGATCTTCAGTTTCTCGGCGTCCGGGTCGCGCACCTCTTCGGCGATCTCGCGCACCTCCGCCACGACGGCCCGCGCCTGCTCGGTGTCGTGCGGCGTGACGTGGACGACGTCGGCGCCGCGCGCGGCGAACTCGTACGGCAGCCGGGAGTGTGCCAGCGCGGTGACGAGCGGCTGCCCCTGGGGCGGTCGCGGCACGATGGAGGGCCCCTTCACGGTGAAGTGCTCGCCCTCGAAGTCGACGTAGTGGAGTTTGTCGCGGTCGACGAACCGGCCGGTGGCCACGTCGCGGATGACCGCGTCGTCCTCCCAGCTGTCCCACAGGCGCCGCACCGCCTCCACGGCGTCGGCGGCGTCACCGAACAGTTCCCGCACCAGGGGTGCCCTGCCGAGGTCGCCGAGGCTCTCCGGTGTCAGGACGGGAACCTCCCGGCGGCCGAAGTGGGCGGCCTCGGTGTGGCGCCCGGAGATCTGTGCGCGCCATCCGGCCCGGCCGGAGCTGACGTGGTCGAGGGTGGCGATGGAGCTCGCGACGTGGAAAGGCTCGGTGTGCGTGGTGGTGACCGTGGGCACCAGCCCGATCCTGCTCGTCAGCGGGGCGATCCTGGAGGCGACGAGGGCGGCGTCGAGACGCCCGCGCACCTGGTCGGTACGGCCGTCGTGACCGTCCAGGCGCGTGGTCTGCAGGGCGAGGGAGTCCTCGATGGTGACGAAGTCGAGGAGGCCGCGCTCGGCCTCGGCCACCAGGGCGGCCCAGTAGGCGGCGGTGAACAGGACTTTCGGGGAGGCGGCGGGGTCACGCCAGGCTGCGGGGTGCCATCCGGCGCCGTCGAATGCGACGGCGAGATGCAGGGGAACTGCCGACATGCGGTGACGATAACACAAAAACCCTTAATCTCTACATGTTTAGTTGGTTATATCGCGGAAGTTGGCCCGTCGCGGACGTCTTCCTGACGTCGGCATCGGGATCTGGTAGGCATTTGTCCCGTGACGCGCTTTCTAGCAGCTCTCGCGATGACTCTCCCGCTCATCGCCGCCGCGGCTCCGGCTTCGGCCGCCGCCCCCGGCAAGCCGAACATCCCACCGGGAGTGACGGCCGGTTACGTGGTCTTCGACCGGCAGACGGCGAAGGTGACCGAATACCGCAACGCGCACCGGAGATTCCGATCGGCGTCGGTGGTGAAGATCCTCATCGCGATCGACTACCTGGAGTCGCGCAAGAGCGTTCCCGAGCGGGACCTCGCGCTGCTGAAGGTCATGCTGCGGGTGAGCGACGACGGCGCCGCGACGTCCTTCTGGACCCGGGGCGGTCAGGGAAAGATCATCCAGCGGATGGCGCGCAAGCTGCGGCTCACCGACACCGCTCCCCCACCGGCCGACAAGCCGGGCTTCTGGGGTTACACCTCACTCAGCGCGATGGACGTCGCCACGACCTACCGCTACCTGCTCGACCGGGCCGACCCCAAGGTCGGCGGCCTGATCCTGGGCCACCTGCGCAGGTCGGGGCAGTGCGGCTCCGACGGTTTCGACCAGTACTTCGGCATCCCCCGCGCGGTGCGCGGGCCGTGGGCGGTCAAGCAGGGCTGGTCGGGGTACGGCTCCACGCCCCCGGTCCGCTGCCGCCCGGCGAAAGCCCCCGCGTCCACCCCCCGGCCTTCGAGCTCGGCCGCCCCCGCGTCCGTCGCCCACCCCTCGACCTTCACCGCGGCCACACCCGACGTCCCGCTCGCCGCGCACCCCGCCACCTCCACCGACTCCACGGTCACCGCGCGGACCGTACCCGCCGCACAGGTCATCCCCGCCCGCTCAGGGCCGGTCCCCGATCTGGGACGCCCGGTCCTGCACACCACGGGGCTCGTCGGCCCCAAGGAGCGCTGGATCGTGGTCCTGCTGACCGCCCACCCTGCGGGAAGCACCTGGCAGCGCTCCACCGCCCAGACGACGAAGCTGGCCCGGGAGGTCCACCTCAGCGGGACCTCCTGATCAGACGCGGCGTACGTCGCCGGCCGCGGTCATTGCGCCGACTCGTCGAGGGAGGCGACGAGACGGCGCAGGGTCTGCTGCAGGTCCAGGACCTCGACGGGGGCGAGACCGGCGGCCTCGAAGATCCGGGCGGGGACGTCACACGCCCGCTCCCCCAGCCGGCCACCCTCATCGGTGAGCCGCACCAGCACGGATCGCTCGTCCTCCGTGCTGCGCTCGCGACGCACCAGGCCCGCCGCCTCCAGCCTCTTCAGCAGCGGGGACAGGGTGCCCGAGTCGAGCCGCAACCTCACGCCGAGCTCCTTGACCGTCACCGGCTCGCGCTCCCAGAGCACCATCATGACCAGGTACTGCGGGTAGGTCAGGCCGAGCTCGCCCAGCACCCTGCGGTAGACGGCGTCCAGGGCGCGAGAGGCGGCGTGCACGTCGAAGCACACCAGATTCTCGACGGTGATCTTCACGTCTCGATTATACCGACCTTGACTGCTATCAACTTAATTGTGCACAATTAAGTTGTCCAAAACCGAGAAGGGATCACGATGAGTACGATCTACACGGCCATCGCCACCGCCAACGGCAGGGAAGGACGGGCGGTCTCGTCCGACAAGCGCCTCGACGTGACCCTCGCACCACCGAAGGAGCTGGGCGGATCCGGCGAGGGCACCAATCCCGAGCAGTTGTTCGCGGCCGGATACGCCGCCTGCTTCGCCAGCGCGCTCCAGTTGATCGGCAGGAGGCAGAAGGCCGACGTGTCCGAGGCCTCGGTGACCGCCGAGGTGGGCCTCGTCCCCGAGGGTGAGGGCTTCGCGCTCGCCGTGACGCTGCGCGTCGAGCTGCCCGACGAGTTGCACGGGGAGGCCGGCACCGCCCTCGTGGAGGCCGCCCACCAGGTTTGCCCCTACTCCAACGCCACCCGGGGCAACATCCCGGTCAACCTGGTGATCGAGTAGTCAGACCCCCGGACCCTCCGGGGAGCGTGGTCAGGGAAGGGGTCTGCGACCGGCGAAGCCGAGTTCGTCTCGGTGGTACCACGCCAGCTCGCGGTCCCCTTCCAGCCAGCACAGCTGCACCCGCACCCCGTCGAGCACCGAGGGGAAGTCGACCAGCAGAGGCGCGACGCCCTTGACCTCGATGCCTCGCTCCTCGAACCAGCCGAGGATCTCCTCCAGCCTGGCCTCGAAGGCCTTCGCCTCCGCCAGACCACCGGCCTTTGACGTCCCGGTGCTGCGGAGCTCGTGCGCGAGCTCGGCCAGCTCCCCCCGCATCGCCACGAACGCGGCGGCCCGCTCCAGCAGCACGGGCATGAGCGCCCGCGCCTCCTCAACGGTGAAGATCTTGTCCACCCTCGCACGCTAGCGCGTCCCCTGCCGGAACGCGGCGAGGCCCCGGAATGTTGTCAGCAAATGCTGACAACAACGAACCTGTCAGCTTATGCTGACAGCATGGGATCGTTGAACGAGTTCGCCGAGGCCGTCGACGGCAAGGATCCGGTGGTGGCGCTGGCGGCCGTGGCGGCACTACGCAGGCTTCTGGAGGAACTTGAGGCCGCGCACGTCATCGAGGCCAGGAACCAGGGTTCCTCCTGGGAGGTCATCGCCGCCGCGCTCGGCGTCAGGCGGCAGACGGCACACCGCAAGCACGCACACCGAACCACCGACGGCGGGAGCTGACGATGTTCGCGAGATTCACCCCCGAGGCCCGGCGAACCACGGTCCGCGCCGGACTGCTGGCGCTCGACCACGGCCACACCACGCTCGACGAGGACATGTTCCTGCTCGCCCTGGCCGAGTCCTGGCCGGTGACCGGTCTCGGGGTCACCCCCGAGGCAGTCGGCGCGGAGATCCGGAACCGTGAGGCCGCGAAGGGCCGGGCGGGCGACCGCGCGCTGCTCGCCGCCATCGGCGTCGACCTGGACGAGGTCAGGCGGCACCTCCCGCCCCGGCGGGAGGATCCCCTGGCGTGGCGACTGACGCGCTCCAGGCTCCGCCCGCTGAACGTGACGCTCAGCGGCCCGGCCGGTGACCTGCTCCTCACGGCCAGGGCGCGGAAGGCCGTCGAGGTCGCCCTGCACACCCGCGGCACCGATTCCCAGGTGGGCGGCGAGGAGTTGCTGAAGGGCCTGCTGGCCGACGGCTCGAACGCCTCCGTCTCCATCCTGCGCGGCCTCGGCGTCGACGTTCGCGGCCTCGCGGCGAGCATCGGCTTCCTGCGCGAGTCGGCCTGAGCCTTCCTGCGCGTGTCGGCCCGAGCCTGAGAGCGCGCATCGACCCGCGCTCTCGGCCCCGCCAAGGATCTTCCGAAAGGGGCCGGGAGGGGTGCGAAGCGGGCACCGCCCGGCCGTCCCTGCGGAAGGAGGTCAGGAAGGAGCGAGCGAGGGCCGGATCAGGTCTCGATGCCGTAGAAGCGCGCTGCGGTACCGCCGAGGATCGCCTCCCTGGCGGCCTCGTCGAGACCCGACAGCAGCACGCCGGTCTCCCTCCAGACCTTGGCGTAGTCGCCCGCGAGGACGGCCACCGGCCAGTCGCTGCCGAACATCAGCCGCTCGGGGCCGAACGCCTCAAGCGCGTGGTCGACGTAGGGGCGGAGGTCCTCGGCGGTCCAGGTCTCGGGATCGGCGGCGGTGTTGAGGCCGGACACCTTCCCGTACACGTTGGGGTGCTCGGCGGCGCGGGCGATCAGCGACGCCCACGGCTCCCACCCCTTCTCCCTGATCGGCGGCTTGGACAGGTGGTCGATGACCAGCCGCAGCCCGGGGACGCGCTCGGCGAGGAACGGCACGTGCTCCAGGTGCCTGGGCAGCACGGCGACCACGTCGAACGGCAGCCCCGCCGCGGCGAGCAGGCCCAGGCTCTCGATCACCGTGTCCTGGACCACCCAGTCGGGATCGGGATCGTCGTGGATGAGGTGCCTCACCCCGGCGAATCTCGGATGCCTGCCGTAGCGCTCCAGCGCCCCGGCCGCCTCGTCGGGCCGGTTCAGCGGCACCCACCCCACCACGGCGGCGATGAAGTCGTGGGCGTCCGCCTGCGCCAGCATCGCGTCGGTGTCGGCGTAGGTGTCGGCGGCCTGGACCAGCACGGTCCGCTCCACACCGGCGGCGGCGAGCTGCGGGACGAGCTCCTCGGGAGCGAAGGTGCGGTAGAGCGGCCCCGCCTCCGGCGTCAGCCAGGGGTAGGAGCCCGTCTCCAGATTCCAGAAGTGCTGGTGGGCATCGATGACGGCCATCCACCGCTCCCCTTCGATTCCGTGATCAGTCGTCTGAGCCTGCTCAAACTAGGGCGACGTGACAAGGGTGTCAACGCCGTCGGGCCCGCGGGAACCGGCCGGTGGCGATCACTTTGGCGGGCGCGTCTCACACGTACGGACCGGTGGCGGTCGCTCCCCCGAGCAGAGCGTCCACCACCGGCCCGTGCGCCCTTCGGAGGGTCGCCCGTCGTTACGCCGGCTACGCCGGGGTCAGGGCCTGGTCGTCCGGCCGCGCGGAAACCGGCCGCGCGCTCGCGGGCGAGGATGAGCCGGGCGCCGGAAGCACGATGGAGAGCGGGACGGGCGCGGTGTTCACCGTGCGGCTGCCGCTGCGAGGGAAGGGCGTAGAAGCTCGTCCGCTACGCGGAGTTCCGGTCGTCGGTGGAGGGCGTGGGAGAGGCGAACGGTCAGGGCGAGGTGGACCGCGCGCCGGCGGCGCTACGGGGTCCGACGCAGAGCCTGTTGCCCAAGGAGATGACGCAGGCCACGCTCGACGCCGTGCTGGCGGAGCTGCGCAAGGCCCCCGGCGGCCTGTCGGCCCAGACCGCCGGGGCGGCGATCGGCGTCTCCCGGGTGACCGCCCGCCGCTACCTGGAGCATCTGACGGAGAACGGGATCACACACCGGGTCCCCCAGTACGGCGGACTCGGACGACCCGAGCTGCTCTACCGGATCACTTGAGATCCCGCCGGGCGAGGAGGCGCTGCAGGAGGCCTGATCAGCCGTTGCTCTGGTCCATCGGCACGCGGGGCGCGTCGATGATGACGTCGGAGAAGATGTCGACCATCAGGGCGATCACGCCGCCCACCGCGACGATCCCGGCCCCCACCCAGAAGAACGTCCAGTTGGGACCGAGGCACAGGGCGACACCCCCCACGGTGAACCCCAGCAGGATGACGATCACCGCGAACCACGACTTGGGGCTTCCCCCGTGACTTCCGGCCATGAGCCTTTCCTCTCCCTGTCCTGTGACTCTTCGCGAGTCGGTGATGCCGCGCCGTCCGCCGCGGCGATCAGCCGCGTCAGCGACCGGTGGAGCTCCTGGAGCTCCTCCATGGTCATCCCCAGACGCTTGACGATCGCCGGCGGAACCTTCTCCGCCTCGCCCCGTAGCCCGCTGCCCTCCGGTGTGAGCGAGACGGCCAGGACACGCTGGTCCTGGCTGTCACGCCGCCTCCGGATGTAACCGACGGACTCGAGACGCTTCAGCAGCGGGGACAGCGTACCGGGGTCGAGTCTCAGTAGCTCGCTCAGCTCCTTGACCGAGAGCGGTGCCCGCTCCCAGAGGGCGAGCATGACCAGATACTGGGGGTGGGTGAGCCCCATCGGCTCCAGCAGGGGCCGGTAGAGGCCGATGACGTTGCGCGAGGCGATCGCCAGGGCGAAGCACACCTGACGGTCCAGGCTCAGGGGGTCGGCCATGTCACTCACGTGCGCCTCCAAGCGACATAGTACAATAATTGGTACACAAACGATTATCGCCCCAACCATCGGTGAGCAAAGGACCCCCATGTTTCACAGCAGGCCGATCGAGGAGCGGATCGCCGAGCGCCAGGCCAAGCGTCCCACCCTCAAGGAGGGCCGGCATTTCGAGCACGGCCCGGCCAAGTTCGTCTTCATCTTCGTGATCGTCTTCGTGGTCGTCGGCCACCTCGCCGGCCTGCTGCTGATGATGGCTTTGGGAATGCACTGACCCGTGCGCCGGCGGAGCTCGCGGCACGTGCCCTTCCTCTCAGAGCCGAAGCCAGGGGCCTGCACGCCGAAGGGGTCCGGATGAGAGGATGATGATCCTGTTGGTCGGGGTTGGACCGCCCGATAGATCAGGAGGTCTGTAATGTCTGACGTCACGCCGGAACCCGAAGGTTCCGAGAGTTCCGACGACGAGCTGAAGCGCAAGTTCCGCGAGGCACTGGAGCGCAAGAAGCTCGCCCAGGCGGACGCGGGTTCCGGGGGCAAGGGGAAGAACTCCTCGAAGATCCACGGTGCTCACGGCCCGGCTGCGGCCAAGCGCTCCTTCCGGCGCAAGAGCGGCGGCTGAGCCGTCTTCGCACCAGGTCCAGGATGAGGGCACCCGCCCACCCGGACCTCGGCCGCCCCGCTGGCATCCGGCCAGCGGGCGGCGCGCTCCCCGCCACCGGCTCCGGCCGCTCCCTTGGAAGCGGCCGGGGTCTGCCGTTAAGCTGTGCGCGTGCGTGATCTTGGCGAGGACCCCCGACCGGCTCGAGGCGCGGTCAGCGAGGTCCACCGTGTCGACCGAACCGCGACCCTGCACTACTCCCCCGACCTCGACGGGCTCGCCGACCCCGGTGAGATCGTCTGGGCGTGGGTCCCCTACGAGGAGGATCCGAACCGGGGCAAGGACCGGCCTCTGCTGGTCGTCGGCCGCCACGGGCGCAAGCTGCTCGCGCTGATGCTGACCAGCCGGGCCGGCGGCGACCCCGATGACTACCTGGAGCTCGGCCCCGGCCAGTGGGACCGGGAGAACCGGGTCTCCTACCTGCGCCTGGATCGGGTCTTCAGTCTCGCCGAGGGCGACATCCGGCGCGAGGGCTCCATCCTCGACGGCGCGCGCTTCGCCCGCGTGGCCGCCGTCCTCAAGCGCACCCACGGCTGGGCCGCCGACGGCTGAGCCCGCCCCACCCGGAGACCCGTATCCCATGGATGACAAGCGGCTCGTTCGAGTCTCCAAATATCTCTCCCAGCACCTCAGGCACCAGCCCGAGCGCATCGGGCTCGTCCTGGGCCCGCAGGGCTGGGTGGACGTCGACGCCCTGCTGGCCGCCGCCGCGCGGCACGGTTTCGCGATCACCCGTGAGGAGCTCGCGCGGGTGGTCGCGGGCAACGACAAGCGGCGCTTCAGCATCGAGGGCGACCGGATCCGCGCCAACCAGGGCCACACGGTCGACGTCGATCTGGGCCTTCCCGCGGTCGAACCGCCCGAGATCCTCTTTCACGGCACGGTGGGCGCGCACGTGGGCGCCATCCGGGAGGAGGGCCTGCGGCCGATGAGCCGGCACGCCGTACACCTTTCCCCCGACCGGGAGACCGCGACCAGGGTGGGCGCGCGCCGGGGCAGGCCGGTCGTGCTGGTCGTCCGCGCGGGAGAGATGCACCGGGCGGGTCACGAGTTCCGGGTCAGCGCCAACGGCGTCTGGCTGGCCGCCCACGTGCCGCCCGCCCACATCTCGTTTCCCGGCTGAGGGACTTCCCGCGACAGAACCCCCGTGACGGGGCCCCGGACTCCCATCCGCCGGGGAGCCCGCGGCGTTCTCGGCCCTTCCCGAAGATCCCCGGAGCTCCTCGAAACTCCCCGGATCCCTCCTGAGACGCGTCTTTCGCACTGGAAGAGCCAGTGGCGCCCCTCACTTCGCCGCCGGAGGAGCCCGGATCGGCCTCACTTCACACCAAGAGCCACAGTGATTCCAACGTGTTCCCAAATCTGGGCCAAACCGTGACCCCACTTCCGCCCGACCCCCGGGTTTACCGGTAAATACCTGGGTCTTTTTATGGTCATGCTGTGTTAGCCGGGAGGCAACCCATTGACGTTCCAACACATTCGGGTGTAAATAAAGCTGAAACAACACGGAAACGGTGGTGAATCAACAGCATGTACGCCGAGGAGCGGCAACAGGAGATTCTGCGCCGGGCGCGGGCCGTCGGACGGGTGGACGTGGTGACGCTGGCGGAGGAGTTCGCCGTCACCACGGAGACCATCCGGCGCGACCTGACCGCGCTGGAGCGCTCCGGGATGCTGCGACGCGTGCACGGCGGAGCGATCCTGGTCGAGCGGCTGGGGTTCGAGCCCGAGCTGGCCGCCCGCGACGAGGTGATGATCGCGGAGAAGGAACGCATCGCGAAGGCGGCGCTCGCCGAGCTCCCCGACGACGGCGCGATCATCATCGACGCCGGTTCGACCACCGGCAGGCTGGTGCAGGCACTTCCGGTCGATCGGGAGCTGACCGTGATCGTGAACTCACCGCCACTGGCGACGGCGATGGCCACCCGACCCAACCTGACGGTGATCATGCTGGGCGGCCGGGTCCGCGGACGGACCCTGGCCACCGTCGACGACTGGGCGCTGCGCCCTCTCGCCGACCTGCACGTGGACGTGGCGTTCATGGCCGCCAACGGGTGCTCGGTGGCCAAGGGGCTGACGACACCCGACCCGGGCGAGGCCGCCATCAAGCGGGCGATGATCGACGCGGCTCAGCGGTGCGTGTTGCTCGCCGACCACACCAAGTTCCCCAACACCTACCTGGCGCGTTTCGCCTCGATCCAGGAGATCGACGTGGTGATCAGTGACACCGGGCTCGATTCCGGGGTCGCGGCCGAGATGGCCGCAGCGGGCCCGGAGGTGATCCGGGCGTGATCCTCCCCTCCCCCCCGGTCACCGCCAGGATCTCGAAGGTGATCGTCCCCGCCCCCCTCGGCCTCCGCCGGAACCGTACGACCAAGGTGGTCCCGGCATGATCGTCACCTTGACCCTCAACCCCAGCCTGGACCGTACGATCGAGGTCGGGTCGATGACCCGCGGGGCCGTCATCCGCGCCGCCGCCACCCACCTCGACCCCGGCGGCAAGGGCGTCAACGTCTCCCGGGCGCTGCTGGCCAACCAGGTCCGCTCGTGCGCGGTCGTCCCCTTCGGCGGCGACGAGGGCCGCCGACTGGTGAGCCTGCTCTCGGCCGAGGGCATCGAGATGATCACCGTCCCCGTCGGCGGGGCCACCCGGTCCAATGTCGCGCTGGCCGAGCCCGACGGCACGGTCACCAAGATCAACGAACCGGGAACGGCCCTGTCGTCGACCGAACTCGACACCATCGCCGAGGCGGTGCTCGGCGCGGCCAGCTCCGCGGACTGGGTGGTCGCCTCGGGCAGCCTCCCGCCCGAGGTGCCCGCCGACGTCTACGCCCGCCTGTGCGAGCGGTTCAGCGGCGCGGGCATCAACGTCGCGGTCGACACCAGCGGACCCGCGTTCATCTCGGCGCTCGCCGAGGCTCCCGCCCTGGTCAAACCCAACCGGGAGGAGCTGGCCGAGGCCACGGGGATCGTCATCTCGTCCCTGGGCGACGCCATCAAGGCCGCGGAGAACCTGCGGGCGCGAGGCGCGGGCACCGTCCTGGCCAGTCTGGGCGCCGACGGCGCGATCCTGCTGCAGGACGACCAGATCTGGCACGGCCAGTGCCCGGTGGCCGAACCACGCAGCACCGTCGGCGCCGGCGACGCCATGCTCGCGGGCTTCCTCGCGGGCGGGGCACGAGGCGAGCGCGCGCTGGTGGAGGCGCTGGCCTGGGCGACCGCCGCAGTCGGGCTGCCGGGAAGCCGGATGCCATCCCCACACCACATCCATCGTGACGACGTGCGCGTCACCGGAGCCGATCCCACCCTGTCGCTGCGGCCCGAGGGCTGACAGCGGTATAGATCCACCCCCCAGGTCGGCCCAACCGCCGACCGCCCCGGAAGGAGCAGAACCACATGAGTGAATACACCCCAACTGTCACAGGAACCGGGGCGAGAGCGACTATTCAGCGTTTCGGCGGATACCTCGCCGGGATGATCATGCCGAACATCGGCGCGTTCATCGCCTGGGGCCTGATCACCGCTCTGTTCATCCCCACCGGCTGGCTGCCCAATGAGGACTTCGCCACCCTGGTCGGGCCGATCGTCACGACGCTGCTGCCGGTCCTGATCGGCTACACCGGCGGGCGGATGGTCCACGGCCAGCGCGGTGCCGTGGTCGGCGCCGTCGCCACCATGGGCATCGTCGCCGGCGCGGAAAGCCCGATGTTCCTCGGCGCGATGATCATCGGTCCGCTCACCGCGTACCTCCTGAAGCTGTTCGACGGACTCATCGCCGACCGCGTCAAGGCCGGCTTCGAGATGCTGGTGGACAACTTCAGCGCCGGCATCATCGGCGGCGCCATGGCCCTGGTCGGACTCAAGGCCATCGGCCCCGTCGTCGCCTCGATCACCGCGGTCGCGAGCGACGCGGTCGCCTGGCTGATCAACAACAACCTGCTGCCGATCGCCTCGATCGTCATCGAGCCCGCCAAGGTGCTCTTCCTCAACAACGCCATCAACCACGGCGTGATGGGCCCGCTGGGCATCGCCCAGGCGGCCGAGGACGGCAAGTCGATCCTGTTCATGCTGGAGTCGAACCCCGGCCCCGGCCTCGGCCTGCTGCTCGCCTTCATGTTCTTCGGCCCCCGCGCGCTGCGTCCCAGCACCCCCGCCGCGATCATCATCCACTTCTTCGGCGGCATCCACGAGATCTACTTCCCGTACGTGCTCATGAAGCCCCGGCTGATCCTCGCGGTCATCGCCGGTGGCGCCACGGGCGTCCTGGTCTTCCTCATGACCGGGGCCGGGCTGGTGGCCACGCCGTCGCCCGGCAGCATCTTCGCCTTCCTCGCGGTGACCCCCAGGGGCGGACTGTTCGGCACCATCGCCGGCGTCGCCGCCGCAACGCTCGTCTCCTTCGCCGTCGCGGCGGCGCTCCTCGGCTTCGGGCGCGGCAAGGACGACAGTGAGGAGAGTGGGGAGAGCGTCGAAGAGCCGCAAACCGCACCCACCGTCAAGGAGGCCTAATCGATGGCCAGCATCGAGAGCAAGGACATCCACAAGATCGTCGTCGCCTGCGACGCGGGAATGGGCAGCAGCGTCATGCTCGCCAGCCAGCTCCGTAAGCAGCTGAAGCCGCAGAACATCGCGGTGGAGCACACCCCGGTGAACACGATCCCCGCCGACGCCGACGTGGTGCTCTGCCACGCCGGACTGGCGAGCCGGGCCAGGGCCGGTGCCCCGGACAAGGTGCTCATCCCGTTCCAGGTCTTCATCGGAGACCCCGCGGTGACCAAGCTGGTCAGCACGATCAAGAGCGGCGGCACCGTCAATGCCTGAGACGGCACCGTTGCCGCTGGACCCACGCGCCATCCGGCTGGCGGCCTCGGCCGCCGGCCGTGACGACGCGATCCTGCAGTGCGGAGAGGCCCTGCTCGCCGTCGGCGCGGTGGAGAGCGAGTACATCGACACCATGCTCGAACGGGAGCGGTCGATCTCCACCTACGTCGGCGAGGGGGTCGCCATCCCGCACGGCACCCTGGCCGGCAAGGACGCGGTCCTGTACGACGCCATCAGCTTCGTGCGCTTTCCCGAGGGCGTCGACTGGGACGGCGAGCAGGTGACAGTGTGCATCGGCATCGCCGCCAAGGGCGACGGCCACGTGCGACTGCTCGCCGAACTCGCGCAGATCCTGATGGATCCCGACCAGGCCCGGGCCCTTCGCGAGGCGACGGAAGTCGCCGAGGTGGTCCGGCTGCTGCAACCGAACGAAGAGGACGAAGCACAGTGAAGGTCGCCCGTTTCTACGCCCCCGGCGACATCCGCGTCGAGGAGGCGCCGGAACCCGTCACCGGACCAGGCGAGATCAAGATACGCGTGCGCAACTGCTCGACCTGCGGTACCGACGCGAAGATCCTCAAGCACGGCCACCACCACATCCATCCGCCCAGGGTGATGGGGCACGAGATCGCCGGCGAGGTGGTCGAGGCCGTCGACGCCGGCGAGTGGGCCCCGGGTGACCGGGTGCAGGTGATCGCCGCGATTCCCTGCGGGACGTGCCCGGAGTGCCGCCGGGGCCGGATGACCGTCTGCCCGAACCAGGAGTCGATGGGCTACCACTACGACGGTGGTTTCGCCGAGTACATGATCATCCCGGCTAAGGTCCTCGCGGTCAACGGCGTCAACCGCATTCCCGACGAGATCGGTTTCGCCGAGGCGTCGGTGGCCGAGCCGCTGGCCTGCGTGCTCAACGGCCAGGAGCTGGCCCGCGTGGGCGAGGGCGACGACGTGGTGATCATGGGCTCCGGCCCGATCGGCTGTCTGCACGTGCGGCTGGCTCGGGCGCGGGGCGCGGCACGCGTCTTCCTCGTCGACATCAACGCCGGGCGGCTGGAGATGGCCGCCCGGCTGGTCCACCCCGACGCGGTCGTCCACGGTGAGGACGTCGTCGAGCAGGTGCTCAAACTGACCGAGGGCAGGGGGGCCGACGTCGTCATCACCGCCGCCGCCGCCGGCGCGGCCCAGGAGCAGGCGCTGCAGATGGTCGCCCGCCAGGGGCGGATCAGCTTCTTCGGCGGCCTGCCCAAGGACAACCCGATCATCCAGTGCGACTCCAACCTGGTCCACTACCGGGAGCTGACCATCGTCGGCGCCAACGGGTCGAGCCCGGCGCACAACGCCCAGGCTCTGCGGCTGATCGCCGACGGCTCGGTGCCGGTCGCCGACCTGATCACGCATCGGCTGCCGCTCACGGAGGTCCTTGAGGGCATCGACATCGTCAGCAGGGGCGAGGCCATCAAGGTGACCATCGAACCCTGACCGGTGCCGGCCCGCCGGGCCCCTCCCGTCTGGTCAGACGGGAGGGGCCCGGCGCGGAACCGGCACAGGCCCGCCAAGCTCGCACCACTCGCAGAACGCGCACAAAGCGCAGAAGGAGGACCGGAGATGCCGGAGAGGACAGTGGTCGTCGCCTCAAGCACGGGCCTTCACGCCCGGCCCGCGAAGATCTTCGTGCAGGCCGCGGGCAAGCAGGGGGTGCCCGTCCGCATCCGCGTCGGAGAGGGCAAACCCGTACCGGCCAACAGCATGCTCGCCGTACTGGCACTGGGCGCCACGCACGGCACGGAGGTCACGCTCGAGGCAGAGGGACCGGGAGCCGACGAGGCGCTCGACTCCCTCGCCGAACTGCTCGCCCGTGACCTCGACGCCGAAGAGAACTCCCGTGGCTGAGACGCTCAGTGGCCTGGGCGTGAGCCCGGGCCGGGCCGCCGGACGGGTCTGCCGGATGGCGGGCCCGCCGGAGTTGCCCGCCCCCTCCCCCGTGACCGACGCCGACGCCGAGCTCGGCCTGGCGCTGGACGCGCTGCGGGCCACGGCCGCAGAGCTGGCGGCGCGTGCGGAGAAGGCGCCCGACGCCGACGCGAAGGCGATCCTGGAGGCGCAGTCCTTCATCGCCGACGACCCCGGCCTGCACGAGTCCGTGGAGACGAGCGTCAGGTCGGGCAGGAACGCCGCGCACGCCGTCGACGAGGCCTGCGCCCATCACCGGCGCGCGCTGCTGGAGGCGGGCGGCTACTTCGCCGAACGCGCCGCGGACCTCGACGACATCCGCAACCGGGCCGTGGCGGCGGTGCTGGGCCTGCCCGTCCCCGGGGTGCCCGACCCCGGTCATCCGTTCGTCCTGGTCGCCGGGGATCTCTCCCCCGCCGACACGGTGAACCTGGACCCCGGGTCCGTTCTCGCCCTCGTCACCGAGAAGGGCGGCCCGACGAGCCACACCGCCATCCTCGCCCGCGCCCGCGGCCTGCCCGCCGTGGTCGCCTGCCGGGGAGCCGACGACATCGGCGAGGGGACGTGGATCTCGGTCGACGGCCAGCTGGGCGAGGTGGAGGTCGGCATCGGCGAGGAGGCCGCCACCGCGGTCCAGCGCCGGGCCGAGGACGACCGCCGCAGGAAGGCCACCAGCCGTGGTCCCGGGCGCACCTCCGACGGCCACCCCGTCAAGCTGCTGCTCAACGTCGGCTCGGCGGCCGACCTCACCCCCTCGGGCCACGCTCCTTCCACGGAGGGGGCCGGGGGATTCGACGCCGAGGGGGTGGGGCTGTTCCGCACGGAGTTCCTCTTCCTGGACCGGCGCGAGGAGCCGACCTACGAGGAGCAGGTGGCCGCCTATGCCGCGGTCTTCCGTGCCGCACCCGGCGGCGGGCACGTCGTGGTCCGCACCCTCGACGCGGGCACGGACAAGCCGCTGCCGTTCCTCGGACTGGCCGAGGAGACCAACCCCGCGCTGGGCATCCGGGGACTTCGGGTCTCCCGGGTCAGGCCGGAGGTGCTCGACACCCAGCTCGACGCCATCGCCGAGGCCGCCCGCACGACCGGGGCCGAGGCGTGGGTGATGGCTCCGATGGTGACGACGGTGGCCGAGGCCGCCGACTTCGCCGCGCGGGCACGCGCCCGGGGCATCGCGCGTGTCGGGGCGATGATCGAGGTTCCCGCCGCCGCGCTGCGCGCCGGACGCCTGCTGGAGGAGCTCGACTTCCTGAGCATCGGCACCAACGACCTGAGCCAGTACACCTTCGCCTCCGACCGCCAGCACGGGGAACTCGCCGACCTGCTCGACCCCTGGCAGGCCGCGCTGCTCCAGCTGATCGCCGACTGCGCGGCGGCCGGGCAGGCGGCGGGCAAGCCGGTCGGCGTGTGCGGCGAGGCGGCGGCCGACCCGCTCCTGGCGACGGTCCTGGTCGGGCTGGGGGTCACCAGCCTGTCGATGTCCGCGCCCGGCGTCCCCGCGGTACGGGAGAGTCTCGCCGCCCACTCCCTGGAGCGGTGCCGCGAGAACGCCCGGATCGCCCTGGCCACCGACGATCCGGCGGAGGCCAGGAAGACGATCGCCTCGGGCCGGTGAGATCCCGTCCCGCTCAGGGCCGGGCCACGGCACCGGCAGCGATCCATCTGTTGAGTCCACGCGGATCCCGCTAAGTCCGCGACCCTCTGATCCAACGGCGACCGCATACGTGCGGTCGCCGTTGGCATGCCCCGAAATGCCCATGGGCTGGCTGCATATGATGGATTTGCTCCTGATTTGATGAGTTACCTCCAGGGGGCAATAGGGTTTACGGTCTATGTCCAGGAACGAAAAGAAACGTGACCCTAAGACCGTTCTGTTGCTTCTCGCGCTGAGCATCGTGGTCACGTTCACAGCCGGTGGGGCCACGGTGCTGAGCGGTCGCCTCGACCCCGTTCCCGACAGGCCCGCACCTCTCCCCGACGCCGCCCCGCCCGGCATACCGGTGGTTCCCCAGACGCCGACCCCGCCGCCTCAGCCGCAAGACACGGCCGCGCCCCTGTCACCCGCCAAGGAGCCGCTCCTGCTCGCCAACGGCCGCCAGCAGCCGCTGAGGATGAAGGTGCCCCGGTCGGCCAAAGGCCGCTACGCCGTCGCCCCCGGCGAGGCCGCCCCTCCCAAGGGGAGGAAGGGCAAGGTGGTCCGGTACATCGTGGAGGTCGAGCGCGGCCTGCCGTTCGAGGCGGAGGAGTTCGCCGCCGAGGTGCACCGGATCCTCAACGACCGGCGCGGCTGGGGATACCGGTTCAAGCGGGTGACCCGCGGCCCGGCGAGCATCAGGGTCTCCCTGAGCAGCCCGCGGACGACCGACAGGCGATGCCTGCCGATGCGGACCAACGGCGCGCTCTCCTGCTGGAACGGCGAGCGCGCGGTCATCAACGCGGTCCGCTGGAACAGCGGGGCGCGCGGCTACGGCCGCGACGTGGCCTCCTACCGCGAGTACGTGATCAGCCACGAGGTCGGCCACGGTCTCGGCCACGGCCACGTGTCCTGCCCGGGGCGCGGCCGGCGGGCACCGGTGATGCTCCAGCAGACCAAGTCCCTGCACGGCTGCCGTCCCAACCCCTGGCCGTCCCCCCGACGCTGACCCCCGGCCTCGCCCGCGTAGGGCGAGCACGGCGGGCATCTCGGGCACGGCGATGGGCACCGTAGCGGCGCGGTGTCGTGCCCGTCGCGTCCGGCATCGCGCGGACGACGGATCCCCCACCGGTCCGGCGCGGCGGTCACCCAGCGCCGGATCGGCTCCCCGTATGGCAAAGCGGTCACCGGGAGGGGATTCACCGCCCCCTCCCGGGGCACCCGGTAGGCATGCGATTGACGCGCTCCCCTGCCTGAAGGCCGGGGATTCAGCCCGCACCGCGCGTTCACGCGGCACCTCTGAGGCTTCCTGCTTCGTCGACCTGAGCCACCGCGAGCGGTGGTCTTACCGGGCCTCCACAGTCGTTTAGCGTCTCCGCCCGTCCGGCGGCGACTCGAACACATTACCGCATCGCCCCTGATCTGACGGCGAAACCGCTCAGGTCAGGGCACGCTCGCACCCTAGCGGGCACTCCCGCGCGGGCCTTCGCCTCCGGCCTGAAGGCCGGAGCACTGGCCCGCATTCCGGATAGCATTGGTGGGCGGGACGTTCGTGCCGCAGCAGCTGGTACGGCCGGGCCTGATCCCGTTCGTGCCCGACACCTTGCCGCTGTCGCCGCGCACCGGAGGTCCCGCACGCCTGGGCGAACTCGCCGGCGGCGTCGGCGGGAAGCCGTAGGAACCCGGCGCCGCGACGGCCCCGCACCCCCGGCCGGGGCCGTCACCTGGCGGAGGAACGCCGGGAGTGGGAGATGCGCCGGGCCTGTCAGGGAGGACGGGGAACATGGGCAGGATCTGCGTGGGCACGGCCTCGTGGACCCACCGCTCACTGCTGGAGTCCGGCTGGTATCCCGAGGACGCCTCCACCCCGGCGAAACGCCTCGCCTACTACGCGACGCGGTTCCCGGTCGTCGAGGTGGACGCCACCTACTACCATCCGCCGTCGCGAAGCACCGTGGAGGCCTGGCGCGACCGCACCCCCGCGGACTTCACCTTCGACGTCAAGGCGTTCTCCATGCTGACCGGGCACCCCACCCGGCCCGCCTCCCTCTACAAGGACCTGCGGGAGAGCCTCGGCGCGCCGCAGGGGCGCAACCTCTACCCGAAAGACGTGCCACCGGAGATCCTGGACGAGGTCTGGCGGCGGTTCCTCGACGCGCTGGGACCGCTGCACGAGGCCGGCAAGCTGGGGGCGGTGCTCTTCCAGTTCCCGCCGTGGTTCCCGATCGGAGAGAGCAACAGGCGCCACATCCTGGAATGCGCCCGGCGCTGCGCACCGATGCGCGTCAGTGTCGAGTTCCGCGACCGCACCTGGATGAGCGAGGAGAACCGCGAGGACACCCTCGCCTTTCTCGCCGGACACGACCTCGCGTACGTGGGGGTCGACATGCCCCAGGGGTACGCCTCGTCGGTCCCGCCGGTCCTCGCCGCGACCTCCGACCTCGCCGTGGTACGAATGCACGGGCATTCCGACAGGTGGACCAGCAAGAACGTCGACGAGCGCTTCGCGTACCTGTACTCGGAGGAGGAGCTCGCCCGCTGGGCGGCGAGGGTCGAGAAGCTCGCGGAGGGCGCCGAGGTCACCCATGTGCTCTTCAACAACTGCTGCGCGGACAACTCCCAGCGCAACGCCACCCGTTTCCGCGCCCTCGTCGGCGATTCCGGGGACCGTGGGGAGGCCGAAGAGCCGGAGAGCACCGTGAGCCCGGGGACCCCGCGGTGAACCGGGCGGCTCCGGGCGGACCGGACCGTGCGCCGGGCAGGCGGGGCGCAGGCGGTGCCGACGGGCCGGCTGACGAGGAAGACCGCTACCTGACCTGCTGCCTCGCCCTGGCCATGGTGGCCCTGCGCTCCTCCGGGGTGGTGCCTCCCCACACGCCGTACATCTGCTGGGTGTTCAACGCGTACTCCAGGCAACGCCCGCGCACCGGGCACAGGCGGCACACCGCCCTGGCGCGCTCATACTGCTCACGGCCCGGCCCCTCGTAGGACACGGGAAAGAACAGCTCGGGATCCTCGCTGAGGCAGGACGAACGGCGAGACCAGTGGATGATCGGAATGACGTTGCTCTTAACAGGCATGGCGATCCAATTGGGAGTGGGAACGGCTCAGATGTCGGTGTCTCGGATTGAGGATCGCGTGCCCGCTGTAATGGCATTCATACCTTTTAAGCGGAAAAATCGGACCTTCTTGACCGAGGATCTCTCCCTGGCTGAAGGTCCTGGTCGGAGGGCTCCCAGGGCGGATGGATCATCTCCCCGCGCCCGCGGGACAGCGTCCCCGAGCACCGGCTCACCGCCTTTCGCCCCACCGGGCCGGAGTACGGTTCGCTCCGGCCCGGCGGCGGTTCGCTAACGCTCCGCCCGCGCCCGCTCGTTGGGCACGCAGTGGGTCATCTTCATACCCTCCACCTCGCGGGGTCCGTTCTTGCCCAGTCTGGACATCCGCTCACGGTCCTCGTCGCTCAGGTCCTGGCTCGCCAGCGGCTCCAGATGGGAGACGTCGTCGGGGCTGATCCCGAGCCCTTCCCCGACCTTGAGGCCGAGATCGTCCTCGACCATCAGGAAATGCCAGACCATGCGCTCCTGAACCGGGCGCGAGGCCTGGGAGAGCAGGTCGACGAAGTTCCGCACGAGGTCGTCGCGCTCCCACTCCTCCATCAGCAGGTAGCGCTGGCCCGCCTGCGTGTAGTCGTTGGTACGCGGGATGCGCTTGCGGGTCACCCTGCCCGAGATCACCGGGCCCTGCTCGTCGTGGGTGGGGCTCTGCCCCTCCCTGAGCCCCCCGGTGATCGACGGCTCATAGTTGACGTGCGGGTTCTCGCCCTGCCCGTCGACGTGGTAGGTCATCAGGCCGTCGCGCTGATTGGTGCGCACCTCGGCGTTCTTGGCCTGGTTGACCGGCAGCTGCAGGTAGTTGGGACCCACGCGGTAGCGCTGGGTGTCGCTGTAGGAGAACGTACGGCCCACCAGCATCTTGTCGTCGGAGAAGTCGAGCCCGTCGACCAGGACCCCGGTGCCGAAGGAGATCTGCTCGTTCTCGGCGAAATTGTTGGCCACGTTGCGGTTCAGGACCATCTTGCCGACCGGCATGGGCGGGAACTCGTTCTCGGGCCACACCTTGGTGTCGTCCAGCGGGTCGAAGTCCAGCTCGGGGTGGTCGTCGTCGCTCATGATCTGCACCAGCAGCTCCCACTCGGGGAAGTCGCCGCGGTTGATCGCCTCGTGCAGGTCCTTGGTGGCGTGCCCGAGCTCCTGCCCCTGGACGACGGCGGCGTCCTCCTCGGTCATGCTGCGCACGCCCTGCTTGGGCATCCAGTGGTACTTGACCAGGTGGGTCTCGCCCTGGGCGTTCACCCACTTGTAGGTGTTAACCCCGAATCCCTGCATATGCCGGTAGTCGGCGGGGATGCCGCGCGGGCTGAACAGGTTGACGATCATGTGCATGCTCTCCGGCGTCTGCGACATGAAGTCGAAGATCCGTCCGGGCTCCTGCCTGAACGTCACCGGGTCCGGCTTGAGCGCGTGGATCACGTCGGGGAACTTGATGGCGTCCCTGATGAAGAAGACCCCCAGGTTGTTGCCGACGAGGTCCCAGTTGCCGTCCTCGGTGTAGAACTTCACCGCGAACCCGCGTGGGTCGCGGGCGGCCTCCGAGGAGTCCCTGCCGCCGATCACCGTGGAGAAGCGCACGGCCACGTCGGTCCGCTTCCCCGCCTCCTGGAAGAGCCTGGCCCTGGTGTAGCGGCTGATCGGCTCGTCGCCGAGCTTGCCGTAGGCCTCGAAGTAGCCGTAGGTGGTCACCCCCCGGGCGTGGACCACCCGCTCGGGGATGCGCTCGCGGTCGAAGTGGCTGATCTTCTCCAGGAACTGGTAGTTCTCCAGCGTGGCCGGGCCCCTCGCGCCGACCGTGCGCTGGTTCTGGTTGTCGTAGACCTGGTGCCCCTGACGGTTGGTCAGGACCGGGCGGTCATCACCCGGCTGGGGGCCCATGCTCGACACATCCGTCATGACAACGTTTCCTTTCCCTGCCGTGGTCGCTTCGGCGTGCCAAGTACATATCGACACATGGGCTCCTTATCCGACATAAGGCGCTTTATAGCGACAAAGGAAAAAATCTTCACGAAAAAGAGCAACGGTTTACGGGGGGCGCGCCCCTGAGCGTCCCCCGGCCGCGCCTACCCTTCCCCGGTCGCGCCGTCGGTCCACAGGTGCCCGAAGCTCATCCGCTTGACCGGCGGCAGGGCGTCGCACAGGCGGAACCAGGCCTTCGCGCCGTGCCGGACGAGAGGACTACCGGAGATCATGAAATTCGTGAACCTCGCGGAGGTACGGACGGCTCCGAAGCCGTACTCACGCATCCGGGCCTCGTAGCCGCCGACGGCCTCCGCGAGGGTGCCCCGGCCCCGCCGGAACGCCACCAGCCTGCTCGACAGCAGTGCGGCGTCACGAAGCGCCGTGTTGGCGCCGAAGCCCATCGCGGGAGTCATGTTGTGGATGGCGTCCCCGAGCAGTGTCACCGCCGTCGTGGGCCACCGGCCGACGGGGACGGAGGTCTTGAACGGCATCAACTGGACGCTGGCCGGGTCGGCCTCGGCGACCAGGCGGCGCAGGGCGGGATGCCAGCCGGAGGTCATCGTCCCGGCCAGGTCCCTGAGCCCGCCGCCGTCGAGGTCCGCGGTCCCGGCCGGGTAGATCCCGCGAGGGGCGACGAAGGCCCACAGCACGTAGTCCTGGAGATCGTCGGCCAGAGCCCTCAGATCGAGCCCGAACCCGGCGAGATCGGTCTCCAGGCCGGCGCCATCCCCTTCCCCGGCGGCCGGTCCGGCTCCGCGGATGGAACCGAGGCCGCTCCCCTGGGCGAGAAGGCTCTCCGCCCTGCGCCTGCCGTTGAAGGCCGCGGTGAACATCGCGCTCCCGCTCGGCGGCAGGATGAGATTGAGCCCCTCGGCGAGGTTCCGTGGCAGCCACTCGCGAACCCGGTCGTCCAGCGGCAGCCTGGCGCCGATCGCGAGCGCGCCGGTGTCGACGCGACGGGCCCCCGGCAGATACTGCCCGCGTACGCGCGAGTTGGCGCCGTCCGCGCCGACCAGCACATCACCGGTGGCCGAGGTGCCGTCGGCGAAGAAGGCGGTGACCCTGCCGTCCGGTCTCGTCTCATAGCGCTGGAACGTCTTACCGTGCTGGACGACGCCCTCCAGACCGGCGAGCAGGAGCCTGCGCAGGGTGGTGCGGCTGACCGCGTACTGGCCGCCGGAGGGGTCGGTGACCCCGCCGGTCATCACGCCCTCCTCCACGAACACGAGCTCGCGCAGCCGGTGGGTGTGGAAGCCGAAGCCGGGGCCGGGGTGACCCGAGGTGGCGAGGAACGCCTCCCACAGCGGGCGTGGCAGGCAGCGGTGCAGCGCCCGGCTGCCGATCTGGTTCATGTGGATGCGGTAGCCCTGCACCCAGTCGGCGGCCTCGCCCGCACGCTCGTAGACCTGGACGTTCACGCCGGAGGGCAGCAGCGCCTGAGCCAGTGCCAGCCCTCCTATGCCGCCTCCGATGACGAGAACGTCGAGTGGTTCGGCGGGCATGTCAGGCTCCTCCTTCGTCTTCGTCGGGGGTGGCGCCGGAGGGCGTCTCCGGGGATCCGCCGGTGGCGCCGAGAAGCCGGGGCAGTTCCTCGAGCAGCGTCTCGTGCCACGCGATCTCCGCCCGCAGGCGGATGAGGGTGTGGTCGAAACCGAGCGGTTCGAGGCCTCGGAGGTGAGGGGTGGCCGCCTCTCTCAGCCGCTGCCAGCTCTGGAGCTCGGCGATGAGCCTGCGATGACGGTCCTCGATGACGGCCCTCAGCTCCCGCTCGCCCATGTCGGCACTGAGCTGAAGGGCGAGGTCCACGGGATCGGGCCGCAGCCGGGTGTCGCGCAGGGCCGCCTCACGCAGCGACTCCAGCTCCAGCACACCGTCCTCGGTGATCGCGTAGACGGTCCGCGCCGGAAGATTGCCCTGCTGCTCGGTGCGCACCGTCTCGATCACGCCCTCGGCCTCCATGCGATGCAGCGCCCCGTACAGGGAGCCGACCTTGATGTCGGTCCACAACTCGGTCCGGTCCGTCTGCGCGCTCTGCCGGATCTGATGACCGTGCATCGGTCCCCGGCGAGCCAGCGCCCCCAGGATGAACAGTCGCGTACTACTCATGCGACTACTCAAACACGAGTAGAGGGCATAGTCAAACATGAGTACTCGTAAATGAGTAGCAGGACGGGAGGGATCCCACACGAGGACGTCCACCGGCTCGCTTCGAACTCGACGTCCCGCCTCACCGGAATACGCCGTCGACATCCGCAACGAACGTGCCCAGACGGTCACTCACCAGGAGAAAGACCCATGCGATCTCTCCATCCGGATACCCACCCGGCTCGCTTCGAACTCGACGGGCGCGTCCGGCCGGAGTCCGCCGGACATCCCCGGGTGGGCCTCCCTAGATCGGCTCGCCCTCGTTCTCGTCGCCCCGATCCGGGCCCGGCGTGCCGGTCCCGCTCTGGCTCGGCGACGGTGACGGCGTGGGCTCGCCGGGCTCGGGTGTCGCCGGGACCGGCGGCGGGGTCGGGACGAACACCGTGGGCGGCAGCGGCCTCGGCAACGGCTCGAAATCGCCTTCCCTGCGCAGCAGAAGCCAGACCATCACGGCCAGCAGCACGAGCAGCACGGTCAGCACGACCCCCGCGATGATCACGGACCGGCGGGTCTCGGTCGGCGGCGGCGCACCCTTGGGCGGCGGGGGCAACGCCGGGGAGCGGTCGCCCACCCAGTGCGGCGCGAAGTCAGGGCCGTGCTGCTCACCGATCAGCGTGCCGCTGACCAGCACCGCTTCGAGGAACCGCTCCGCCCCCGCCCTGTCCGGCTCGTACGGCGTGGCCACCCACGGGGCGCTCCCACCGTCCATCGCCAGCACCTGCGGAACCGCATCGGCCACGGCGGTACGCGTGCGCGTCGCCCAGGCCATCCAGCTCCGTACGCCGGAACGGCTCGCCGTCGCTTCGCGGACCCCTGTGACGAAACGGTCACGGGCCGCCGGGTCGAGCGCCGCCCCCTTGGTCAACACCGCGACCGAGACGGCCCGGCCGTCGGGCGCCAACCCGAGGTAGACCAGACCTGCGGGTCCCACGCGCAGACGGGCCTGCACGACGTAGGGCCCCAACTGGGGCGGGTCACCGTACTGGAGTGGAGTGGCCACGTCTGACATGAAAGCACACCCCGCCGATCACACCACGCCCCACGGGGACCGGGATCGGCTACCGGGCGGGACTCCGAACGGGAACCCGCCGGACCTGCGGTTGGACCCGGTACACGAACCCGCCGGGTCCCGCTGCGGGCTCCCTGCGGGCCCCCTACGAGCACTGTCAGGAAATACGGAGCGAGCCCGTCGTGCGAGCCGCCATTTCATTTGATGGAATACCGACATGACCGTCGCCGAAGAACTGCCGCGCGAGACCGACACCGGATTGCTGCGCGACGCCCTGGCCGAGGTCCGGCGGGTCATCGTCGGGCAGGAACACATGGTGGAGCGGCTGCTCGTGGCACTCCTCGCCCGGGGTCACTGCCTGCTGGAGGGCGTGCCGGGAGTGGCCAAGACCCTGGCGGCCTCGACCCTGGCCACGGTGGTCGGCGGGGAGTTCGCCCGCATCCAGTTCACTCCCGACCTGGTCCCCAGCGACATCGTCGGAACCCGGGTGTACCACCCCTCCCGCGAGGCCTTCGATGTCGAGCTCGGCCCGGTGTTCGTCAACTTCCTGCTCGCCGACGAGATCAACCGGGCCCCGGCGAAGGTGCAGTCGGCGCTGCTGGAGGTCATGGCCGAGCGGCAGGTGACCCTGGCCGGGGAGACCCACCCCCTGCCGAAGCCGTTCATCGTGCTGGCCACCCAGAACCCGATCGAGTCCGAGGGTGTCTATCCCCTCCCCGAGGTCCAGCGCGACCGGTTCCTGTTCAAGGTCCGCGTCAGCCACCCCAGCGCCCACGAGGAGCTGGAGATCCTGCACCGGATGAGCGTGACACCGCCGACCCCCAGAGCGGTGCTCGACCCCGCACGGCTGGCCGCGCTGCAGTCCATGGCCGACCAGGTGTCGGTCCACCAGCTCGTCGCCGACTACGTGGTCCGGCTCGTGATGGCCACCCGCTCCCCCGCCGACTACGGCCTGGCCGAGCTGCAGGAGAACATCGAGATCGGCGTCAGCCCTCGGGCCACCCTCGGCCTGGTCGCCGCTGGGCGCGGCCTGGCACTGCTGCGCGGCCGTGATTACCTGCTCCCCGACGACGTGCGCGATGTGGCGGTGGACGTGATGTCCCACCGGCTGATGCTCACCTTCGACGCCCTGGCCGACGGGATCGACCCCGAGGAGGTGGTCCGCCAGATCCTCGCCGCGGTACCGCCCCCGCTGGTCGTCTGGAACCAGGGCCCCCGATGACCCCCCGGAAAAAGGCCGTAAGGCCACTGGGCCGAGGAAGGCCGTGAGGCCGCCGAGGACTGGACCGAAGAGGGCCGTGAGGCCGCGCCGGGGACTGGACTGAGGAGCGAAGGAGCGAAGCGGATGAGCGACGAGGGAAGGAGCCGGATAGGAGCGGCCGAACCGCGACGCGAAGCGTCGCAAAACAACACAGCGTCGCAAACCAACACAGCCGAGCAGGCGTTGCGGCGGCTGGAGCTCACCATCGTCCGGCGCCTGGACGGGCTGCTGCAGGGGGCACACCAGGGGCTCCTGCCCGGTCCGGGCAGCGAGTTCGGCGACAGCCGGGTCTATGTGCCCGGCGAGGACGACATCCGGCGGATGGACTGGGCGGTGACCGCGCGCACGACCGTCCCGCACGTGCGCGACCTGATCGCCGACCGGGAGCTGGAGACCTGGGCCCTGGCGGACCTGTCGCCCAGCATGGACTTCGGCACCGCCGACATGGAGAAGCGGGATCTGGTCGTGGCCGCCGTCGGGGCGATCGGCTTCCTGTCCGGCCGGATCGGAAACCGCTTCGGCACCTACGTCCTGCACGACGAGTACGTCCACCGGATGCCCGCCAGGAGCGGCCGCCCTGCCCTGTACGGCCTGCTGCACTCGCTGATGGACGCTCCCAGGGGCCGTGCCGTCGCCGACGCCCCGGACCTGGCCGAGGCGATCGACATCCTCGCCTCGGCGCGGCGGCGGCGCGGTCTTCGAGTGATCGTCTCCGACTTCCTCGACCCCGAGCCCACCCTCGATCCCGGCCTGGAGCTGCCCTGGGAACGGCCGATCCGCCGGTTGGCCGCCCACCACCAGGTGCTGGCCGTCGAAGTGATCGACCCTCGCGAGCTGGAGCTGCCACCGGTGGGGCTGGTCAACATGACCGACCCCGAGACGGGCAGGAACCGCCAGATCCAGCTCACCCCCAAGGTCCGGCAGGCGTACGCGGAGGCCGCCGCCGCGCAGCGGATGACCAACCAGATGGCGCTGCGCCGCTGCGGGGTGGCCCACCTGGTGCTGCGCACCGACCGCGACTGGGTGTTCGACATCGCCCAGTTCGTGCTGCGGCAGCGTCGCATGGCACACCTGACCCATCGGCCCCCAAGATCGGGAGCGACACGGTGACCTTCCTCTCTCCGGTCTGGCTGTGGCTGTTCGCCGCGCTGGCGCTGCTCGTGGCCGGCTACGTGGCCGCCCAGTTCGCCCGGCGCCGCTACGCGCTGCGGTTCACCAACCTGCCCCTGCTGGCGCTGGTGTCCCCCGCGGGGCCCGGCTGGCGGCGGCACGTGGCCCCCGCGCTGTTCCTCGTCATGATGAGCCTCCTGATCGTGGGGGCGGCCCGCCCCGCCGACTCGGTGCGCATCCCCCGCGACCGCGCGACGATCATCATCGCGCTGGACGTCTCGCTGTCGATGGAGGCCGGCGACGTCCAGCCGAACCGGATCACCGCGGCCAAGGAGGCCGCCCAGAAGTTCGTCGCCGACCTGCCGGAGCGGTTCAACGTCGGGCTGGTCGCCTTCGCCCGCTCCGCCTCGGTCGTGATCTCACCTACCACCGACCACCAGGCGGTCAGCACCTCCCTCGGCAATCTCAGCACCCGGGCGGGCACCGCGATCGGCGAGGCGGTCTTCAGCTCCCTGGAGTCGCTGCGCTCCTTCGACCAGCAGGCGGTGACCGACCCGCCTCCGGCCGCGATCGTGCTGTTGTCCGACGGCGACAACACCTCGGGCCGCTCGGTGGCGGAGGCGATCGAGACGGCGATGAACTCACGGGTGCCGGTCTCCACGATCGCCTACGGCACCCAGGACGGCACGGTCTCGATCGACGGCCGCGACGTGAACGTGCCGGTGAACAAGGCCACCCTGCAGACCCTGTCGGACGGCACCGGCGGCCGGGCCTACGAGGCGGAGTCGGGCAGCCAGTTGCGGCAGGTGTACGAGCAGATCGGCACCTCGCTGGGCTACCGGACGGTCAACCAGGAGGTCACCCAGTGGTTCGTGGTGGCGGCGATCCTGGCCGGGCTGGTGACCGCCGGGGCGGCCCTGCTGCTGGGGTCGCGGATCCC
The DNA here is from genome assembly GCF_040635605.1 of Streptosporangium sp. NPDC006930. Classification (NCBI taxonomy): domain Bacteria; kingdom Bacillati; phylum Actinomycetota; class Actinomycetes; order Streptosporangiales; family Streptosporangiaceae; genus Streptosporangium; species Streptosporangium sp. NPDC006930. Next base: position 66,004 of record NZ_JBEYID010000018.1, on the reverse strand, counting down.
CTGAGCTCACACGTCGGGGCGGACGTACGGCTGGGGCGGCGTGTGAGGGCGGGCGCTCCCGCCTCCACCGACCGGCTGGGAGCGAAGCGGGTGTACGGGGTGGTCCCGCCGCCTTCGGCGTCGTGGCCGCCCTGAGCCGGTCCCCGCCGTTGGTAACGTTCTACGACGTGGCACATTACTTCGAGGAGCGTCCGGAGACCGCGGGCCGTCCCGGCTCGGTCACGCTCGTGCTCCCCGACCTTCATCTGAAGCTGGAGACCGACAGCGGGGTGTTCTCCGCCGAGCGTGTCGACCAGGGCACCCGGATCCTGCTGGAGAGCGTCCCCCCTCCCCCACCGAGCGGTGACCTGCTCGACCTGGGCTGCGGCTACGGGCCGATCGCGCTGACGATGGCTTCGCGTGCCCCGGAGGCGACGGTCTGGGCGGTGGACGTCAACCGCAGGTCGGTCGAGTTGTGCGCGAGAAACGCCAGGGCCGCCTCCCTTGACAAAGTAAGGTCGATGCATGTCGACGAGGTCCCCCCACAGGTGCGGTTCTCCGCCATCTGGTCCAACCCCGCGATCCGCATCGGCAAGACCGCGATGCACGAGATGCTGACCCGCTGGCTGTCGCGTCTCACCCCCGACGGCGTCGCCCACCTGGTCGTCCAGAAACACCTGGGCTCCGACTCCCTGCAGCGCTGGCTGAACGAGCAGGGCTGGCCCACCGAGCGTGTGGCCTCCCGCTCCTCGTACCGGATCCTCCGGGTGGAGGCGCGCCCGGAGGCGGACCCCGCGCCGTGAGCGGCCGTTCTCCGGCGGGTACCAGGGGCGCCGGGGGTTCCGGCACCGGATGGCACCAGGTGGCGGCTGCGCGGCGTTGAGCGGCGTCGAGGTGGCGAGACGCGACGAGACACGGTCACCGCGGACGGAACGCGGAACGAACCCTGAACGAACCCTGAACGAACGAGGAACGACGAGAAACGGTGAACATCCGATGACGGCGAATCCGCGCAGGCAACTGCGCCCGACCGATGTCAAACGCCTCAACCGCACCTGGCGGAGGAACACCGAGGGGCGACTGGCTCTGATCCTGGAGTCGGTGACCGGCCCGTTCAACATCGGCTCCATCTTCCGCACGGCCGCCGCCTTCGGCGTGGAGCGGATCTGGCTGGCGGGCAACGCCACCCCGCCGACCAACCCCAAGGCGCAGAAGACCGCGTTGGGCACCGACAGGCTGGTGGCCTGGGAGGAGCCGGTCGCTGTCCTGGAGGCCGTACGGGCGGCGAAGGAGGACGGATTCACGGTGGTGGCGGTGGAACTCACCGGCGACGCGGTGCCCCTGTCCGAGGCCAGGCTGGACGGCGACGTGTGCCTGGTGGTGGGCAGCGAGGACCACGGCTGCTCCCCCGCGCTGCTGGAGGCCGCCGACGGCGTCTGCTACATCCCTCAGGTCGGCCGGGTCGGGTCGTTCAACGTCGCGGTGGCGGCGGCGATCGCGATCGCGGAGGCCCGCCGCCAGGAGTGGTCGGGCAAGGTGCCCGCCGAGGAGTAACGGCCCTCGACGGGTGAGGTGCCGCCCGAGGAGCAACCGCCTCGGCCGGTCACGGCGACCTCTTCTCCTCCGTTCCCCGGCCGACGGCCGTGCGCCCGGTGCGGTCGCGCCCGTCGTGCCCGCCACGCCCGTCGTGGCCGTCGTGGCCGTCGTGATCCCCGTCGCCGAGCGGGACCTTCTCGCCGCCGTACACCCTGCTCATCCTGACGCGGAGTTCGCGCAGCGGGTGGTGCTTCCCTCCGCGCGGCGGGGCGCCGTGCCCGTCGCCCTCCTCGGCCGCCCCTTCGAGGATCGGGACCGGCTCCTTGCCTCGGACCTGGGCCTCGATGGATTCGAGGGAGGGGACGTGGACCTCGAAGTACTCACCCGTGGGCCGGCGCTTGATCACACCGGTCTCCACGCCGTGACCGAGGGCGTCGGCGTCGCGACGCTGCAGCCCCAGGCAGATCCGGTAGGTGATGAAGTACGCCAGGGCCGGGCCGAGGAAGACCAGGACCCGGCCAATGTAGATCATCTTGTTCAGCGAGAGGTGGAAGACCGAGGCGATCACGTCGTTGGAGGCCATCAGCCACAGGACGCCGTAGAACGTGACCGCCGACACGCCGATCGAGGTGCGGTGCGGATTGTTGCGTGGACGGTCCACGATGTGGTGCTCGCGGCGGTCTCCGGTGACCCACTGCTCGACGAACGGATAGAGCGCCAGGCCGGTCAGGATGATCCCCAGAGGGAGCAGCGCCGGGATCAGCACGCTCATCGGCAGCGTGAAGCCCAGGAAGTTGATCTCCCAGGAGGGCATCAGGCGCAGCGAGCCGTCCAGGAGCGCCAGGTAGAAGTCGGGCTGGGTACCCGCCGAGATGTCGGACGGCGTGTAGGGGCCGTACAGCCAGACGGGGTTGATCTGGGCGAAGGTGCCCAGCAGCGCGACGACGCCGAAGGTGAACATGAAGTAGGCGCCTGATTTGATCATGAAGGAGGGGTAGGTCGGCGCGCCCACCACGTTGTCGTTGGTGCGGCCCTTGCCCGGCATCTGCGTGTGCTTCAACACCCACGTCAGGATCAGGTGGGCGGTGATGAGTGCCAGCAGTACGGCCGGGATGAGCAGGATGTGGATCGAGTAGAAGCGCGCGATGACGTCCTGGCCGGGATACTCGCCGCCGATGAGGAAGAAGCTGAGCCAGGTGCCCACCACCGGCATCGACTGCGCCACACCGGCGGTGATCCGCAGACCGGCACCGGAGAGCAGGTCGTCGAGCAGGGAGTAGCCGGTCAGGCCCTCGAACAGCGCGAGAGCCAGCAGGGCGACGCCGATCAGCCAGTTCAGCTCGCGCGGCTTGCGGTAGGCGCCGTTGAAGAACACCCGCAGCATGTGGATCATCATGCCGCCGATGAACAGCAGGGCCGCCCAGTGGTGCATCTGCCGCATCAGCAGGCCGCCGCGCACGTCGAAGCTGAGGTCCAGCGAGGAGGCGTACGCCTCGGACATCGTGACGCCTTTGAGCGGCGAGTAGGAGCCGCTGTAGACGACCTCGTTCATGCCGGGCTTGAAGAAGAACGTCAGGAACGTGCCGGTCAGCAGCAGGATGACGAACGAGTAGAGAGCGATCTCGCCCAGCAGGAACGTCCAGTGGTCGGGAAAGATCTTCCGCATGTTCCGCTTGAGGAATGCCGCCGCGCCGAGGCGATCGTCGAGGAACACGCCCACGCGCGCCGGCCGTCCGAGAGTGCTTCCCGTGCTCATGCGCGGCCTCCGTTCTCACAACCGGGGCCTCGACGCCACCTGCCCCCGAAGAATGAAAAACTGGGCGTAACGGCGAGACACACCGTGGGCAACCAGGTGTTTTTCCATCATCCACGGCGATGGGCAGGTCAAGGCAAAGCCCCGCCCCGGGTCAGGTCGGCGCCGCTCGGCCGCTATCACGCCCTCCGTCCCACTCCGCCCATCCCCTCCCGTTCAGGGCCTTGTGATCCAAACGTTCACCTGCCCGCGATGACGTGCCCGGCCCGCAGGGGGCATACTCCTGCACGTGCAACGCCGTTACGCCTTCCTCGACCATCCCGGCCCCCTGCCCTTCGCGCACAGGGGTGGTGCCGCCGAGGGCAGGGAGAACACCTTCCCCGCCTTCGAACGGGCCGTCGAACTCGGTTACACGTATCTGGAGACCGACGCGCACGCCACCTCCGACGGCGTGCTGCTCGCCTTCCACGACCACACTCTGGACCGGGTGACCGACCGCAGGGGCAGGATCGCCGAACTGCCGTACCGGCTGGTGCGCGAGGCGCGGATCGGCGGCGTGGACGAGATCCCGCTGATGGAGGACCTGCTGGGCTCGTGGCCCGAGGCGCGCTTCAACATCGACGTCAAGGAGTCGGCGGCCATCGGGCCGCTCGCCGCCGCGGTCAGGCGGACCGCCTCCCACGACCGGATCTGCCTCACCTCCTTCTCGGAGGAGCGGCTCGCCAGGGCCCGTGCCGCGATCGGCCTTGACGTGTGCTCATCGCTCGGCCCACGCGGCGTGGCGACCCTGCGCGCCGCCGCCTCCACCTCCGGCTACGGCCGCCTGCTCGCCCGCCTGGCCCGCGCCGGGGTGCCGTGCGCGCAGGTGCCGGTCGGCTTCCGCGGCCTGCGGATCACCACGCCCGCCCTGATCCGCACGGTGCACGCGCTCGGCATGCAGATCCACGTGTGGACCGTCAACGACACCGGGGTGATGGAACGCCTGCTCGACCTCGGCGTGGACGGGCTGATGACCGACAACATCTCGGGGCTGCGCGGCGTGCTGGAGTCTCGCGGCCAGTGGTATCCGGGCCGTCTCGCCGCGTAACCCTTATCCCCGCCATCCCCGCCATCCCCTCCATCCCCTCTATCCCCTCTCCTCTCCCCGCCTCCCCCGCCCCCGAAAGACCGAGGACCGCCCATGACCTCAGAACAGGTCGTCGAGGACTCCCCCCAGTCCCGCCGCCGCGAGCAGCGCGGCTGGTACTTCTACGACTGGGCGAACTCCGCCTTCCCGACCACCATCCTGACGGTCTTCCTCGGCCCGTACCTGACGACGATCGCGGAGACCGCCGCCCAGGGACGCCCGTACGTGGACGTGATCGGGTTCGACGTGCGGCCCAGCGCCTACTACTCCTTCGTGGTGGGCTTCGCGGCCATCCTGCAGATCATCCTGATGCCCGTCGTGGGCGCACTGGCCGATCACACCGGCAGGAAGAAGGAGCTCCTCGGTCTCTTCGCCTACCTCGGCGCCGGCGCGACCGTCTGCTTCTGGTTCGTCGCCGACGGACGCTACCTGCTGGGCGGCGCGCTGTTCCTGGTGTCCAGCGTCGCCTTCGCCGCCGCGTTCGTGATCTACAACTCGTTCCTGCCTGAGATCGCCACGGCGGACGAGCGCGACAAGGTCTCCGCCAGGGGATGGGGTTTCGGCTATCTCGGCGGTGGCCTGCTGCTCGCCGTCCACCTGGCCCTGTTCCTCTATCACAAGTCCTTCGGCATCACCGAGGGCGAGGCGGTGCGCATCGCCCTGTCGTCCGCGGGCCTGTGGTGGGGCGGGTTCACGATCATCCCGCTGCTGCGGCTACGCAACCGGCGGGCGCTCCCCTCGGGCGCGGAGAACGTGGGCCAGGTCATGACCGGCAGCTTCCGACAGCTGGGCCGCACGATCAGGGAGCTACGGCGCTACCCGCTCACCCTGGGTTTCCTCGTCGCCTATCTGATCTACAACGACGGCGTGCAGACCGTCATCTCCTTCTCGGCCACCTACGCCGACAAGGAGCTCGGGCTGGACCAGACCGTACGGATCGCGGCAATCCTGATGGTGCAGTTCGTCGCCTTCTTCGGCGCCCTGCTGCTCGGCAGGCTCGCCGCCTCCTACGGAGCCAAGCGGGTCGTGATGGCCGCGCTGATCGCCTGGATCGCCGTGGTGGCCGTGGCCTACTTCCTGCCCAAGGGCGCGGCCCTGCCCTTCTTCGCGCTGGGGTTCGCCATCGCGATCGTGATGGGCGGGACGCAGGCCCTGTCGCGATCGCTGTTCTCCCACGTGATCCCGAAGGGCAAGGAGGCGGAGTATTACAGCCTGTACGAGATCAGCGACAAGGGCTCGACGTTCCTCGGCTCGTTCACCCTCGGCCTGGCGCTCCAGCTGACCGACAGCTATCGCCTGGGAATCATCTCTTTGGTGATCTTCTTCGTGCTCGGCTTCGTGCTGCTCGCCCTCATCAACCTGCCCAAGGCCATCAGAGCGGCCGGAAACCAGGTGCCGGAACGCATCTGAGAACCCCAGAAAAAAGGGTCCTTCGCAGACCGGGTCAAGAACGTGCGATTGGATCACCCTGTCTGTGGGAATCCACACACGGTACCAAGCGTTGTACGCCGTGGGAGACGAACCCCTCACGACGGGGCCCTCAGGAGGCATTCAGACATGGGCGAGCGTGCGCTACGCGGCACCAGACTCGGGGCGACCAGCTACGAGAACGACCGCAACACCGATCTGGCCCCGCGCCAAGAGGTGTCCTACACCTGCCCGAAGGGCCATCGATTCGACGTTCCGCTTGCCGCTGAAGCAGAGATCCCGGCGACCTGGGAGTGCCGCATGTGCGGCGCGACCGCCCTCCGGGTGGACGGCGAGCAGCCCGAGGCCAAGAAGGCCAAGCCCCCGCGAACGCACTGGGACATGCTGCTGGAACGCCGCACGATCGAGGACCTGGAGGAGGTGCTCAACGAGCGCCTGGCGATTCTACGCGCCCAGCGCCGCAAGAGCGCCTGACCGAATTCGGAGAGTCGGCGACCCCCGGCCCCGCGAGGGCCGGGGGTCCGTTCTTTCCCATCCCTGGGTTCTCCCTCTGACCGTCGCTTCCCCTCACTCGCCCCCGAGGCTCCCAAGAGCCTCGCCCTCCCGCTCGGAAAGAGCGTCCCTGCCTCGAGGGTCGTCCGGCTCTTCCTGGCGGTGAGCGAGGTGAAGTGGCCTAACCGATTGGCTGGGAATTGGTCCTTAAGGTTGATCCACTTCCCGGCTAGGGTCGCTTCCATGACCATTTCGACCAGTGAGGACACCGGCGGTTCCGCGCCGACGACGGCCCATGAGAAAGCCACGGCGCTACGGGCGCTGCACGTACCTGGCCGTCCGCTGGTGGTGCCCAACGTCTGGGACGCCGCGTCGGCCCGTGCGGTCGAGGCGGCGGGCTTCCCGGTGGTCGCCACCGGCAGCGCCGCGATCGCCCCGGTGCTCGGCTACGACGACGGCGAGGAGACCCCGGTCGAGGAGATGCTGGCCGCGATCGCCAGGATCAGCCGTTCGGTCGGCCTGCCCGTCACCGCCGACATGGAGCGCGGCTACCGGCTTGAGCCCGCCGAGCTGGTCGAGCGGCTCGTCGCCGCGGGGGCCTCAGGCTGCAACCTGGAGGACTCCGACCCCCGTACGGGCGCGATGATCGACATCGACGAGCAGATCGCCTTCCTCTCCGCCGTCAGGAGTGCCGCGACCGGCGCGGGCGTGGACCTGGTGATCAACGCCCGAGTCGACGCCTACATGCAGGGGACGGGAAGCCCCGAGGAGCGGCTGACCGAATCCGTGCGGCGGGGGCGCGGCTACCTGGAGGCGGGCGCCGACTGCGTCTATCCGATCTTGGTGGCCGAGGCGGGGGCCATTCGCGCGCTGGTCGAGGGTGTCGACGGGCCGATCAACATCCTGTTCCGTCCCGGCACACCGTCCATCGGCGAGCTCGCGGCCCTCGGGGTGGCCCGCGTGAGTTTCGGCCACGGCCTGCACGAGGCCGTGCGGGCGTACGCGGCGCGGATGCTCGCGGCGATCCGGGACGGCGAGAGCCCTTATCCCCCCGAGCTTCCCACCCCCTGACTCCGACGAGCCGGGCCCTGTAACCGTCTGATCTCGACGGCCCTGGGCCCCGTGACCCGTCCGTCCCCACGGGGCCCGATGCCCTCCGACCTTGGCACCCGGGCCCCCTCACGCCTCCGCCCGAAGGGGTTGGCGATCACCAATCGTCGGCGGGCAGGTCGACGCCGTTGACGCGGTCGTAGATCACCACCCCGTCGGACAGCCTGACCACGCGCACCCTCCTGGCGAGCCCGGCCGTCTCCAGGCTGTGCGCCGAGTTCACCGCGTACTTCGGGAAGTGATAGCGGTCGCGGGTGCCGCCGTGCGGCTCGTCACGCTCGCAGACCACCTCGTAGCGGTCCTCCGGCCATACCGGAGGCGGTGGCGTCTTCTGTCCTCGACCGGCGAGCCTGCTCATCGGCCCGTCTCCTCTCCTGGAATGTTCACGTCAAGTGAGCGAGACAGTCACCACGTGCTTGGTTTAGACATTCGTAATCACCCCATTATGGCCATGCGCAACCGAAGAACTGTAAGGTGAGCTCCCCTCGTAGTGATTGGCTGATCAGCCAGTCGCGACCCGAACCACCTCACGGCCATCCCACGGCCATCCCACGACCACTCCCGCATGCCAGCCCGGCCTGACCCCGTCCTGGCACGTTCCATTACTCTCCCGCATGCCAGGAGTTCGTCATGTCCCCCATCGACCATTTCGCCTACGGGCTCGTCACGCCGGTCGCCTCGTACATCATGTCGAGCACCGGATCCCTGCTGGGACTGCTGTTCGCCGCGCGGGCCCGAGGGGCGGAGGGCCGCTCACGCGCGCTCTGGCTCGGCGGCGCGGCCCTGTCCATCGGCGGGACCGGCATCTGGGTGATGCACTTCATCGCGATGATGGGCTTCGACGTCATGGGCACGTCGATCCGCTACGACGTCCCGCTCACCGTCGCGTCCGCGCTGCTCGCGATCGTCGTCGTCGGCGCCGGTCTGTTCCTGGTCTCGCACAGGGAGAACAGCACCGGCGCGCTCCTCGGCGGCGGGCTGCTGACCGGCCTGGGCGTGGCCGGAATGCACTATCTGGGCATGGCGGCCATGAACATGTCCGCACACGTGAGCTACGACCCTCTCCTGGTCGGACTGTCACTGATCATCGCGGTGGTCGCGGCGACGGTGGCACTCTGGTTCAGCGTGCGCGTGCGCGGGGCACTCGCCACCACCGGCGCCGCCCTGCTGATGGGCTTCGCGGTGAATGGGATGCACTACACCGGCATGTTCGCCATCGGGGTCGAGCTCCACGACACCTCCGCGCCGACGAGCGGGGCGCAGGGCATGGATTTCATGCTGCCTCTGCTCGTCGGGATCAGCATGCTCAGCCTCGGCCTGCTCCTGGCGATCTTCCTGTCCCCCTCTGAAGAAGAGATGCGCGAGGACGCGAGACTCCTGTCCCAACTGCGGCGCGATCGCCCGAGCGAGAACCCTCAGCCCGCAGGATCGATGGAGCCCCACGCGCGGCCGGCCCGGCGGCACGAGCCCTCCCTCTTCGACGACCACAGCTCCGGGCACTGACCGAGGACCGGGCACCCGGACCCGGCAGTGCCGCCCCTCGTCCTCCTCTGCCTCGGCTCCGGAGAAACCCGTGGCACCGACCGCCTCCCCGCGGGCACACTGCCCCCGTGAGCGAAACGTCGGGCCGCACGGTGAGCGCCCTCGTGACGTCGGGCACCGAATGGCTGGGAACCATCGGCCCGTTCCCCGTGGCCGAACCCTGGTGGGCCGAGGTCGGTTCGATCGTGACCCATCTGGAGGGCGTGCTGGGCGCACCCGTGGTGGTACTGCGCCTGGTCGACGTCGAGAACGGCGGCCACGGCCCTCGCGACGGCCACACGACCTATCACGTCGAGGCCCTGAACCGTCCCGCGGCCGGTCTGGCCCGCCTCCGGCCCGGCGCCCCGGACACGATCGGCAGGCCGGTCCCGGGAGACCTGGCGGGCCCCGTGGCGCACCGGGCGGAGTGGGCGAAGGCGTCGGGAGTGCGCGAGGCACTGGCCTGGGCCCAGGCCGCGCTGCGTGAGGCGGGCAGGCCCGCCGAGGGGCCTGCCCGGCAGGTGAAGACCTGGAACCTGGCGGGGCTGTTCCGCATCCCCACGCGCCCGGGACCGGTCTGGCTGAAGATCACTCCTGGGTTCGCCGCCGACGAGGCCCGCGCGATCGGGATGCTCGCGGCGAAGGATCCCGGTCTGGTGCCCGCGATCGTGGCGGCCGACGTCCCGAACCGGCGGGTGCTCCTGGAGCACGTGCCCGGCGGCGACTGTCACGGGGCGTCGCGGGAGATCGTCGCCGAGGCGGTGAGCCGCCTGGCGAGGGCACAGGCGGCTCTCGCCGAACACGGGTGCGGGCCACCCGATGGACTTCCCGACCGCACCCCCTCGGCTCTGGCCGCGCTGGTGGGCGAGCTGCTCACCGGTGAGGCGGCCGACGACCTGAAAGCCGGGGAGTTGCGCCTCGCCCACCGGCTCGCCGATCGTCTGCCGTCGCTCGCCGCCTCGCTGGAGTCATGCGGCCTGCCGTGCACGCTGGTGCACGGCGACTTCCATCCGGGCAACTGGATGGCGGGACCGCGCGGCACCGTCGTGCTGGACCTCGCCGACAGCCACTACGGCCATCCCGTCCTCGACGGCCTGCGCCCCCGTGACTTCCTGCCCGCCGACCTCTGGGAAGCGGCCGCGGAAGCCTGGTGCGAGACGTGGGCGGCGGCCGTCCCCGGCTGCCACCCGGCCCGCGCACTGATCCTGGCGGAACCTCTGCAGCACCTCGCGTACGCCGTCCGCTATCAGGAGTTTCTCAACAACATCGAGCCCAGCGAGCGGCGGTACCACGAGGGCGACCCGGCGCAGGCCGTCCGCGCGGCCGTGGCCGCCGCCGAGGCGATCGGCGTTCTCTGAAGGACGCCTGTTCTTCAGAGAGGCCTCCCGCCGGAAGGTCATCGGGGACGGCGCGGCGCCGCCGGACCTCTCCGCGCCCGCGGGCCGTTTCCCCGCCGGCCGTTCGATCGCCTGTCACTCACCCGCGCACAGGACGGGAGCCTTCTGGTGCGGGTAGACGTGGTCCAGATCGTGGCCGGGAGGCAGGACGCAACGGCGCTCGCCGCCCTCGGTGTGCGGGCACCGCAGCGCGTCGCTGCGGCGCGGCAACGTCGCCGTCTCCTCGCTCCCGGCGTCGGTGACGACGGCTTCGTCAGTCATGATGCGTGTCCTTCTGTGACGTCCGGGCGGTGACGGCCGGATGGTGGGCGGCCTGGACGACGGCCCGCGCGGGAGAGGAGGGGAACGGGCGTCGTGAGGACTCCTGTCCACCGATCGGCCGCACGTGCGGCGCGGCGATGCGTCCTCGCGAGTTCCGGATGCACAGAACAAGTCATTGACGCTGCTCTGTTTGGTCACTGTTGGTCACTGTTGGTCACTGTTGGTCACTGTCGAGAATCGGCACCTGCGCGCCGAAGGCGCGGCGACCAGTCTTTCAGAGTCCCGCCCGACCGCGCGAGTAGGGGGGAGCACCCGATCGTCACTCACTCCCTCGCCGTTTCGGCCACATTCCTCGGCTGTTTCGGTCGCATCATCTCTCCGGGAGGAAGGTGTTCGCGAGCGCCGTGCCCTCCAGCTCACCCCAGGCCCTAAGGTGATCAAGCCCCCATAACATCGCGATAGGGATTTTTTGGGAGATCCCTCCGCATGCTTCTCACTAATACCTTGACATCACCCCTCACAAGGAGTGTGCATGTTACGTCGAGGTACCCTTCTGGCTGGAGCCGCCACCGTGGCTCTGTACCTGGTCGCCACCGTGTCGCCCGCCGTCGCGACGACCGCCCCCCCTGCCCCTGCCCCCCAGCCTCCGGCCGCGATGCTTGAGGCTCTCCAGCGCGACCTCGGCCTCACCGCCGAGCAGGCCGTCCAGCGCCTGGCCAACGAGCACCGCGCGGCCGCCTCGGAGTCCGCCCTGACCCGGGAACTGGGCGCCAAGTACGGCGGCGCCTGGCTCAACGGCGACGCCTCCCAGCTCTCCGTGGCCACCACCGACGCCTCCGCCGCGGCTGCCATCAAGGCCAAGGGCGCGCAGCCCGTGGTCGTCAGCCGCTCCCTCGCCGACCTCGAGGCCGTCAAGGCCAAGCTCGACGGCGCGTCGGCGGAGGCGAAGGCCGGCGCCTCCCTCTGGTACGTCGACGTCACGACCAACAGCGTCGTGATCCTCACCGGCGACCAGGCCGCGGGCGAGGCCCTCGCCGCGGCCGCGGGCGCGGACAAGGGCGTCGTGAAGGTGACGCTCTCCACCGAGAAGCCCGAGCCCTTCATCGACATCATCGGCGGCAACGCCTACTACATCGGCGGCAGCCGCTGCAGCATCGGCTTCTCCGTGTGGCGGGGCAGCACCCCCGGCTTCGTGACCGCCGGTCACTGCGGCAGGGCGGGCAACACCACCACCAGCCCGTCCGGCACCTTCCAGGGCTCGTCGTTCCCCGGTAACGACTACGCCTGGGTCGCCACCCCCGGTCACACTCCGCGGCCCTGGGTCCGCGGCTCCGGCGGCGCCAACGTGGTCGTCCGCGGCTCCACCCAGGCCTCGGTCGGCTCCTCGATCTGCCGCTCCGGCTCCACCACGGGCTGGCGCTGCGGCACCATCCAGCAGCACAACGCGAGCGTCACCTACGCGCAGGGCACGGTGAGCGGCCTGACCCGCACCAGCGCGTGCGCCCAGCCAGGCGACTCCGGCGGCTCCTTCATCTCCGGCAACCAGGCACAGGGCGTCACCTCCGGTGGTTCGGGCAACTGCTCCATCGGCGGCACCACCTACCACCAGCCGGTCAACGAGATCCTCTCTGCGTACGGGCTGACACTCGTCACCGGCTGATCTCGCCTCCTCACCAGCCTGCTCCCCGTGAGCAACCCCCCGATGGCCGAGGAGGCCCGCCAGAAATGTCAAGGATCATTCGCTCCTGCGTCGCCCTCATCCTGGGGCTGGCCTTCCTGGTGACGGTCACCCCCGCCCAGGCCGCGCCCGCCCACGCGGCGGACGCCCGCACGGCAGCGGTTCGCGTGCTCAGGTATGACGCGAGCAGGGCCGCGGAGTTCCGATCCGCCGTCGACCAGGCGGCCCAGATCTGGAACTCCAGCGTCTCGAACGTACGACTGGTGGCCGGCAGCCCCGCGGACTTCGTGGTGCTCGCCGACAACGGCTGGCCCCGTGCGCAGCCCACCAGCCTCGGCCGCGGAACCGTGTGGATGGGCCGTCAGGCGACCGCGGAGGGTCACAACCCACTGCGGATCGCCGCCCACGAGATCGGCCACATCCTGGGCCTGCCCGACCGGCGTACCGGCCGGTGCACGGACCTGATGTCCGGTGCGAGCGCGGGTACGAGTTGTACCAACGCGAACCCGAACGCGGCGGAGAAAGCCGAGGTCCAGCGCAACTTCGCCGGATTCGCCCCGGCGGTCGACTTCGGTCGGATCTACGTCGACAGTCCCGAGCACGCGGCGTCCTAGACTCCCGCGAGCACCTCGCCGGTCCGGCCGTCCCCTCGGCCGGGCCGGCGAACCCGTGTCCGGGCACCGGCCCGGCCCGGCCCCGGCGCCCCGGAGAGCCGCCCTTCGCCGCGAGCGAAAGGGCGGATCAAAGAGGCTTCTCGAAGCAGAGGGAGCCCGGGAGACGGTCGTAGGGCGGGAAGACCGGGACGGGCGTGTAGCCCTCCCTCTCGTACATCCTCACCGCGTCCGGCTGGCGGGGACCGGTCTGCAGGACGACCCGGGGCGCGCCCAGCGCGCGGGCGGCGTCCTCGGCGGCGGCCAGCAGGGCCCGCGCCACGCGGGTGCCCCGATGGGACGGGGTCACGAACATCCGCTTGAGCTCCAGGTCGCCACCGAGCCTGCGCAACGCCACGTGCCCGACCGCGACGCCCTCCGCCACATAGGCGACCCCGGTGTAGGCGACGGTCTCCGGCTCGACGTTCATGCCATCGGGCACGAGGCCGATGACGGCGAGCAGGTCGGCGTAGCGGGCGTCCATCTCCTCCGTCATCGCTCCGCGGAGCGCCACGGCCGCCGCGTCGTTCCAGCCGACCGGCCTGACCTCGACCAGGCCGGCTCCCTGTGCGAACGCGGTCATCGCGAACCCGCCCCTCTCCACACTCTCCCGGTGTCGTTCTTCCCGCCGCGAACCGTCCCGGGCGCGCCGTGCGTCACGTCTTCACACCCTCACGGTCCACAATCACACTAAATCCCGACCTAAAAAGAAGAAAAACGGGATTCTCCATCACCTTCGTCGGCGCCCGTCATCGTCCACGGCAGGATCTCACGGGCACAGGGGCACGGCGAGGTGTCCGGAGGGTCGGCCGGCGGAGACGGGGAAGGAACCGGGGATGACCCGTTCCCACATCAGCGTCTCCGTGGACGCGCACGCCCGGCCCGAGCAGGTGTTCTCGGTCCTGACCGACTGGCCGAGGCACCACGAGTGGATGGTCCTGACCCGGGCGCGCGTCACCGCCGGGGACGGTCGCGGCACCGGGAGCCGTCTGGAGGCCTTCAGCGGGGTGGGACCGGCCGGGTTCCTCGACACCATGGAGATCACCGAGTGGGATCCGCCGAGGAGCGTGGGAGTCCGCCACACCGGACGACTGGTGCGCGGCACCGGGGTTTTCCGCGTGCTGCCCCGCGAGGGCGGCGGCAGCACGATCGTCTGGAAGGAGGACCTCGACGTGCCGTTCGGCGCGGCCGGGCGGCTCGGCTGGCGGGTGATCAAACCGCTGAACGCGGCCCTGTTCCGGCTCTCGCTGCGCCGCCTGGCCGCGCTCAGCGACCGATGATCCCCCGGTCGGAGTCCTTGGTCCCGCCTGGACCTCCCGCGTCACCCGGCTCGTCGCGGATGACCTCGCCGTGGACGACCGGCCCGGAACCCGGGGGCCTCCCGCCGTCGCGCAACACGTCGAAGGGCGAGCCCGCGCCGAACGGCGAGCCGAGCCCGGCACCCCCCGCGTTCCTGGCGACGAGGGTGCGGATCCGGCGGGCGAGAAGCCAGGATCCGAGCCCGCGGACCATCGGCCGGGTGAACGGCAGCAGGCACAGGAGACCGAGGACGTCCGAGAGGAATCCCGGAGCGATCAGCAGCATGCCGCCCACGAGGGTCAGCCCGCCACCGGCGAGCTCGCGCTCGGGTGCCCGGCCGCTCTGCAGCGCCTCCTGGAGGCTGCGCCAGGCCCGGCGGCCCTCGCGGCGCACGACCCAGGCGCCGAGCAGGCTGCCGGCGAGCAGGAGGGCCACCGTGGGCCACCCGCCGATGAGCTGACCGACCTGGATGAGCACCCATATCTCGAGGAACGGCACCACGAGAAAGGTCAGGAACAGCAGAATGCGCATTTTTCGCCTCAACTCGTGCGACAGCCGTACGACATGAACAACGTCCCGGAGCGGCGGCGCGTTCCGCGTTCGCTCAGCGTGGACGGTTTCCTCACCGTCCTCACCGTCCTCAGCCGACTCTCAGGACGGCGCTCCCCTCCGAGCCGGGGGCGGCCTCACGGAAGCGGCGCGGGCGGCCAGGATCGGCCGGTCGCGCGACCGCGGGGCCAGGGGTCAGCGACCTCGGCGGCGGCGCAGGCGGGCGGGCAGGCCGGTGACACCCCAGACGGTGACCCGCCACAGCGCCTCGACCACGATGCCGCGGCTCATCTTGCTCGCCCCGACGGTGCGCTCCACGAATGTGATGGGCACCTCGGTGACGCGCATCCCACCGCGAGCCGTACGCAGGGTCAGGTCCACCTGGAAGCAGTAGCCCCGCGACTCGACGTCGTGCAGGCTGATCTCCTCCAGGGCCGAGGCACGGTAGGCGCGGAAGCCCGCCGTGGCGTCCCGGACCGGGAGGCCCAGCATCAGCCGGGTGTAGACGTTCGCACCGCGTGACAGGAACTCCCGCGAGACCGGCCAGTTGACGACCTTGCCACCGGGCACCCACCGGGAGCCGATCGCCAGATCGGCCCCCTCGGCCAGCGCGTCCAGCAGCTTGGGCAGCTCTTCCGGCTGGTGGGATCCGTCGGCGTCTATCTCCACGAGGACGCCGAACCCCTCCCCAAGACCCCAGTGGAAACCCGCGATGTAGGCGGCGCCCAACCCCTGCTTGCCACCCGGCCGGTGCAGCACGTGGACGTGGTCGTCGTCGGCCGCCAGCTTGTCGGCGATCGCCCCCGTGCCGTCGGGGCTGTCGTCGTCCGCGATCAGGAGGTGGGCGTCGGGGACGGCCTCGCGCAGCCGCCGGGTGATCAGCGGCAGGTTCTCCCGCTCGTTGTACGTCGGGACGATGACGAGCACCCGACCAAGCATCCGCTCCATCACGCGTCTCCCACCTGCTGATCGTCCTCCCGGTTCGCGAGGTGCCCCGCACCGGGCGTCCGGCGCCGCCAGGCGGTGGCCACCGCACCCGCACCCACAAGTATCAAGGCCCACTCGGGCAGCGCACCCACGCGTGTGGCGATGGTTTGCGCGGTCCTGACCGGAACGGTCAGGACGTTCATGGCGGGAACCAGCTCGCCGGTACGCCAGGCGATCGAACCATTCGGGGTCACATATGCCGATATACCAGTAATTGCGGAAGTGATCACAGCCCGATTGTGCTCCACGGCCCGCAACTGGGACATGGCGAGTTGCTGCGACGGCAGGTTGGTCAGGGCGTAGGTGGCGTTGTTGGTCTGCACCACCAACGGTGTGGCACCCGTCCTGGCGGTGTCGCCCACGATGCCGTCGAAGGCCACCTCGTAGCAGTTGATCGCGCCGACGGTCACCGGACCCAACCTGAGGTCGCCGTCGCGGGTGCCCGCCACCGACTGCTTGCCGACCAGGGAGGCCCGCTCGAACAGGGCGAGCACGAGACCCTGGAGCGGGGTGAACTCCCCGAAGGGGACCAGCTGCTGCTTGTCGTAGTGGGCGCCAGGGCCGGTGACCGGGTCCCAGACGATGCTGCGGGTCGCCCGGTTGTTCTCCCCGATCCCGACCACGGCGCCGACCAGGACGGGCACCCCGATGTCCTTGACCGCCGCGTCGATCTCGCTCCGGGCGAACTCGTTGCGCAGCGGGTCGATGTCGGTGGAGTTCTCCGGCAGCACGACCAGGTCGGGACGGGGTGTCCTGCCCTCTCGCACATCCCGTGCCATCTGGTGGAGCATCCGGGTGTGGTTGCCGAGGACCACGGCGGGCTCGTCGCCCAGCGGGTGCATACCCCGGCCGGGAACGTTGCCCTGGATGACGCCGACGGTCACGCTCCTGCCCTCGTCGCCGTACCGGGGAACGGCGAGGGCCGCGACCGGCACGGCCAGCGCCCCGGCGAGCGGCAGGGCCAGTGCCCGCCCCCAGCGCGAGTCCCGGGCACGACGGGAGCCGGGAACCACGGGAGAGCCGGAGGATTCGGGCGGAACCTCGGCCGAGGCCGGGAGCCGATCCTTGCGCGAGAGCGAACCTTGGGACTCGGCCGGGGTCGGAACCTGAGCCGAGGCCGTGCTTGGGGCCGGGGCCGGGGCCGGGGCTGTGGTCGGAGCCGGGGCCGGGAAAAAGCGCAGCGCCGCCAGGGCGAGCAGGCCACCGCACAAAGCCACCGCGAAGCTCACCAGCGGCGCCCCGCCGAGCGCGGCGTACGGGGTGAAGATCGACTCTCCCTGGCTGAAGGCCACTCGCGCCCAGGGAAATCCACCGAAGGGGAACTGCCCCCGCGCCCACTCGGCCGCCACCCAGAGCGCGGCGCCCCACAGCGGCCACAGACGCAACCGGGTCACCACGGCGACGCCCGTCCCCCATGCGGCGTAGAAGGCGCTCTCCATGGCGACCAGACCCAGCCAGGCGTCGGTGCCGATCGGGCTCACCCAGTGCAGAGCGGGCAGCAGCAGGGCGAGCCCGGTGAGGAGGCCGAGCCACGTGCCCCGGCGCGGGCGAGTGCCACGTACCGCCAGGATCGCCGAGGCCATGCCGAGCGGCGCGAGGAACCAGAGCCCGAGCGGCGGGAA
Organism: Streptosporangium sp. NPDC006930; assembly: GCF_040635605.1. Classification (NCBI taxonomy): domain Bacteria; kingdom Bacillati; phylum Actinomycetota; class Actinomycetes; order Streptosporangiales; family Streptosporangiaceae; genus Streptosporangium; species Streptosporangium sp. NPDC006930. Next base: position 48,616 of record NZ_JBEYID010000018.1, on the reverse strand, counting down.
GGCGAGGAACATCAGCAGACCGCCGACCACCGCGCCCGCGGCCCGGGCGAGCGGCACCAGGCGCGACCCGGGGGACGAAACCTCCGCGCCGGGCGGGACGTCCGCGACACCGTCTACCGAAGCGGCCGCAGGTACGGCCGCGGCATCCTCCACCGAGCCGTCCACCGAACCGGTGGTCGCCCTCCTCGCGGGGCCGGTCGCCAAGCCGGCCACGGAACCGGCCGCCGCACCTCCCGCGGGAACGCCCCGCGCGGGCCGCTCCGGTACCGGAGCGGCCGTCTTGTCCTGCACCACGGGCGAGGCTCCTTGCGATGTCGTGCGGCGGTTGACGTCTGGCCTTCCTGACCGGTCTTGCTAGCCGGAACGCTACCGTCCAGCAGGCACGCCCCCAAAAGTTCTCCGCCACATTAATCAGAAACAACACCAAAGCACTTCAAACCCAGCAAAACCACGATAAGCAGACTCCAGACGCGGCAACGGGGCGACCCGGGATGTCGATGGACACCCCGGGCCGCCCCGACGCTTGCGGCGCTCGCACGGGAGCGGGAAGAGGGCCCGGACGACCCTTCGGACCGGTTCCGTCCCGTCGGCGGCGAGCGCGGATTGCCGTTGTCTACTGGGTGCCCGGACCCCTCCTGGGTCCAACCCCCCGCCCGGAAGGAGTGCCCCGCCTCGACGGACTGCAGGCCCTGCGCCTGGCTGTACGGACGGGGGAAACCCCCGTCACGGGCGCAGGAGACTGCTATGTCGAAAAGCGGCCGACCGGCCAGTCCCGTGCTGGACTGGGCAGCAAACTACCGAGCCCAGCGCAGATGTCAACCGTGTCACTAACAGCGGAAACATCAAGTTTTCGCAGCTGGGACATGATCGACGAGAGCCGTCAATGCTCTCATGTGATCCGATGTCGCTCAAGTCGAACGAGGGCACCGGGAAGCGGGCCGTCGTGCACGACGCCAAGCCGCTGGGTGGCGCGGGTCAAGGCCACATAAAGATCGCTCGCCCCGCGCGGGGACTCGCCCAGGATCAGCTCCGGTTCGACCACGACGACCGCGTCGAACTCCAGCCCCTTGGCCTCGGCGACGGTCAGCACCGCCACCTGCGCGTCCAGGGCCGCCGCTCCCGGTCCGGCCACCGCGCCGTCGACGGAGCGGACCACGATCGTCCCGAACTCCTCGGCGCGCGACTCGGGGACGATCACGACAAGCCGCCCGCCCTCGACGACCTCGGCCTTGACGACCTCGGTGAGGGAGGCCGTCGGGGAGGCCGCCCACGGCCGCGCCCCCGTCTCCCTCACCGAGGCCGGGGCGCTCAGCGCCGGATCCACCAGGGTGAGCACGTCGGCGGCCACGGCCATCAGCTCGGCCGGGGTGCGGTAGTTGACGCTGAGGGTCTCCTCACGCCAGCGTCCCGCCACGTACGGATCCAGAACCCGCCCCCAGGAGCGCGCCCCGGCCGACGAACCGGTCTGGGCCAGGTCGCCGACGATCGTCATCGACCGCGTCGGGCAGCGGCGCATCAGCATGCGCCAGTCCATCGGCGACAGCTCCTGCGCCTCGTCGACGATGACGTGCCCGAAGGCCCAGGTGCGGTCGGCCGCCGCGCGCTCGGCGGTGGTCAGGAAGACGTCGTCACCGAGGTGACGGGCGGCGAACCTCTCCGCGTCCATGATGTCGGACAGGCCGGTCAGCTCCAGGACCTCCTTGGCGTAGGCGAGCTGGTGCTGTCGTTCGTCGAGCGCGGCGGCACGCTGCGCGGCCTGTTCCTCCTCGGCCATCCACGCTCCGGCCCGCAGCACGGCGGGGTCGATGTCACCGAGCAACTCGGCGGCCTCGTCCAGGAGCGGTACGTCGGACTCCGACCACCAGTCCTCCCCCTTGCGGGGCGGCTCGCGCAGCATCAGCTCCCGCTCGGCCTCGCCGAACTCGGACGCGGCGTGGTCGAGGCGCTCGCGGGAGGTGAACAGCCCGATCAGGAGCTGCTGCGGGGTGACGTAGGGCCACAGCCGGTTCAGTGCCGCCTTGACGGGCCGCTCGGTGCGAAGGTCCTCACGGATGTCGGCCAGCTCGTCGTCGTCGATCATCCCCTTGCCGAGCTGCCTGGCGGCCTGCCGGGCGAGCGCGTTGAGCAGGTGGCGGACGAAGACCGCGCGGGCCTCGTTGTGCGCCCTCTTGGAGCGGGCCGCCCGACTGCGGGCGGCCTCCAGGACGTTTCCCTCCAGCTTGAGGGTGTAGCGGTCGAGCTTGATCTCGATCGGCTTGCGCGGCACCCGCTGCCGCTCGCGCACGGCCCGCGCGACGACCTGGGCCATCCGGGCGTCCCCCTTGACCGCGGCCACCTCCGCACGTTCCCTGCGGCGGGGGACGACCCCCGGGTACAGCTCGGAGACGGTCGACAGCAGCACGTCGGTCTCGCCCAGGGAGGGCAGCACCTGCTCGATATAGCGCAGGAAGGTCAGGTTCGGACCGAGGATGAGCACGCCCCTGCGGGCCAGTTTCTCCCGGTGGGTGTAGAGGAGGTAGGCGGCGCGGTGCAGCGCGACCACGGTCTTACCGGTGCCGGGACCGCCCTGCACGACCAGCACCCCGTTGAGGTCGGAGCGGATGATGCGGTCCTGTTCCGACTGGATGGTGGCCACGATGTCACGCATCCGGCCGGTGCGCTTGGCCCCGAGGGAGGCCAGCAGCGCGGCCTCCCCGTTGAGGGTGGCCACGTCCTCCTCGGTGAGGCTGTCGAGGTCGAGGAGGTCGTCGTCGATCCCGATCACCGTACGACCCTTGGTCTGCAGGTGCCTGCGCCGGGTGACGCCCATCGAGGCCGCGGGAGTGGCGCCGTAGAAGGGCTGCGCCACCGGCGCCCGCCAGTCGATCAGCATCCGGCGCTGGTCGTCGTCGGCCATGCCGATGCGGCCTATGTAGAGTGAGGTGTCGTCGGCGTTGTCGAGCCGGCCGAAGCACAGGCCGTTCTCGACCGCCCACAGACGGCCCAGGCGTTCGGCGTACATCCCCGCGAAGCTGTCGCGCTCGGAGCGGTTCTGGTGCGTGCCGCCACTTCCGCCCTGCGCGAGAACACTGTCCAGCTGTCGCTGAGTGCGCTCGCGCAGCAGATCAAGCCGGGCATAAAGGCGGGAAACATACTCCTGCTCCCTGGCCAGCTCGATTTGACGGGTTGCCGTCGCTCCATTATCGTTACTAGTAATGGGATACTCCGGGCCATTGCACTGGTTGTTATGACAAACCATCACCCTAGCAGGTCCGTCGAGAAGTTTACCCACCCCGCCGTCATCACAGCTTGATTGCGGCCTCCCCTGCCCGCTTGACGAGAATCCGTTGGGTTCCTTAACTTCACTCGAAGTTAGGAAACTTTCCTAACTTCGCCTCACAGGTGGACGCGAGGACGTACGCGGAGGACCAGTGACCCAGCCGACGCCCGGCACCCCCAGCCTGCTGCGCGCGATCAACGACCGGGCCGCCCTGCAAGCGCTGCTGGAGCGCGGCCCGCTGACCCGCCCGGAGATCGGCGCCCTCACCGGCCTGTCCAAGCCCACCGCCTCGCAGCTCCTCATCCGCCTCCAGGAGGCGGGCCTGGTCATGCTCGACGGCATCCGCGAGGGGCTGCCCGGCCGCACCGCCGAGGTCTACCGGCTCAACCCCGCCGCCGCGCACGTCGCCGCGCTGGACGTCACACGCGCGGGCATCGACGTCAGGGTCGCCGACATCACCGGCACCGTGACCGGCGAGCACCACCTGCCCAGCTCCGGCCGCTCCGGCGGCGACGCGCTGGAGCGGGTCCGTGCCGCGCTGCAGGGCGCGAAAGCCCCCGCGGCACTGCGGCGCGTGGTCATCGGTGTGCAGGGCACGATCGACCCCGGCACGGGAAAGATGGCGTACGCCACCAGCAAGGACATGCCCGGCTGGCACATCCCCGACCTGGTCCGCACCCTCGGCGACGGCCTCGGCGTGCCGGTCTCCGTGGAGAACAACGTCAACCTCGTCGCCCAGGCCGAGCAGGCGCACGGCGTGGGCCGCGGGCACAGCGACTTCGTGCTGCTCTGGGCCGACGAGGGTCTGGGCGCCGCACTGGTCCTCGGCGGCCGGTTGCACCGGGGCGCCACCGGCGGCGCCGGGGAGGTCGGCTACATGCCCACCCCCGGCGCCCCGACCGCCAGGGACACCGGCCGCTACGCCAACCACGGCTACCAGGCCCTGACCGGCGGCCCGGCGGTACTCAAGATCCTCAGATCGTACGGCGTGCGCGGCACCACGCCCGCGCAGGCGGTGCTGAACGCCGTGCGGGCCTCCACCTCCACCGGCAGGCGTGCCGACGACGCCCGCGCGGGGCTACGCGACATCGCCTCCCGGCTGGCCGTCGGACTGGCCTCGATCACCTCGGTCGTCGACCCCGAGATCATCGTGCTGACCGGCGGAACCCTCCTCTCCGGCGGCGACACCCTGCGTGAGCTCGTCGAACACGAACTTCACGCGCTCACCATCCCCCGGCCCCCGCTGCTGCTGTCGACCGTCGAGGGCAACCCCGTCCTCGCCGGCGCGCTCGACCTCGCCCTCGCGACCGCCCGTCACGAGGTCTTCGGCTCCACCGTCCCCTCCTGACCCTCCCTGCCCTCGGCTGCCCTCCCCACCTCGTACGAAACCTCGCACGGAACTCCCCGGCAACTCGCCCGGATCCACCGCCATCAGGAGGCAGCCGTCGTGCACCGACGCCTTCCCACCTTCGCCCCGACCCCCCTGACCACCCGCACAACGGCCACAGCGAAGGAGAACCGGACGCTCTTTCCCGGGCCGATGTCCTCGCGAGCACCTCGCGGTGTGCGGTGGAACCCCACCGAGGTGACGCCCCTGCCCGTCATGGCCCCGCTGATCGTCGTTTTCCTCTTCGCCCGGAAGGTCTTCATCGAGGGCGTCACGCTGACAGGAGTAAAAGGGTGAAACTCGCCGTTGTCGGAGGCGGTTCGACATACACGCCGGAGCTGATCGACGGTTTCGCACGGCTGCGCGACGAGCTGCCGCTGAGCGAGGTAGCGCTGGTCGATCCGGACACCCGGCGGCTGAAGTCGGTGTCCGGCATGGCGCGCCGGATGCTGGCGCGGGCCGGGCACCCGGCCACGGTCGTCGCGACCACCTCGGTCGAGGAGGGCGTCACCGGAGCGCACGCGGTCCTGCTGCAGTTGCGCGTCGGCGGCCAGGCGGCGCGCAACGTGGACGAGACGCTGCCGTTGGAATGCGGCTGCGTCGGCCAGGAGACGACCGGCGCCGGTGGGCTGGCCAAGGCGCTGCGCACGGTGCCGGTGGTGCTGGACATCGCGGAGAAGGTCAGAAGGCACGCGCCCGGCGCCTGGATCGTCGACTTCACCAATCCGGTCGGCATCGTCACCAGGGCGCTGCTGGAGGCAGGGCACCGGGCCATCGGCCTGTGCAACGTGGCCATCGGCTTCCAACGTCGCTTCGCCGCCACCCTGGGCGTGGCCCCCGCGAGGATCTCGCTGGGTCATGTCGGTCTGAACCACCTCACCTGGGAGCGGGCCGTCCACCTGGACGGGGTGGACGTGCTGCCCAAGCTGCTGGAGAGCCACGCCGAGGAGATCGGCGGGGACGTCGGCCTGCCCGCCGCGCTCATCCGCCGCCTGGGCGTGGTGCCCTCCTACTATCTGCGCTACTTCTACGAGCACGACCTGGTGGTGGAGGAGCAACGCACCAGACCGTCACGCGCGGCCGAGGTCGCGGCGATGGAGGCGACACTGCTTGAGCTGTACGCCGACCCCGCCGTGGACACCAAGCCCGAGCTGCTGGGCGAGCGCGGCGGGGCCTTCTACTCCGAGGCGGCGGTGGCGCTGATCGCCTCGCTGACCGGCGACCGCGGCGACACCCAGGTGGTCAACCTGCGCAACGACGGCACGTTGCCGTTCCTGCCCGACGAGGCGGTCATCGAGGTACCGGCCACGATCACCTCGGCGGGCGCGGCCGCACTGCCCGTCGACCCGGTGGAGCCCCTCTTCGCAGGGCTCATCGCCCACGTCACGGCGTACGAGACGCTGGCGCTGGAGGCCGCGCTGCACGGCGGCGAGGACCGCGTCGCCGACGCGCTGCTCGCCCACCCGCTGATCGGCCAGGCCTCGCTCTCCGGCGACCTGGCCAGGCGCCTGGTCGAGGCCAACCGCGGGCACCTGTCCTGGGCGACCGCGTGAGAACGGTCCTGGCGGTCGACGGCGGCAACAGCAAGACCGACGTCGCGCTGGTCGCGGAGGACGGCTCGGTCCTCGCCACCGGACGCGGCGGCGCCTTCCAGCCGCAGACCACGGGGGTGGGCGTCGCGATCGACGTGATCGGCGACACCGTGCGCTCCGCACTCGGCCCGGGCACGGTCACACCGTACGCCGACCACGTGGCCGCCTACGTGGCGGGCGCGGACCTGCCCGTCGAGGAGGAGGCTCTCCGCGCGGAGATCCTCTCCCGGGGGTACGGCAGGCGGGCGACCGTCGGCAACGACACCTTCGCTCTGCTGCGCGCCGGGGCCTCCGGGCCCGCGGGGGTGGCCGTGGTCTGCGGCGCCGGGGTGAACGCGGTGGCGGTCTCCTCCTCGGGGGAGGTGGCGAGATACCCCGCGCTGGGACGGATCACCGGCGACTGGGGTGGCGGTCTCGGCCTCGGCGAGGAGACACTCTGGCACGCCGTGCGCGCCGAGGACGGCCGGGGCCCGGCCAGCGCGCTGGCCGCCGCGGTCCGCGAGCACTTCGGCACCCGGACCGTCGAGGAGGTGTCCCTCGCCATCCACTTCGGCGAGTTGCCCTACGGCAGGCTGAACGAGCTGGTCCCGGCGCTGATGGCGGCCGCGAACCGGGGTGATGCGGTGGCCCGATCGCTGGTGACGCGGATGGCCGAGGAGGTGGTCGTGCTCGCGGTGGTCGCGATGCGACGCCTGGACCTGCTCTCCGTCCCCACGGAGGTGGTCCTGGGCGGAGGCGTCCTCACCGCCCGCGACCCGCTGATGAGCGAGCTGCTGGAGCGAGGCTTCGCCGAGCACGCCCCGCAGGCCAAGCCGATCGTCTCCGACGTCGCGCCCATCATGGGCGCCGCCCTGCTGGGCCTGGACGCCCTCGGCGCCACCGAGGAGGCCAGGGCCCGGCTGCGGGCCCACTTCCACACCCTGACATGACGCTCCCGGGCGGCCTGGCATGACGAGGTGACATCGCGCCGCGCACGGCCCACGTCTCCCGGCGCGGGCCGCCGTGTGCGGGAAGCCCGAACGCTCAGAGAGCAGGGGGGGTGTCCGGCGGAGGGGGAAGGAGGATGGCCGCCGCACTCTCGGCGAGCAGGGTGAGGAAGGCCCCGCCGAGGGCGTCGAACCCGGTGCACGCGTAGGCGGTGAGGACCCTGGTCACGGCGGGCCTCGGCCGAAGAACGCGGCCCTCGTACTGCCCGGGCACGATGTTGGCGGGGATGAGGGCGGGTCCGAGACCGGCGGCCGCGAGGGTCGGGGCAGACGCCGTCTGCTCGGTGCGCACCGCGATCCTGGGCTGGAACCCGGCCTCTGAGCAGGCGCGGTCCATGATGTCGGCCAGGCCGTTGCCGGGGGCGTAATGAACCCAGCGGCGGTCACGCAGGTCGCTCAGGTCCACCGAGGACGCCCCGTCGGACGCGAGTGGATCGCCGGAGGAGACGGCTACGACGAACTCCTCGATACCGAGCGCGCGCACCGGCCCCGCCCAGGACGCGGGCCGGGGACCGACCGCGAGGTCGGCCTGCCCACTCGCCATCGCCTCCGCCAGTTCGTCTGCGTGGCGGTGCTCGAACAGCCTGACGTCGACCCCGGGATGGAGACCGCTCCAGGCGCGCAACGCGGCGGGCAACACGCCCAGGCTGACCGAGTAGACCGTCGCCAGTCTCAGCTCTCCCCCGGCCAGCCCGGTCGTCCGGTGTACGGCCGACAGGGCGCGATCCGCGTCGGCCAGGGCGGCCCGCGCGTGGGGGAGCATCGCGCGCCCGGCCGCCGTGAGGCGGACGGCCCTGGGGAGCCGTTCGAGCAGCGGGGCACCGACCGACCGCTCCAGCGCCCGGATCTGGTGTGACAGGGCCGGTTGCGTGACGTGGAGGATCTCGGCGGCCCGCGTGAAGGAGCCATGGTCGACGATGGCCGCCAGGTATTCGAGTTGCCGCAGGCTCAGCATGCATAAAAATTATCAGAGACACATAAATCATAACTTTGAATTATGTGACGCGAGCGTCGGGACGCCGCCGGATCACAACGGCTGCCATAAGTGATGTTCATGACCGCGACAAGAAACAAGCCTTGGACTCATGGAACGGGAGGCGTGCAGGATCGGATCGCACGGAACCGGCACGGGAGCGTGACCGCGTGCCTGCCCATCCGTACCGATCGGGAGAAGAACAATGAGCAGCCAACCCAAGGTCGCCCTCGTCGTCGGCGCCCAGGGGGTGATCGGCCGCAACCTGGTGGACCACCTCGCGACACTCGGCGACTGGGACGTGATCGGCCTGTCGCGCCGCGGCGGGGAGAGCACGGGACGGGTCCGCCACATACGGGTCGACCTGCTCGACCGGGACGACTGCGCCAAGAAGCTCGGCGAGCTCACCGAGGTGACCCACATCTTCTACGCCGCCTATCAGGATCGGCCGACCTGGGCCGAGCTCGTCCCGCCCAACCTCGCCATGCTCGTCAACGTCGTCGACGCGGTCGAACCGGTGGCAACAGGCCTGCGGCACGTCAGCCTCATGCAGGGATACAAGGTCTACGGCGCGCACCTGGGTCCCTTCAAGACCCCGGCCCGCGAGAGCGACCCGCACCACATGCCACCCGAGTTCAACGTCGACCAGCAGAACTTCCTGGAGGAGCGGCAGAAGGGCTCGGGATGGACGTGGACGGCGATCCGCCCGTCCGTGGTGTGCGGCTTCGCCCTCGGCAACCCGATGAACCTGGCCATGGTGCTCGCGGTGTACGGCGCGATCTCGAAGGAACTGGGCCTGCCCCTGCGCTTCCCGGGAAGACCGGGTGCCTACGACACACTGCTGGAGATGACCGACGCGGGACTGCTGGCCAGGGCGACCGTCTGGGCGGCGACCGACGAGCGCTGCGCCAACCAGGCGTTCAACGTCAACAACGGCGACCTCTTCCGCTGGAACGACATGTGGCCGAAGATCGCCAGGTTCTTCGACCTGGAGGTGGCACCTCCCCTGCCGATCTCGCTTGACGTCGTCATGGCCGACAAGGGACCGCTGTGGGAGGCCATGACCGAGAGGTACGGACTGGAACCGCACCCGTACGCGGAGGTGTCCTCCTGGGCCTTCGGCGACGCCGTGTTCTCCTGGGACTACGACTTCTTCGCCGACGGTTCCAAGGCCCGGCGTTTCGGCTTCCACGAGTACGTCGACACCGAGGCGATGTTCCTGGACATCCTCGGCGACCTCCGCCGTCGCAGGATCATCCCCTGAGGGTTCCGTTCCCGGAGCGGCCTGGCCAAGGCTCGATGGACTCGGCGACTCCGGCGTAGACGGTCAGCAGCAGGTCCCAGAAGCGGCCCACGTCGAGGGAGGTGCCGACCAGGGCGTTGGGAACGCGGCCCCGGAGGGCGAAGTCGGTCACGGTCATCCCGGCGGTGAAGCGGCCCGCCGTCTCGACGTCCACGACGGCGGGCTCGAGGGTGATGAGCGACGGATCGATCAGGTGGGCGATCGCGCAGGCGTCGTGGATCGCGGGGCCGCCCTCGGCGGTGATCATGCCGTAGAACCGCACGCACGGCAGGAGCAGATCGGTGCCGAGCCTGCCCATCGCCGCCATGCGCTCCGCCACCGCCTCCGTGGTCACGGCGCCGCGGCTCACGTCGAGACCGATCATGGTCACCGTCCAGCCCGCCCCGAAGACGATCGCGGCGGCCTCGGGGTCGGCGGCGATGTTGAACTCGGCCGCGGGAGAGAAGTTGCCCCTGGTGTAGGACCCGCCGAGGATCGTGAGCCCCCGCGCCCAGTTCACGACCGCGGGCTCCCTGAGTACGGCGAGCGCCACGTTGGTCAGCGGGCCGATCGCGACCAGGGTCACCTCGCCCGGGTCTGCCCTGAGCGTCTCGATGATGAAGTCGGCCGCGTGCCCGGCGGCCGGCGGGAGCGACGCCGCGGGCAGCAGCGCGTTCCCGAGGCCCGAACCCCCGTGCACGTCGGCCGCGTCCACCCGGGGGCGCAGGAGGGCGCCCGCGCTGCCCGCGACGACCGGCACCTCGCCGAACCCGAGGAACTCGCGGAGCCGCAGCGCGTTGTCGGTGGTCCTGGCCAGTTCGACGTTGCCGCCGACCGTGGTGATCCCCAGGATCTCCAGCTCAGGGCTCCCGTGGGCGAGGACGAGCGCCAGCGCGTCGTCGATTCCCGGGTCGCAGTCAATAATGATCTTTCTGGGAGGCACCCGTCCAGCTTGGATCAATTGCCTCACCTCGGCAAATCACGAACAACCTCCCAAAAGGGAGAGCGAGCCGGTCACCGTGCCCGGAAGAACCCCCGGCGGCCCCTCGCGAGCCCGCTCCTCACCCGAGAGGACGAGCCCGTCCGGGGCGACCTCTCCCCGGACCCGGCGGGAAAAGGTCAGGCGCGCTCCTCGGGCTTCCCCTCGTCCTGCCCCGCCGGCTCAGGGGTCCGATGCTCGTACGGCGTGCTGAGCACGACCGTCGTGCGGGTGGAGACGTTGGCGGCGGTGCGGATCTGGTTCAGCAGCTCCTCAAGCGCGATGGGCGAGGCCACCCGCACCTTGAGGATGTAGCTCTCGTCCCCGGCCACGCTGTGACAGGCCTCGACGGCGCTCAGGTGGGCCAGCCGCTCCGGTGCGTCGTCGGCGGCGGCCGGGTCGATCGGTTTGATGGAGACGAACGCGGTGAGCGGGAGCCCGATGGCGTCGTAGTCGACCAGCGCGGCGTACCCGCGCAGCACCCCGCGCTTCTCCAGCCGGCGCACCCGCTGGTGCACCGCCGACACCGAGAGCCCGGTCTCCCTGGCGAGATCGGTGAAGCTCATCCGGCCGTCCCCGGCCAGCAATGTGACGATACGACGGTCGATCTCCTCCATCCGGTAAACGGTAACGGCATTCGGGTCGGCGCGCGCCGTCCGTGTGTCACGGCACGGTCCCAACCGTGATCTCCGAAGAATCCTCCTGCCGCTCCGGCTCGACGGCCTCGGCGGGGAGCGTGATGACGAAACGGGCGCCCTCGTCGTACTCGGTGTCCAGCCTGATCGTGCCGCCGTGCTGCTCCACGATCTTCCTGCAGAGCGCCAGGCCGATCCCCGTGCCCTCGTAGGCGTCCCGCTGGTGCAGCCGCTGGAAGATGATGAAGATCTTTTCGGCGAAGGTGGGCGAGATGCCGATGCCGTTGTCGGTGACGGTCATCCGTACATCCCCGTCGATCCGCTCGGACTCGATCGTGACCCGGGGCGCGCGGTCGGGATCGCGGAACTTCAGGGAGTTGCCGATCAGGTTCTGCCAGAGCATCACGAACTGGGTCCGGTCACCGACGACGGCGGGCAGCTCACCGACCTCGATCTCGGCCCCTGACTCCTCCACCGCCGCGGAGAGGTTGGACAGAGCCCTGTCGATCACGTCGTTCAGGTCCATCTCGACGGGCTCCCTGGTGATCCGGCCCACCCGGGAGAAGGTCAGCAGCTCGTTGATGAGCACCTGCATGCGCTTCGCGCCGTCCACGGCGAAGTCGATGTAGGTGTTGGCCCTCTCGTCGAGCTGGGAGGCGTACCGCTGCTGGAGCATCTGGCAGAAGGAGGCGATCTTCCGCAGCGGCTCCTGCAGGTCGTGTGAGGCCACGTAGGCGAACTGCTCCAGCTCCGCGTTGGAGCGCTTCAGCTCCTCGGCCTGGGCCGCGATCCGCAGCCGGGAGCCGCGTGCCTCCTCCAGCTCGTTGACGATACGCCCGCGCATCGCCTCCATGTCGTCGGCCAGCTCCGCGAGGTCGGCGGGGCCACCGGTGTCCACGTGGTGCGCGAAGTCCCCCATGGTGACCCTGCGGGAGGCCTCGCGCAGACGGGCCAGAGGGCCGAACACCGCGATTCTCAGCAGCACCGCCACCGTGATGATGGTGATCAGGAAAGCGGCCAGGATGCCGAAGAAGGTGGCGTCCCTGACCGAGTGGGCGGCCTCCAGATCGGCACGGGCCGACTGCCTCGCCTGGCCCCAGGCGGTGTTCTGGGCGTCGATCGCCTTTCTGACGGCGTCGAAGGAGCGCTTGCTCTCCTCCGACTGCTCGGCGCTGACGCTCTTCGGACTCTCGTCCCTGACCTTGGCGATCATCGGTTCCGCGTAGCGGGTCCGCCACTCGGCGGCCAGCCGTTCCACCTCCTGGAGCGCGAGCAGCGGTTCCGCGCCCGGCGCCAGCTGCCCGATCTGCGCCGACACGGCGAGCTCGTCGCGCCGCCCGTCCACGTACGGCTGCAGGAACTCCTCCTTGCCGGTGAGGACGAAGCCCCGCACCCCGGTCTCCTGGTTCAGCAGGGTCGCCTGCAGGCGTTCGGCCTGGATCCTGCCCACCGAGATGTGGTCGATCAGCCTGGTGGACGCGGCCGCCGCGTTCCGCAGGACCGTGGCACCGACGATCGCCGACAGCCCGAGCAACAGGGTCATGGCGAGCAGCACGACGTTGAACCACGTCTGCGCGCTCCATCGGCTCTTCCGAGATCCGCTCGGAGGTGTCTCGGTGGTCATGCGGCCTCTCACTTCACACGATGTCCGTCCCACCAGGGCGGTGGGCGACCGGTGGGGTGGACGAAAGATACCGGAACCGGGCGCCGACCACGCACATGATCCTCACCCGGGAATTGTGCCACCCCGTACCCGGCGGGACCGGATCGCACCGTACATTCGCAAAATGAGCAACCTGGAAACGGATCCGCGGGAGTCGGCCTGCGGCGGCCTCGCGGACGTGTCGGCGAGACCGGTGAACGAGCTGCTGACCGGCCGGGACGTGGTGCTGGGCGGGCCCCGGGCGATGAAGGTCACCAGGACCCTGCCGAACCGGGACGTCAGGATGATCGGCGCGTGGTGCTTCATCGACCACTACGGTCCCGAGCGGGCGACGATGCACGTCCCCCCGCACCCGCACACCGGCCTGCAGACCGTCAGCTGGCTCGTGGAGGGCGAGGTCCTGCACCGCGACAGCCTCGGCAGCGAGCAGCTGATCAGACCGGGCCAGCTCAACCTGATGACCGCCGGGCGGGCCATCTCCCACGCGGAGGAGTCTCCGGCCGAGGCCGTACTGCACGGGGTCCAGCTGTGGGTGGCGCTCCCCTCCGCCGCCCGCGAGACCGCCCCGGCCTTCGAGCACCACCCGGCGCTGCCCACGCTGACCGCGGCGTCGTCACCGGGCGTCACGGTGACCGTCATCATGGGCGAGCTGGGCGGTGTCACCTCCCCGGCGACGGTCCACACCCCGCTGGTCGGGGCGGAGATGACACTGGAGGCGGGCGCCGGGACCTCGGTCCCGCTCCGTCCCGGCTTCGAGTACGCCGTACTGGCCCTGTCCGGCACCATACGGGTCGGCGAGACGGATCTCGCCCCCGGCCCGCTGCTCTACCTGGGCAGCGGGCGCTCGGAGCTGACCGTGAGCGCCGAGGGGGCCGGGCGGCTGCTCCTCCTCGGCGGCGAGCCGTTCGAGGAGCGGATCGTCATGTGGTGGAACTTCGTCGGCCGCAGCCACGAGGAGATCGCCGGGTTCCGGCAGGAGTGGATGGAGGGCGAGGGGTTCGGCACGGTGCCCGGCACGGGAGCCGCCCCGCTGCCCGCCCCCGAGCTGCCCCTCACCCCCCTCAAGGCGCGCGGCCGCCGCCGCTGACCTCGCGTTTCGCACATCCCCCTGATCGACCTGGAACGACCGGAACGGACGACAAGGCCGGAAGCGGAAAAGCCGGGGAAAGGACCGGACGGGTCCGCACACGGAGGCGGCCCGCCCCGGACCCGCCGCGGTCCTGAAGACGTGACTCCGGCCGAGGGGTGCGAAGCTGGTACGACCGGCGTCGCCGGAGGCGGCGCGCGGTCGATGGGCCGGTTCTCTCTGGGAGGTAAGTCGTGTCGGACGAGTTCGACGTGGTGGTTGTGGGCGCGGGCCCCGCAGGCGAGAACGTCGCCGACCGCGCGGTCAAGGGAGGGCTGACCGCCGCGATCGTCGAGAGGAACCTGGCCGGGGGCGAGTGTTCCTACTGGGCGTGCATCCCCAGCAAGGCGCTGCTGCGCCCGGTGGAGCTGGCCGCCGAGGTCTCCCGGGTACCCGGCCTGACGCTGGGCCCGATCGACACCGCCGCCGTGCTCGCCCGGCGCGACGAGGCGGTGGCCCACCTCGACGACGGCGGCCAGGTCGAGTGGATCAAGAGCGTGCCGGCGGAGTTCGTCCGCGGGCACGGGCGGCTGGACGGTCCCAAACGGGTCGCGGTCACCGCGAAGGACGGCTCGGTCCGCACGCTGACCGCCCGGCGGGCGGTCGTGCTGGCCACCGGCAGCGGCGCGGCCGTCCCGCCGATTCCCGGCCTGGCGGAGGCCTCACCGTGGACGAGCCACGAGGTGACGGCCGCGAAGAGCGTTCCTGGACGGCTGGTCGTGCTGGGCGGCGGCGTGGTGGCCTGCGAGATGGCCCAGGCCATGCACGGGCTCGGCGCCCGGGAGACGACGGTGCTGGCGCGTGGCGGGCTGCTCGGCAGGATGGAGCCTTTCGCGGGTGAGCTGGTGGCCGAGTCGTTCGCCGAGGCCGGCATCACGGTGCGCACGGGCGTCCAGGTGACGAAGGTCGAGCGGCCCACGCCCGGGGGTCCCGTGACCGTCCACCTGTCCGAGGGCCCGCCCGTCGAGGGCGACGAGCTGCTCGTGGCCACCGGCAGGCGTCCGGCGACCGGCGACCTCGGCATGGAGACCATAGGTCTGGAGGCCGGGCGCTCGGTGGAGGTCGACGACAGCATGCGCGCGACCGGCGTCCCCGGCGACTGGCTGTACGCGGTGGGCGACGTCAACGGCCGCGCCCTGCTCACCCACATGGGCAAGTACCAGGCACGGGTGTGCGGCGACGTCATCGCGGCGCGGGCCAAGGGCGAAACCGACGACCTGCCGGGCCTGCGCGACGTGGCGGACGCGTACGGCGCGCCGCAGGTGGTCTTCACCGACCCGCAGGTGTGCTCGGTCGGCCGGACCGAGGCACAGGCCCGCGCCGAGGGGTTCGACGTCCGCACGGTCGAGTACGACCTGGGCAGGGTGTCGGGGGCCTATCTGCAGGGTGACGGCTACCGGGGCAGGGCCAAGGCCGTCGTGGACGAGCGGCGCCGCGTGCTGCTCGGGGTGACCTTCGCCGGTCCGGCGGTGGGCGAGATGCTGCACTCGGCGACGATCGCCGTCGTCGCCGAGGTGCCCCTCGAACGGCTCTGGCACGCGGTCCCGTCCTTCCCCACGGCCAGCGAGATCTGGCTGCGGCTGCTGGAGACCTACGGGCTCTGACACGGCGTCCCGGCCGGTAGCCGACACGCTTTCGGCTCGGACCGCCGCCGGGACCGTGCGGCCGGTCACCGGCGCGCGGACCTCTCCGACGTCGGAGAGGTCCGCTCCGCCCTAGACGACCACCAGCTCGCGAGGGCGGTGGTTGACCCGCTCGCCGCCCTCGTCGGTGCAGACGAGGATGTCCTCGATGCGGGCGCCGTGGGCTCCCGGCAGGTAGATGCCCGGCTCGACGGAGAAGGCGAAGCCGGGCGCCAGCGGCTCGGCGTTGCCCGTGACGATGTAGGGCTCCTCGTGGGTCTCCAGGCCGATGCCGTGACCGGTGCGGTGGATGAAGTAGTCGCCGTAGCCCTCGGCCGTGATCACCTCTCGCGCGGCGGCGTCGACCGCCTCGCACGGCACCCCGGGGCGCACGGCGTCGCAGGCGGCCTGCTGGGCCCGCCTGAGCACCTCGTAGTACTTCAGGAAGCCCGCCGGAGGCTCGCCGATGGCGTAGACGCGCGTGGAGTCCGAGCAGTAGCCGTCGGGCATCTGGCCCCCGATGTCGACCACGATCGGCTCGCGCTCCTGCACGACGCGGTCCGACAGCTCGTGGTGCGGGCTGGCACCGTTGGGCCCTGAGCCGACGATGACGAAGTCGACGGTGGAGTGACCGGTCGCGATGATCGCCTCGGTGATGTCCCTGCCGATCTCGCGCTCGGTCCTGCCGGCCCGCAGGAAACCGGGCACCTGGGCGTGGACGGCGTCGATGGCGGCCCCCGCCCTGCGCAGCGCCGCCACCTCGGCCGGGGTCTTGCGCATCCTCAGCCCGCGCAGGACGGTCCCGGCGAGCACCTGCTCGGCGCCGGGGATCGCGTCGCGCAGGCGCAGCGACTGCATCGCCCACATCCGGTCGGCGAGACCGACCTTGCGGACCGCGCCCAGCCGCCGGCCGACGACCGCGTACGGGTCGTCGGTCTCGTCCCACGGGACGAACTCGACGCCGAGCCGCGACGCCGGTGAGCGCTCGGCCGCCGGCAGCTCCAGTCGGGGCACCATCAGGAACGCCTCGCCCTCGGCCGGCAGCACCAGGCAGGTGAGCCGCTCCAGCGGCAGCGCCTCGTACCCGGTCACGTAGCGAAGGTCGGGGCCTGGCGTGAGTAGCAGCGCGTCGAGCCCGGCGGTGGCGGTCGCCTCGCGGACGGCGGCCAGGCGGGTCACGGGATAGAGGTCAGAGGGCTCCGTCGTCACGCCGACCAATCTAATCCCCGGCGGAACGGCGACGCATCCGGGCCCGGCCCCGGAACCGAAACTCAGGGAAAGGAAGGCACGAGAGCAGCCTCACCACTACAATCTGTTGAAGTACGATCACACTTTGTTGGCAAAGTATCCATAAAGCCACACATCGAGAGCGAGCTACATGGTCGGCGTAGTGGGCGGCCACCAGCCACCCCTCCACCCACGAAACGACCAGGTGACCGGTCCGGCCTCATCGACCGCCGCTGAGACGGCACAGCGGTCACGTGGTGAAGCGGACGAGCACATGGCCGTTGAGCGACACCTCCTCACCGCACGCCTGGCACACGCGGAGCGCATGGGTGAGATGGGCTGGGCCGAGTGGGATCTCCAGACCGGAGGGTCCACCTGGTCCGATCAGGCGTACACCATATTCGGCCGCGCTCCCGGCGACGGCCCGATCCACCTGCGTGACCTGATCGGTCACGTCGAGGCGGCCGACCGGCCCGACCTCGACCGGCTGCTGTGGTCCGTCGTGCACCGGGCCCAGGCCGGGGAGGCCGAGTTCCGCATCCGCCGCCGCGGTGAGCTGCGCCACCTGCGCGTCGCGCTCGACCCCGTCGTGAGCGACGGGCATCTCAGCGTGCACGGCGTCGTCCAGGACATCACCGGCCGCCGCCGCGCCGAGCGGATCATGTCGGAGTCGCGCAGCAAGCTGCTGCGGATCCGCGAGCAGGTCGCGGAGGAGCACGACATGAGCGTGACCCTGCGCGAGGCGATCATGCCGGGTCTGGGAGACAGCATCGACCTGCCGCACGCGCGCATCGCGGTCCGCTACGTCGCGGCCGGGGTCGACCCCGGCCTGGGCGGCGACTGGTACGACGCCGTTCCCCTCGCCGACGGCAGGGTACTGCTCGCCATCGGCGACGTGTCCGGACACGGGATGCCCGCGATCTCCCAGATGGCCCAGCTGCGCCACGCCCTGATCGGCCTCGCGATGACCGGCCGCTCCCCCGCCAGGCTGCTCGCCTGGCTCAACGACCTCGTGCTGCACCGGATGCCCGAGACGACGGCGACCGCGGTCGTCGGCCATCTCGACCCGGACACCAGGACGTTCACCTGGGGGCAGGCGGGGCACCCCGCGCCGATCCTGGTCCGTGAGGGGACGGCCACCCAGCTCGACTCGCCCGCCGGGGTGCTGCTGGGCGCCACCCCTGACGAACCGTACGAGACGGCCGGGGTCGAGCTGCGGGAGGGTGACCTCCTGCTGCTGTTCACCGACGGGCTGGTGGAGCGGCGCACCCGCGACATCGACGAAGGGCTCGCGCTGACCATGGAGGCCGCGGCCCTGCTGAGAGGAGACCCGGACAACGGGCTCGACCGGCTCATCGAAGTGATCGGCGGCCCCAACCCCGAGGACGACACCTGCGTTCTGGCAATCGGAGTGCTCGGCTGATTGGTTAAATGGTCGCCATGCCCGGCCTGATGCTCCTTGACACCCCCTCGCTGTACTACCGCGCCTTCTACGGCATCCCCGAGTCGATGACCGCCCCCGACGGGATGCCCGTCAACGCGGTGCGCGGCGTCATCGACATGATCGCCATGCTGGTCCGGCGGCACTCCCCCACCGAGCTCGTCGCCTGCATGGACGCCGACTGGCGCCCGGCCTTCCGGGTGGCGGCCATCCCGACGTACAAAACCCACCGGGTCGTCGAGGACGGTGCCGAGGAGACTCCCGACACGCTCGCCCCACAGGTGCCGGTGATCGAGCGGGTGCTCGGCGCGGTGGGCATCGCCCTCGTCGGCGTGCCCGGCTACGAGGCCGACGACGTGATGGGCACGTTCACCGCGCGCGCGAGCGGCCAGGTCGACGTCGTCACCGGCGACCGCGACCTGTTCCAGCTGGTCGACGACTCCCGGCCGGTCCGGGTCCTCTACACCGCGAGGGGGGTCAAGAACCTCCAGCTGGTCGACGAGGCCGCCGTCACCGAGAAATACGGTGTCCCGGGCCGCTCATACGCCGACTTCGCCACCCTGCGCGGCGACCCCAGCGACGGTCTGCCGGGCGTGCCGGGGGTGGGCGACAAGACCGCCGCGGCCCTGATCACCCGGTTCGGCTCGCTGGAGGCGCTGCTGCGGGCCCTCGACGGGGGCGAGGGAGGCGATGACCTGACCGCCGGGCAGCGCGCCAGGCTGTCGGCGGCCCGCGACTACCTGCGGGTGGCCCCCGAGGTGGTCCGGGTCGCCCGCGACGTCCCCCTTCCCGAGGCGGACATCGCGCTTCCCGCCAAGCCCCGTGACCCGGAGGCCCTCGCGGCCCTGAGCGAGCGCTACGGCCTGTCCGGGCCGCTGGAGCGCCTGACCTCGGCGCTCTGACGGCTCATCCCCCGCCTTCCCGGTCTCCCGCCTCCGACCTGCTCTTCCGCCGTGCCGATCACCGCTGTCCCGACCGGCCGGTGAGGAGTCCGCCGCGAGCCGGTAGGTTGCTCCCTGTGCCTCACAAGAGCATCCTGGTGCCCGAAGGGTCCCATCCACGGCTCGGCGACGGTTTCGAGCGGATCCGCCGTGAGATGAAACTGCCCGACGGATTCCCCCGGGCGGTGATCGACGAGGCCGAGTGGGTCGCCGAGGTGCCCGCCCTGCCCCGGCTCGACCGTACCGACCTGCCCCTTATCACCATCGACCCTCCGGGCGCGATGGACCTCGACCAGGCCGTGCACCTGGAGGAGCGGTCCGGCGGCTACCGCGTCTGGTACGCCATCGCCGACGTCGGGGCGTTCGTCAGGCCCGGTGGGGCGATCGACGCCGAGGCCCGCCTCCGCGGCGAGACGGTCTACATGCCCGACGGGCGCGTACCGCTGCATCCGCCCGTCCTGTCCGAGGGCGCCGCCAGCCTGCTGCCGGGTGTGACCCGGCCCGCCGCGCTGTGGTGCGTCGACCTGGACGCCGAGGGCCTGATCGTGGGCGCGGACGTGAGCAGGGCACTGGTACGCAGCCGCGAGCGGCTCGACTACGACTACGCGCAGGCCGCGGTCGACACCGGCACCGCCGACGGCACTCTTCGGCTGCTGGCCGAGATCGGCCGGCTCAGGCTCGCCCAGGAGCGGGCCAGGGGCGGCGTGACGCTGCCCACCCCCGACCAGGAGGTCGTCCCGGAGAAGAACGGCTACCGGGTCGAGTTTCGCGCCCCTCTGGCCGCCGAGGCGTGGAACGCACAACTCTCGCTGCTGACGGGCATGGCCGCCGCCTCCATGATGCTGGACGCCGAGATCGGCCTGCTGCGGGTGCTGCCGCCCGCCCCCGTCGAAAGGATCACCCAGGTCCGCCGGGTGGCCGCCGCTCTGGGCGTGCCCTGGCCCGAGGGCGCCGGGTACGGCGACGTCGTCCACTCCCTCGACCCGAGGATCCCCGAGCAGGCCGCGTTCCTGCAGGAGTCGACGGTGCTGCTGCGCGGCGCCGGATACGTCGCCTTCAACGGCGAGCCGCCCGCGCAGGCGGAGCACGCCGCCGTGGGGGCACCGTACGCGCACGTGACCGCTCCGCTGCGCCGCCTCATCGACCGCTACGCCACGGAGATCTGCCTGGCCATCGCGGCGGGCGAGCCGGTGCCCCAGGAGATCCAGAGGACCATGGGCGAACTGCCGGAGATCATGAATGCCACCGGGCGCCGCGCGGGCGGCGTCGAGCGGGCGTGCGTGGACCTGGTGGAGGCCTTCGTCCTGCGCGAACGGGTGGGCCAGACGTTCGACGCCGTGGTGATCGACGTGGCCGAGGACCGGCCGTGGGGTCAGGTGCAGGTCACCGACCCCGCGGTGGTGGCCCGCTGCGACGGCGAGGGGCTCCCGCTGGGGGAGGCCGTACGCGTGCGGCTGACGCGCGCCGACCCGGCCACCCGCGAGGTCCGCTTCAGTCTGACCTGACCCGTTCCCGGACCGGCCCGAGATTCCGCGAAGCTCTCCGCCGAGCCTCCGCGACCGGGTTTCCGGCCGCGTAGGCCCGCCGGAGAGGGAGGAAACAGGCCGGAGGCAGGAGCTCAGGTCAGGGACGAGTAGGCCACCACCCCGCGCCGCAGGGCGTCCATCGACTTGCCCGCGGTCTGCTTCACCTTGCTCCCCGCCGGGGCCGCGTCGGAGATCTGGCCGAGGAGGTCGAGCAGCTGCTTGGTCCAGCGGACGAAGTCTCCCGCGGCCAGTTCCGCGCCGGCCACACCGTCACGGAGCACGGCGTCCAGGCTGTGGCCCTTGGCCCAGCGGAAGGCCGCCCAGGCGAAGCCGAAGTCGGGCTCCCTGATGAACGACAGGCCGTGATCGCTCTCGATCGACTCCAGCTCACCCCACAGGCGCACCATGTCCGCCAGCGTCTTCTGAGCCGCTCCCGCGGGAATCCTGGGCTGGCGGGCGTCGTCGGCCTGCCGCGACTCGAAGACCAGTGACGACACGCACGCGGCCAGCTCGGCCGGGTCCAGGTTGTTCCAGAGCCCCGCGCGCAGGCACTCGGCGGTCAGCAGGTCCAGCTCGGTGTAGAGCTGGGCCAGGCGGCGGCCCTCCGCGGTGACGCTCTCGCCGTCGAGGTAGCCGAGCTGGTCGAGCACCCCGCAGACCTTGTCGAAGGTGCGGGCGATGACATGGGAGCGGCCCTCGACCCTGCGGCGCAGGCCCTCGGTCTCGCGGAGCAGCTTGTAGTAGCGCTCGGCCCAGCGGGCGTGGTCCTCGCGCTCGTCACACCCGTGGCAGGGATGCCGGCGGATCTCCGTGCGCAGCCGGTTGATCTCGTCGTCCTCCGCGGCGTGGTCGCGTGCCCTCACGGGCTTGCCGAAGTCACGGTCGCCGATCTTGGCGTGCACGGAGGAGACCAGGTTGGCCCGTTCCTTGGGCGAGCGGGCGTTGAAGTTCTTCGGGATGCGCAGGTGCTCGACCGGCTCGACCGGGACGGGGAAGTCGGCCGGTGACAGCTTCTTGACCTGCTTGCCGATGGTCAGCACCAGGGGTGAGGGCCCCTCTCCCCTGGAGTTGAGGCCGGGGTCGAGGACGACGGCCAGACCGGCCCTGCGCCCGCCGGGCACCCTGATGATGTCACCGGGTTTGAGCGCCTCCAGCGAGCGCAACGCCTGCGTCCTGCGGGCCGCGCCGCGCCGGCGCGACAGCTCGGCCTCCCGGTCGGACAGGGCCCTGCGCATCGCGGCGTACTCCTCGAAGTCGCCCAGGTGGCAGGTCATCGCCTGGCGGTAACCCTCCAGGGCCTCCTCCGCGCGACGCACCTGCTTGGCGATGCCCACCACGGCCCGGTCGGCCTGGAACTGCGCGAACGAGGACTCCAGGAGGGTCCTGGCCCGCTCCCTGCCCACCTGGCCGACGAGGTTGACGGCCATGTTGTAGGAGGGACGGAAGCTGGAGCGCAGCGGGTAGGTGCGGGTGCTGGCCAGGCCGGCGACCTGGAGCGGGTCGGTGCCCGGCTGCCACTGGACGACCGCGTGGCCCTCCACGTCGATGCCTCGGCGCCCGGCCCGTCCGGTGAGCTGGGTGTACTCGCCGGGGGTGAGGTCGGCGTGGGTCTCGCCGTTCCACTTGTCGAGTTTCTCGATCACCACGGAGCGGGCGGGCATGTTGATGCCCAGCGCGAGCGTCTCGGTGGCGAACACGGCCTTGACCAGACCCCGGGTGAACAGCTCCTCGACGACCTCCTTGAAGGTGGGGAGCATCCCCGCGTGGTGGGCGGCCAGGCCGCGCTCCAGGGCGTCGCGCCACTCCAGGTAGCCGAGCACCCCCAGGTCCTCGTCGGGCAGGTGCGCGGTGCGCTCGTCGACGATCTGCCGGATCTCGTGACGCTCGGCGTCGGTGGTGAGCCGGATGCCGTCGTGCAGGCACTGCATGACGGCGGCGTCGCAGCCCGCCCTGGAGAAGATGAACGTGATCGCGGGCAGCAGGGCGTCGGCGTCCAGGCGCTCGATCGCCGCGGCACGGTCCGGCGGGCCGTTCCTGCGAGGCCGCGAGTAGCCGCGGCGCCCCCTGCCGTACGCCTGGCGCTCCTCGTCCTTGGCGATGCGCAGGAGGTTGGGGTTGATCTGCGGGCGCCGGTCGTCGTCTCCGGTGACGAACAGGTCGTAGAGGCGGCTGCCGACGAGCATGTGCTGCCAGAGCGGGACCGGGCGGTGCTCGTCGACGATGACGCTGGTGTCGCCGCGGACCTCGCCCATCCACTCGCCGAACTCCTCGGCGTTGCTGACCGTGGCCGACAGGGCGACCAGGCGCACCGACTCGGGCAGGTGGATGATCACTTCCTCCCAGACCGCGCCGCGGAACCGGTCGGCGAGGTAGTGGACCTCGTCCATGACCACGAAACCGAGCCCCGCCAGGGTGGAGGACCCGGCGTAGAGCATGTTGCGCAGCACCTCGGTCGTCATGACGACGATGGGGGCCTCGCCGTTGACGCTGTTGTCACCGGTGAGCAGGCCCACCTTGTCGATGCCGTATCGCTTGACCAGGTCGTTGTACTTCTGGTTGGACAGCGCCTTGATCGGGGTGGTGTAGAAGCACTTGCGGCCCTCTCGCAGGGCGAGGTGCACCGCGAACTCGCCCACGACGGTCTTGCCCGAGCCGGTGGGCGCCGCCACGAGGACCCCGTCACCGGCCTCCAGCGCCCGGCAGGCGTCGAGCTGGAAGTCGTCCAGCTCGAAGTCGTAAAGACCTCGGAACGAGGTCAGCGCCGGCCCGCTCTCAGCCTGGCTCTGACGGAAGGCAGCGTATCGTTCCGCTGGGGTCGTCATGGCTCCAGCCTACCGATATCGGGATTCCGGCCCGTCCCCCTTCTCCCCGGATCCCGTCGATCGCGAGGGCCGCCCCGGCGGGCCGTCCGGGCGGCGCCGGACGGACCGCCGACGTACGCCGGCGACCCTAGACGAGGACCGCCAGCGCGCCGGGGACGATCTCGCATGTCAGCGGGGTGGGGCCGACCCGCTCGCCGTCGGCGTAGGCGATCACTCCCGGGGCCTCCAGGGTCACCCGGCGGGCGCGGAGCATGGTGACGGCGGGATGGGCGCCGTGGGAGCCCCGGTAGACGCGGGGGAAGGTGCGCAGGAACTCCATCTTGGGGATGGCCCCGAGGATCGTCACGTCCAGCAGGCCGTCGTCGGGGATCGCGCCGGGACACACGCGCATGCCCGCGCCGTAGGAACGGGTGTTGCCGACCGCGACAAGCATCGCCTCACGCTCGACGATCTCATCGTCCAGGCCGATCCTGAACGGGATGGGCCGAAAGGAGCGCAGCTCCTCGGCGAGGGCGACGAGGTATCTGGCCATACCCGGCGGCCAGGTCATGCTGTTGGCCCGCTCGTTGACCCGGGAGTCGAAGCCACAGGCCAGCACTCCGGCGAACCACTCGTCCTCGCCCGCCTTCACGGCGTCGACCGTGCGCACCCGCCCGCGCAACACGGTGTCGGCCGCGGCGAGCGGCGCCTTCAGGGGGATGCCGAGCGCGGCGGCGATGTCGTTGCCCGTGCCCACGGGGATGACGCCCAGCGGCACGCCGCTGCCCGCGACCGCCTGGACGGCGAGGTGGACCAGGCCGTCGCCGCCGAAGGCCACCAGCGCCTCCGGCTCCTCGGCGACGGCCGTGCAGGCGCGTTCCAGTGCGTCGGAGGCGGACTCTCCGAGGATCACCGAGACCTCGCGCCCGCCCTGCCGCAGGCGGTCGAGCACCGGGGAGAGCAGCCCCCGCGAACGGCCGCCGCGGGCGGCGGGATTGACGAGGACTGCGATCTCTGCGGGCACAGACCGGAACTTATCCGCTATTTGCCGGGATCGGTGTCGGTCGTTCTCGAATCGATAGGAGCCGGATCGTCGACGGGGGTCACGGCACCAACGGGCGAGACGTCGTCGTCGAGCGAGGAGGCCTCGTCGTCGGAGAGGTGGGAGAAGTCCTCGCCCTTGGACCGCTGTCTCTTCTCCCTGAGATACATGAACCCCTCGGCCAGGCCGAACAGCAGCACCATCGGGATAGCCAGGGCAATCATCGAGAACGGGTCGGTGCTCGGGGTGGCCAGGGCGGCGAAGACGAACATGAGGAAGATGACCATGCGGCGGTGCTTGGCCACCAGCGAGCGCGGCAGCACCCCGATGATGTTCAGGAACACCATGAGCAGCGGCAACTCGAAGGAGATACCGAACACGATGATCATGATCAGCGCGTAGCTGAGATACTCGTCGATCGTGAGGCCGACCACCGTCCCCGGCGGAGCGAAGCTCAGCAGGATCGACAGGCCCTTGTCCATCACGAAGTAGGCCAGGGCCGAGCCCGCGAGGAACAGCGGGACGGCCAGCGCCATGAACAGGAACGAGTAGCGCTTCTCGTTGCGGTACAGGCCGGGGGTGACGAAACCCCAGATCTGCCACAGCCAGATCGGCGAGGAGACCACGAGGCCGAACATCGCCGCGACCTTGAGGTTCACGAAGAAGGAGTCGAAGACGCCGAGGATGAGCATCGTGCACTCCCCGGACCGCAGTTCCTGCGCCTGCGGGAGCCCGCAGTAGGGAGCCGACACGAACTCCCAGATCGGGTCGAAGAAGACGAAACCGACGATGGTGCCGGCCACCAGGCCGAGCAGGGCGATGACCAGCCGGTTACGCAGCTCGCGCAGGTGCTCCATGAGCGGCATGCGACCGTCGCCCGCCTCGGCGGGCGACGGTGCCGCCCCGTTCCGGCCCGATTTGGGCCATTTCAGCAGCGCCATTCGCGAATCCTGGGGTGACGAGTCGAGTGATGGGGGTAGATCTTCAGGCTACCGCCGATCACTGCTGCTTGGACGCTCCGGCCTGGGCACGCAGCCGGGCGGCCTGCTCCTCGAGCCGGCGGGCCTCCTCCTCGACGCTCAGCGCGGGGGCCGGGGGCTGGGTCGCCGCGGGGATCGGCTGCGGAGCCGGGGCGGCGGGCTGGGGCTGGGCCTGGACGACCGTGGCGGTCGCGGTCTCCGTGTCGTCCTCGTCGCGGAGCTTGGCGGTCTCCGACTTGAAGATGCGCAGCGACCGGCCGAGCCCGCGGGCGGCTTCCGGCAGCTTCTTGGCACCGAAGAGCAGCACCAGGATCAGGCCGATGATGATCAGCTCAGTGGGTCCGAGGTTGGGCATTACACATCCTTACGCCGGGCGACGTGCAGTCTCTGTCTTCGATCGTACGCTCCCTCAACGATAGACTCATCCCTTTGTCCCCGTACAGTCGCCGTACGCTCACCGAACAGGACCCGGACGGGTTCCAGCCTGCCCTCCGTGCGATCGACCTCGCGGCCCAGCGCGGTGGCCGCGCGCAGCACGCGAACGGCGAGGAACCCCAGCAGGGCAAGCCCTCCGAAGGCGAGTGAGACCGCGGCGATGATCCAGCTCATGTCGGGAGACTCCGGCTCCGTGCGTCAGGAAAGCGACTCATAACGATTCAGCGCGGCGGTGGCCGCGGCCCGGACACTCTCATCCAGCGAGGCGGGAGAGACCACCCTGCCGGTGTCCCCGAGGCGCAGCGCCAGGCGTACCAGCCAGCCCTGGTCCCTGGCTCGCAGTGCCACCCGCACGCGGCCCTCGCCGAGCTCGGTGACCCGCTCGCACGGGTAGTACTCGGCGACCCAGCGGCCCGCGGGGGTCAGTTCGAGCTCCACCAGCTCGTCGGTCGGCGAGGGCCGGAACACCCCGGGCGTCACCTCGTCGGCCACGGCGTCCGCAGGCGGGTCGGCGGGCACGTCGAGCACGTCGACGGAGAGCATCCGGTCCAGCCGGAACAGCCGGACCGCCTCGGCCCGGTAACACCAGCCCGACAGGTAGGGGCGGCCGTCCACGACGACCAGACGCATCGGGTCGACCTCACGCGGGGTGATCTCGTCGCGTCCCGGCACGTAGTAGCGCAGCGACAGCCGTCTGCCGCGCCGCAGCGCCTCGTTGACGACGGGCAGCGCGTCGGGCGCGGCGTCGACCTCCACCGCGACCTGGCTGCTGACCGCCGCAGCGCCCTCTCCCGAGGCCTGCTCGAACTTGGCGATGACCCGGGCCAGCGCGTCGCGCTCCCCGAACTCCGGCATCTCCGCGAGCAGGCGCAGGGCGACCAGCAGGGCACTGGCCTCGTCCACGCCCAGCCGCAGCGGGCGGGCGATGGTCTCGGCGTTGTCGATGACGATCTCCCCGCCGTCCCACGACACGTCGATCAGGTCGCCGGGGGTGTGGCCGGGCAGTCCGCACATCCACACCAGCTGCAGGTCGTCGATGAGCTGCTTCTCGCTCAGCCCGAAGATCTTCGCGACCTCGGGGACCTGGGCCCCGGGGTGCGACATCAGGTAGGGCACCAGTGCGAGCAGCCTGGGCAGGCGGTCGGCCGTGCTCACGCGAGAGCTCCCTTCAGGCGGCAGATGACCGCGTCACGGGCGTCCGGGGGGCCGACGACCTCCGCGTCCGCGGCGAAACCCACGATCCATCCGGCCAGCCTGCCCGGGTCGGTGAAGTCGACGTCCAACTCGTCCCAGTCCTCACCTGCGGGCCGCACCGCCTTCGCCACCTGGCGCAGCCCCTGGCAGGTGTCCCGCCTGACCCGGATGAGGGCGGTGCGCTCACGAACGGCTGCGTCGCTGTAGACGACCATGGACTTGATGTCGACGTCCTCGGGCACCACCACCGAACCCGGGCGGCCGAGGGTGGTGACCGGCCCGCTGATGCGGCTGAGCCGGAAGACCCTCGGCGCCTCCCGGTCGCGGTCGTGGCCGACCATGTACCAGCGGCCCCGGCGGCTGACGACGCCCCACGGCTCCACCGTGCGGGTCAGCACGTTCTGGCTGGCCGCCGCCCGGTAGGCGAAGCGGACCGCGCGCCGGTCGCGCACGGCCTCCCACAGCGCGGGGAAGGACGGGTCCTGGGTGTCGACGCGCAGCTCCAGCGCACCGCCGAGCACCCCGTGGGCCTCGTCGGTCTGCACGCCCCCCGCGCGCAGCTTCAGCAGGGCCCCGCTGGCCGCCTCGGCCAGGCTGGCCCGCTGCCACACCTGCGCCGCCAGGCCGACCACGGCGGCCTCGTCGGGCTCCAGGGTGATCTCCGGCAGCTCGTACGCCGAGCGGACGATCCGATATCCCGGATCCTCCTCCCAGGGGTCCTTGTGGACCTCGATCGGGATGCCTATCTCCCGCAGTTCGTTCTTGTCCCGCTCGAACATCCGCTGGAAGGCCTCGTCGTTGTCGGCGTCGTAGCCAGGCACCGCCTGGCGGATGTGCTCGGCACTGAGCGGCCGCCGCGTGGCCAGCAGGCAGATCACGAGATTGAGCAGCCGCTCGGTCTTCCGGCGCGACATCCGGCCTCCTTCCTGTTCGAGTGACGCTACCCTTCCCCCGTGATCAGATGGCGCAGGGGCGAGGTCGTACGGATCCGGCGCGAATGGCCGGGGGCGGTGGAACTCGACGTGACCACCGAGGACGGTGAGGCGCGCGCGCTCGCCTACCCGGCCCTGGTGGGACGTCCCGAGCCCGGTGACGTGGTGCTGCTCAACACGACCGCGCTCGCGATGGGTCTCGGTACGGGAGGCTACGCCATGGTGGTCGCTGTTCCCGACCGTTTGCCGCAAGATCCTCAAGGCCCCGGACACCTGGTGAAGGCACGCTACACCCCGTTGCAGGCCACCGTCCTCGGCGCGGACGAGCAGGATTCGCCCTTCCACGAGGTCCTGCGCGACGCGGACTCCGTTGACGGCATGCCGGTGATCGTCGCCGACCTGCACTCGGCCCTGCCCGCGATCCTCTGCGGCCTGTACGGCCAGAACCCCCCGGAGCCTGGCGAAAGCGACTCTGAGCGCGGACGATCTCTCAGGGTCGCCTACGTGATGCTCGACGGGGGCGCGCTGCCCGCCTGGTTCTCCATGTCGTGCGCACGACTGCGGGAGACCGGCTGGCTGTGCGGGGTCGTCACCGTGGGCCAGGCGTTCGGCGGCGACGTGGAGGCGGTGACCCCGCACACGGGCCTGCTGGCGGCCAAACACGTCCTGGACGCCGACGTCGCGATCGTCACCCAGGGGCCCGGCAACCTGGGCAGCGGCACCCGCTGGGGTTTCTCCGGAGTCTCGGCCGGCGAGGCGGTCAACGCCGCCGCCGTCCTGGGGGGCCGCCCTGTGGCGGCGCTGCGGGTCAGCGAGGGCGATCTGCGCGAGCGCCACATCGGGGTCTCGCATCACTCGCTCACCGCCTACGGCCGGGTGGCGCTGGCCCCGGCCCACATCGCCGTACCCGTGCTGCCCGGCGACTTCGGCAGGCGGGTTGCCGAGCAGTCACGCCCGCTCGCCGCCCGCCACGAGTTGGTCGAGGTGCCGGTGGAGGGTCTGTACGAGGCGCTCCAGGGATCTCCGGTGCGCCTGTCGACGATGGGCCGGGGGCTGGACGAGGACCTCGCCTACTTCCTCGCCTCGGCCGCCGCCGGGCGCCACGCCGCCTCGCTGCTGTCGTAGAAGTTTTTAAAGGTGAAGGCCTCGAGCGTGGGGCCTTCGGCCCTCAGCCTCTCCAGGCGCTCCATCCCCTCGGGAAGGGTCGGCTCGTACCCCTCGGGGATCCACCACATCACCGAGTACGGCTCCGCGATGCGCAGGAACCACTCCCTGCGCCGCTGCAGGAACGCCAGGTGGTCGCTGCGGTAGACGTAACTCCATAGCGCGTCACGCGACCGCCACACGGAGTAGTTGATCAGCAGGTGGTCGCCGTATATGTGCTCGACCGTGTCCTCGGGGCCGTCACCCCCCTTGAGGCGCCACACGAAGCCGGGGTCGGCCTCGGCGAGCCGGTTGAGGGGGTCGAGGCCCGCCATGAAGGAGGCGAGTTCGGGGGAGTCCTTGGGCGCGCGCATGTGGGCGATGTTCAGCTGGGCCAGGTGCATGGACACAGCAGATCATCTGCGGCCTTTCTATGTCAATCTTCATTATTTTTAGAAAAAGCGACGCAGCACTCCCCGGGACGCGGGTCCAGCCTGGCTGTCGAGGCGTCCTGTCCGAGCGCGTCGAGCATCCCGCGGCACAGCCCCAGGTTCACCGAGCAGACCAGCAGCGGATGCTCCTCGGCGGGCACGTGGAACGGGCAGTTGCGCAGCCGCACCCGGCCGTCCTCCTCGTAGGGCTCGTATCCGCGTCGCCTCAGCACACCGGCGAGGTCCTCCCCCTCGTCGGCGAACCGGGCCCCCGCGCGCCGGGCGACCTGCTCGGCCCTCTCGTCCCCGCCGAGCGACTCGACCGCCTCCGCCAGCACCAGGGCGAGGGTGCGATAGTCCCTGGCGGGCACGTTGACCTGCCACTCCCCCCGCGCCCTGCGATAGACCTTCGCCGGCCTGCCGCTGCCGGGCCCCGTCCGCTCCGTCAGCCGCCGGAACCCGCTCTCGAGCAGGCCCACCTCGACGAGCCTGTCGAGGTGGAAGGCGGCCAGGGTTCGCTGCACCCCTACCGCCTCTGCCGCCTCGTTGCGTCCCACGTCGTGGCGCTGGAAGGCCACGTAGTCGTAGACGGCCCGGCGCACCGGGTCGTGCAGTATCGCCACCGTGTCGAGATCGTCGCCACTCACAGCCCGGATTATAGGCCGCGGATTTCGGGGAGAAATCCGGCGCATCCCGCACCCCGTACTCGGGAAACCCCCGGACCGACTTGATGGAAGCGTAATCCCAAAATCAAACACTCTCCGCACACTTCCATCAACCCAGCGCTAATATGAAACATTTTCGGCATACCCAAAAAGGGATCTTATTTTTCAGAAAATCAGCGCCGTCCTGTTTAGGACATGCGACCTCCTTGCACGACATGGATCGGCCATGTAACACTAAATCCGTTTGCTTGCCAGCCTCAAACGAGGAGTGACAATTGGAAATTCCTTTCGCCCTCAACACAGTCTCCTCTGGCGCACAGCAGGTTCTCGACCCTCCCACAATCACGGGAGAGTACGACGAGGAGCAGCAGCTTTGGGTTGGGCGGTCGAATGAGCAGGCCGAGATCTGTCTCTGCTCGAACAGCAACTTCAGCTGGTACCAGTGTTTTGACGTTTTCTTCGGCGACTGGTGCTGATTTACTGCTCTTTCAAGAGAACCTTTAACGTCGAAGAATTTGGCGCCGGATTCTCCGGCAGACGCTCGACGTTGACCGGCCGCCGTTCACCACCGTGACCACCACGATGCGGTGACCAAGCGAGCAGAACGCGCCCGATCGTTTCCCACCGGTTCAGGCCGGCGAGCGATCGGGCGCGTTCGTGTCCCGGGTCACGGCTACCGGCCCGCACTCCCCTGACTCCTGGCCAGGGCCTGCCAGTACTTGACCATCTCCGCCCAGTTCTCCGTGTCGAGCGCTCCTTTCCTTCGGACCACGCCGTCCTCGACATGGTAGAAAAAGGGCGTCGCCCCCCGTGGGTTGTACAGACGGCGCAGCACGTGCTTGCGCGCGACGATCACGATGTCCGCGGTGATCTGGTGCCTGGCCCTGAGGACGTCGCGGGCCTCACGCGGGGAGAACGAATCGGTGAATCCGACCAGGACCATCCTCGTCCCCGAGACCTTCGCGATCCGGTTTATCTTCTCCAGGTTCGGAAAATGCGCACGGCAGCCCGCGCAGTCCTGCGAGACGAAGACCAGGGCGACGGACGACTCGGCCAAGTCCCCGAGGGAGAGGATCGCACCATCTATCGATTCGGCGTCGAACGGAGGCGCGGGAGCGTCCAGCGGGAGGGAGGGGATCTCCGGAAGCTCCTTCGGGGGATCGAACAACGGCCTGAGCTTCCTGATCACCCGGAAGAGCAGGAAGGAGTTGGCGAACACGGCGATCCACAGCAGCAAGACGAGGGTCTCGGTACTCAAGCCCTCTCCTCCCTGTCTTTCGGTGCGGAGCGGGGAAAGACGACGAGCGAGACGTCGCGAAGGTGAAGAAGGAACGCGAGGGTCGTCCCGCTCATCACCGTGACCGTGAGGAGTTCCAGAGGCTCGAATCCGGCACGAGGGGCCGGCGAGCCCGCCAGAAAGAGCGCGGAAAGCGCGGCGACGATGATCAGGATCGTGTTTCGCGCCACGTCGAACCCTGTGACCTGCTCCTTGCTCTTGCCGAAGCAGTTGCACGAAACCTTCCTGCCCTGCGCGAGGGAGACCACCAGAGCGGTCGTGAAGGCCCCCAACAGGAGCGCCGCCAGCGCGAACCCGAGAACCAGGAGGTCTCCGGCGATCAGCATGAGCACGACGACGCTCAGTTCCGCCAGGAACACCAGGCACAGCACCAGCCACACGGCGTTCCCGCGGATCGGCACCAGCGACCGGATGGCGGCGCGGAACGACGTGATGTCAGCCACTTTGCCGACGAGCGAGACGGCGAAGACCAGGCTTGTAAGAACACGGCAGAACAGGAACACATAGGGGTCGGAGAGCACATTCACGTCCGTGATCCCCGACCGCTTCGCGGGGGCCAGCTTCTGGAGCAGGGCGTCAAAGGGCACCGGTCCCGCGGGCCAGGCACGCCACCAGAGCGTCGGTCATACGCAACTCGGGCACCTTTCTCTCGACGAACATGAACTGTCCGACCGGATTGTTCTCCAGGAACACGAACCTGCCGTCCGGGGTGACGACGAGGTCGAGCGCACCAAAAGTGAGTCCGTAGCTGTGCACGAACTCCAGGCAGCGGGTCTCCACGCTCTCCGGGAGCACGGCCCTGCGGTAGGGGATCGTTATCCTCGCCTGCCTGAAGTCCACACTGGTCTCGGGAGACTCCTGGGAATGGATCTCGGCCGCGAAGATCTCATCGCCGATGACCGTGGCCCGTATCTCGTAGCTCTTGGGAATGTGCTCCT
Organism: Streptosporangium sp. NPDC006930; assembly: GCF_040635605.1. Lineage (NCBI taxonomy): Bacteria > Bacillati > Actinomycetota > Actinomycetes > Streptosporangiales > Streptosporangiaceae > Streptosporangium > Streptosporangium sp. NPDC006930. The sequence goes on along the minus strand of NZ_JBEYID010000018.1, from coordinate 16,119 downwards.
GGAAGAGGCAGGGGCTTATCCTTATCGCCTCAAGGCGGGACAGATCCTCCTCTGTGACAACCCGCACCGCGAAGTCGACCTCCTGCGGGCTCTCCCCGGCCCTCGCGGCCGAGGCAAGCGCCGTAGGGCCGGTCATGCTCTTGAAGACGATCCGGCCGGAACAGGCCTCATGGAATTCACGGACCGCGTCGGGATCGGTCGCTATGAGCGTGCGTGGCACCTCGAAGCCCATGCGTGCCGCCCTCTGCAGCTGCTCGGGCTTCCAACTGGCCGCGCGGATCACGTCTGGCCGGCTCATCCAGTAGCAGTCAACCGACTCCCACAGCCCTCCCATGGTATGCCGGGTCTCCGCGTCGGCGAATCTCCGTGAAACCGAGTCCAGATGGTGCGGAAAGACATAACCCTCCGGCCGCCGGACCAGGGCGGATTTCAATTCGGAGAGCTCGACGACCCGCCCACCACCAAGCCGAATACCACCGGTCCAGCTCTCCGAATCCAGGCGAAGCTCAATCAGCGTTTTCTGAGGAACGTCATCGGTGTTCAGCCTAACCACGCTTTGACGGATCTCGTTCAGCCTGCCGATGATGATGTCGCTGTGCGCGTCATTTCTGTTCGTGAACACCAGAATCTGCCGAATCAACGCAGAGTCACTCGCCCACCACTGCCAGCAAGAGCCCCTCCCGGAGAACGATGGCATGCCACGATAAACACGATCATTTATGCGACTATACGATCAGAATGAGCGATCATGCCACCCCATTAACACCGAAAATTTGATTCGGCAGGCACGCCGCTGTTTCGCGATATGCGATTTCGCCCCTGTCGCGCGAGGTAGGCCCAGCAATGCCGACGAGCGACCGGGGTACCGGCCAGGGACGCGCCCTGACTTTCCGGGGCGAGGGCGGTCCCGCCCCCAGCGCTCCGCTAGAAAATCCTTCAGCGGCCGGAGAGCATGCTCCTGAACCGGCGATCCCGAATCCGCAGGAGTGATCCGGGAAGCGTGAAGCCCGGCCGTGCGCTGGCACGGCCGGGCTTAGGGACGAAAGTTCACCTCGGCGCGATGGCCGACCGGTGTAATCGTCAGTAGGCGCCCAGCACGTCGACCAGGAAGACCAGGGTGTCGGTGCCCTTGATCTTCTCGCCGGAGCCCTCCTTGCCGTAACCGAGGTCCGGCGGGATGCTCAGCAGCACCCGGCTGCCGATCGGAACACCGACCAGCCCCTGGTCCCAGCCCTTGATGACCTTGCCGGTGCCGATCTGGAACATGATCGGCTGGGCGCCGCGGGACCAGCTGCTGTCGAACTCGACGTCCGATCCCCAGATCTTCCCGGCGTACTGGACCAGGATCGACTGGCCGGACTTGACCTCGGGGCCCGTGCCCTGGATCACGGTCTTGGCGACGAGCTCCTTGGGAGCCTTCTTCTTGGTCTTGGTGGTGAGCTTCGGCGCGGCGTCTCCGGCCGGGTTCTCCACCTTGACACCGTCGAGACCGGGGTCGGTCGCGGTGCCCTTGGCGGCCTTCTCCTGGGGGACGCCCACGACGTCGACCACGAAGACCTGCGACTGGCCGGGAGGGGCCTGTGCCTGCTGCTCGGCGGGCAGCGCGTCCTTGGCGACGACCGACATGAACCTGCCGCCGCCCTTGGTCTCGGCGAAGCCCTTACGGAGGATCTCCGGGACCTGCTCGTTGAGCGTGATGACCTGCGGCCCGCCCTCGTCGTAGGTCGAGCCGGCGAGCTTGTTCTCCTTGCCGTCCCAGGTGAAGACGGTGAAGTTGGCGATGACGCTGGCGCCGGGCTTGGCGGCCTCCCCCGTGGTGCCGGGGGTGAGCACCTTGTAGGAGGAGGTCTCGACGACCTTCGGCGGGAACGCGACGGTCGGCTTGGCGCCCGCCTGCCCGGTCACCTGCAGCTCGGTGACCCCGCCGGCGCTGCTGGCGGAACTGGAGGCGCCGGTGGCCGCGCCCCCGTCGGAGCCGCATGCTGCGGCGAATATCAAAGGCACTGCGGCCAGTACGGCCATGCTGCGGCGGCGCATAGGTATCCCTCAAGCAGACGTCAGGTTGGCGCCACATTACCCGTCCCGGCGTACGGAGGAGGTAAGGCCGGGACGAGCTTGCCGAAGTATGACCGTCACATTCCGGCGATGAGCTTGTCCACCCTCTCGTCGACGCTACGGAAGGGGTCCTTGCACAGCACGGTGCGCTGCGCCTGGTCGTTGAGCTTCAGGTGCACCCAGTCGACGGTGAAGTCGCGGCGCTTCTCCTGCGCCTTGCGGATGAACTCACCGCGCAGCCGGGCCCGGGTGGTCTGCGGCGGCACCGACTTGGCCTCGAAGATCTTCAGATCGGAGGCCACCCGCTCCACCGCACCGCGCTTCTGCAGCAGGTAGAACAGGCCACGGCGGCGGTGCACGTCGTGGTAGGCGAGGTCAAGCTGAGCCACCCTGGGGCTCGACAGCGGCAGGTCGTACTTCTGGCGGTAGCGCTCGATCAGCTGGTATTTGGTCACCCAGTCGATCTCGCGGGCGACCTTGTCGAGGCTGCCGGTCTCGACCGCGTTGAGCGTACGCTCCCACAACTCCAGCACCCGGTGGCTGACCTCGTCGCCGCCGCGGCGGTCGACGAAGTCACGGGCCTTGGAGAGGTATTCCTCCTGGATCTCCAGCGAGGACGCCTCCCGGCCGTTGGCCAGCCGCACCCGCCGCCGCCCGGTCATGTCGTGGGAGACCTCCCTGATGGCCCGGATCGGGTTCTCCAGGGACAGGTCTCGCATCACGGTGCCCGCCTCGATCATGCGGAGCACCAGGTCGGTCGCGCCGACCTTGAGCAGCATGGTCGTCTCGCTCATGTTCGAGTCGCCGACGATGACGTGCAGGCGGCGGAACCGCTCGGCGTCGGCGTGCGGCTCGTCGCGGGTGTTGATGATCGGACGCGACCGGGTGGTGGCGCTGGAGACGCCCTCCCAGATGTGCTCGGCCCGCTGGGAGACGCAGTAGACCGCTCCACGCGGGGTCTGCAGCACCTTGCCCGCCCCGCAGATGATCTGCCGGGTGACCAGGAACGGGATGAGCACGTCCGCCAGGCGGCCGAACTCGCCGTGCCGGCCGACCAGATAGTTCTCGTGGCAGCCGTAGGAGTTGCCCGCGGAGTCGGTGTTGTTCTTGAACAGGTAGATGTCGCCGGCGATCCCCTCCTCCCGGAGGCGTTTCTCGGCGTCGACGAGGAGACCCTCCAGAATGCGCTCGCCCGCCTTGTCGTGGGTGACGAGCTCCACGACGTTGTCACACTCGGGGGTGGCGTACTCGGGGTGGCTCCCCACGTCCAGATACAGGCGCGCCCCGTTGCGAAGGAAGACGTTGCTCGATCGGCCCCAGGAGACGACACGGCGGAATAGATAACGCGCTACCTCGTCGGGTGACAGCCGCCGCTGCCCCCTGAACGTGCAGGTGACGCCGTACTCGTTCTCAAGCCCGAAGATGCGACGATCCATTGCCTCACACTATTCGCCGAACCCCTCTCGCGGGAGGGATCATGGGGTTTTCGGTCGTACGGCTTATGCCCCAGGCTGTGAGCGGCTAAGCGCGGACACGGCCCGCGCCCGGTTCCCGCCGGGCGCGAGTGGTGCGAAGGCGCCGGGATCGACGGCCTCGATCAGCCTCCGCCCTGCCAGAAGATCTCGACAACCTTGGTGATCCTGCCGTTCTCCGTGGTGATCAGGGCCGGCCGGTAGAGGCCCTCGACTCCGGTCAGCGAGGCTGCCTCCCTGACGTTGTCGATCAACGTCTGACGGGTGCAGCTCTCGGTGCCGAGGTTGGTGGCCTTGTCGTAGGTCTGTGTCGTGCCCTCGCAGCCGCTGTCGGCGAGAAACTTCACGTCCTCGGCGATGGGCGCCAGGTAGCGGACCACGTCGCCTTCCTCGGGACCGTCGAAGTGACCGTCCTCGCCACCGCGCTGGACGAAGCGGATCGGCCGGTACTCGGCCACCCCGTTGTCGTCCACGTCGGTGAGCCAGCCCCTCAGGACGCCCTCGAAGGGCGGCGGACGCCCCTTGCTCCAGTCGTGTTCCGGAGCCGCCTGGAACTCGGTACCGAAGAGCTCGGGGACGGCCGCGGTGGAGCCTGGGGTGGGGGTCGGCGCGCTCGTCGAGGGAGCGGGCGCGGAGGAGGACGCGACCGGCAGAGGTGCGGAGGCGGACTCCGCGGCGCAGCCGGACGCCAGCGCCACGGCCGCGAGCAGAGCCAGCGCCACACCGGGCCGTCGAGGAGCCGCGAGGGCGGTCATACGGAGGGCGGATCCGGTCCGGGAGGTGTTGTTCACACGGAGTGTGACCACCGTGGGGCGGGGCCGGTTGTCCGGAGACGATGTGATCCAGGACACATCACAGCGACACTCCGCTCTCACCGTCCCCGCTCCGCCGGGAACGCCACCCCCGGCGAGGCGGAACACCGATGTCGCGGGCTGTCGCCCGGGTCGTCCGGCGCCGGCGCGCCACTTGCCCGAGTCGTGCTTTTTCGCGACCTCTTTGACGGCGCGGACCACGGCGTGCCGGTGACCGACCGTCCGGCGCGGGAGTGCCGTGCCGCCACCGTTCTCAGGCGTCCCGCAGGAGAAGACCTGCCTTCCGGCGCGGGGGTGCCGTCCCTTGGAGGACGGCACCCCCGCGCCGTGCGGTCAGACCACCCGGCGCGGCACCGGCGTCGCCCGCGGACGCGGTCAGCCGCTGGATCCGGTGTCGATGTCGCCGTCGGGCGCGGTCGGCGGGGCGCCTGGCGTCTCGGGTGCGGAGAGGGGGTTCTCCCCTCCTGTCTTGGCGGCCGGCTCGGCCGCGGGAGCACCTTCGGCCAGCAGTCGCTCCAGCCTGGGGCCGTTGAGCCGCAGGAACTTGCGGTGCGGGCGGTTGCGGTCGAGCACCGCCACCTCCAGCTGGTTCGCGGGGAAGCGCTCGCCTCCCGGCTCGGTCAGCGCGAACAACGCCGCCTCCAGCGCCTCGGTCAGCGACAGGCCGTCGCGGTAGCGCTCCTTGAGGCGGGCCGCCACCGTCTCGGCCTGGCCGCCCATGGCCACCAGCCCCGCCTCGTCGAAGACCGAGCCGTCGAAGGTCAGCCGGTAGATGTGGTCCTCGTCGGAGGAGTCGCCGACCTCGGCGACCACGATCTCCACCTCGAACGGCTTCAGCGACTCGGTGAAGATCTGGCCGAGGTTCTGCGCGTAGAGGTTGGCCAGGCCACGGGCGGTGACGTCGTCGCGAGCGTAGGTGTAGCCGTTGATGTCGGCGTATCGGATGCCGCCGAGGCGCAGGGCCTCGAACTCGTTGTAGCGGCCGACCGCGGCGAACCCGATCTTGTCGTAGATCTCACTGATCTTGTGCAGAGCGCGGGACGGGTTGGGAGCGACGAACAGGATGCCGTCCTCGTACTGCAGGACGACGACGCTACGGCCCCGCGCGATCCCCTTGCGCGCGTAATCCGCCTTGTCCCGCATCTGCTGCTCGGGCGAGACATATCCAAAAGGCATGGACACCTGGGGTGATCCTCTCGTGTTAGCGCAGCGGGGCGGTGGGGCCGTCGGGGTGGTCGGCCCGGGATTCGACCACGACCCGGACGAGCTCTCCGACCTCCTCGTCGGGAAGCCGGCGGTATCCGTCGGCGGTGATCACCGCGACGACGGGCCAGATCTTGCGGGTGACGTCGGGGCCGCCGGTCGCCGAGTCGTCGTCGGCCGCGTCGTAGAGTGCGTGGATCAGCATCAGCACGGTCTCCTCGGGGGAGGCACCCTCGCGGTAGAGCTTCTTCAGAGCGCCTCGCGCGAAGATCGAACCGGATCCGATCGAGTGGTAGTGGTGCTGTTCGTAGGGACCGCCGCCCACGTCGTAGCTGAAGATGCGGCCACCGTCGACATCGGGGTCGTAGGCGGCGAAGAGCGGGACGACCACGAGCCCCTGCATCGCCATCGGCAGGTTGCCGCGGATCATCGTGGCGAGCCGGTTGGCCTTGCCCGTCACCGAGAGCGTGCGGCCCTCGCGCTTCTCGTAGTGTTCGAGCTCCACCCGGTAGAGGCGGGCCATCTCGATGCCCGTGCTCGCCGTCCCCGCGATGCCCAGGCCCGAGTGGTCGTCGGTGCGGAACACCTTCTCCATGTCACGCTGGGAGATGATGTTGCCGGAGGTCGCCCGGCGGTCTCCCGCGATCACCACGCCGCCGGCGCACATCGCCGCGACGATCGTGGTGGCGTGCGGGATGCGATCGCCCACCGAGGTCGCCAGGACCTCGTTACGGCCAGGCAGCAAGTCCGGCGAATGGGACCTGACGAACTCGGTGAACGAGGAGCTCCCGGTGTCGGTAAAGATGTGATTCACCATGCCGGCGGGCAGGTCCCTGTGAGATCCCACGCGACTCCCTCCAAAGGTGCGGTCCTTTAAGGCCCGACCTTACTCATCTTGCCGTGTTGCTTGCACTTCCCTGGATCAGCTCAGCGCGAACCACACTCCGCCGGGCTTTTGAATCTTTACGGATGATCGGCTCCGGTCACCGGATCTCGCGCCGATCCTCCCCGGGGCACGGCGAACACGACGGGGTCGCGAAAACGGCGAAGGCCCGCCCGGCCCGCGTGGGAGGCGGGGCGGTGGCCGTGGAACGGCTCTCGATTCCCTCCGGGAGCATTCCCGGAGGGGTCTCCCCTGGTCGGCTCAGCGTGTTCGCGGCGATCGGAGGCGGAGCACCCACCAGGGCGCTCCCGGCGGGGTGCGGCCGCACGTCACCCGCCAGCCGGGCCCGGCGGGAGCCGAGCCGGGCCCGCGGTCAGAACGGGTCCTCCGACTCTCCGCCGGATCCGTCCTCACCTCTGACCTTTGACTCCAGCGGACGAACCTACTGTCCGCCCTTCTGCACGTAACTCCTCACGAACTCCTCTGCGTTCTCCTCCAGCACCTCGTCGATCTCGTCGAGAATCGCGTCGACGTCATCGGAGAGCTTCTCGTGACGCTCCTGAACGTCGGAGGTCTCCGCCGGGGCGGTCTCCTCGACTTCCTTGTCGGTCCGGCCGGTCTGCTTCTGGCCGCCGGTGTCCTTGCTTGCCATGTGTGGCACCTCCACCTGGGGGACGGATCTGATTCATATCTTCCCCGAACCGGGCGACATTGCGCGCGGATCATCCCGCGATCTTTGCGGGAGCCCGTACGGGCCGCGCCGAGCTCCTGCCCGTCAGGAGACCTCCTCCTGGTGGACATGAGGCGAAATCCACCCACCTTGACTGGATAGCAAGTCTATCCAATAATCGGATAGCACCACTATCCAAAGAAGAGGGGCCCATGTCACCGTCGTCGCTGAGCACAGCCGGAACGCTCCTCATCACCGTGCCCGCCGTGGCCTTCGGCGGGGTCTCCCTGCTCGCGCACATCATGCGCGGCATCCCCGGCTACATGGACAACCCGGTGCGGCGCGGCCTGTGGCGGGCCGGCCACGCACACGCGGGCGTCCTGGTGCTCTTCGCGCTCGTCGCCCTGCTCTACGTCGACCACGCGGATCTGCCCGGCGGCCTGAAGGACCTGACGCGGATCCTGATCGTGGCGGCGCCGATCCTGATGCCCCTGGGCTTCTTCCTGTCCGTCGTACGCCCCTCCGACACGAAGCCGAACCGGCTGATCTGGCTGGTCCCCGCAGGCGGGGTGGCACTGGGTGCGGGCACGCTGATGCTGGGGATCGGTCTCCTCTGAACCTCCACGAACCCGCGGCGACGCTCCCGGCGGCACCTCGATCTCCGCCGCTGCCTCCGCGACCGCGCACGAGCGTCCCGTGGCCCCGCATCGGCTTGTGTGAGCATCATCACTCACCGGATCCAGGCGAATTCGCCGCCCCGAGGGAGATCGGGAACGTTCCAGGTAGGTCTTCGCGACCGAAAACTGCGATCATTGGGGGGTGAGCACCATCATCGCGCGCAGGTACAAGCTCGTCTCACGCGTCGGACAGGGGGCGACCGGTGTCGTCTGGCGTGCATACGACCTGCTTCTGGAGCGAGAGGTGGCCCTCAAGGAGATACTTCTGCCACCCGGGCCCGCCGCGGCCGAGCAGCGGCGGCGGGTGGTCAGGGAGGCTCGCATGGCGGCGCGGCTGAGCCACCGGGGCATCGTGACGGTGCACAACCTCACCGAGGAGTCCGAGCGGCTCTGGATCGTCATGGAGTTCCTGGAGGCGCTGACGCTGCACGACACGCTCGTGCAGGCGGGCCCGCTCCCGGTGGATCTTGTGGCGGCGATGGGCTGCCGCCTGCTGGAGGCGTTGCGGCACGCGCACGACGGCGGGGTGATCCACCGCGACATCAAACCCGCCAACATCATGCTGACCGGTGATCGCGTGGTGCTGGCCGACTTCGGCTTCGCCGCGCCGGAGGGGGCGGCGACGACCTCGACCCGGGGCACCCCGGCCTTCATCGCGCCGGAGGCGCTGCAGGGCAGGGGCGGCACCCGCGAGGCGGACATGTGGTCGTTCGGCGCGACGCTGTACATGGCGGTGGAGGGCAGGACCCCGTTCCGCACGGTGAACTCGATGGCGGCGCTGGTCGCGGCCCTGCGCGAACCGCCGCGCGCGCCGAAGCGGGCGGGCGCCCTGGAGCCGGTGCTGCGCGGGCTGCTGCGCAAGGACCCGCGAGCGCGGCTGAGCGCCGAACGGACCTCGAAGATGCTTGAGGACGTGCGTTGCTTCAGCGCGGCCTGAGGCCGTTCACGAACGTTTCCGAAACGCTTTCACCACCCTCGGGAACGGTTTTCCCGAATCCGCAAACGGGCTTTACGGACGTGAAATAAAACGACATAAAGCCCGCGCACCTAAATCGTTACAGAGAATCACCCTAGGTAATCACCCAGTGCATCGTTCCAGATGGAAATATGAATCAGCTGAGGTGCCCGGCTTCTATGTGCAGCAGGTGATTCATGGGAACAGGTGCGAGGAAGGCACGCTTACTGGGTGATCGCTATCACCTGGCCTCGCCTATCGGGCGGGACGGTGTGGGCACGATGTGGCGGGCCCACGACTCCCTGCTCAGGCGGAATGTGGCGATCAAGGAGATCCAGCCTCGGTTCACCGAGGACGGGATGGACATGCACGACGCACGGCGGTGGGCCCTGCGCGAGGCGCGCTCGGCCGGGAGGCTGAACCACCCGGCGGTGATCTCCGTGCACGACCTGCTTGAGGAGGGCGGGCGGCTCTGGATCGTCATGGAGTTGCTGGAGGCCCTCACACTCAAGGAGACCGTGCGGCACCTGGGCCGCCTGCCGATCCACTGGGCGGCGTGGATCGGCTTCCAGTTGCTGGGCGGGCTGCGCCACGCGCACGGGGCGGGTGTCCTGCATCGGGACATCAACCCGCGCAACATCCTGCTCACCGGCGACCGGGTGGTGCTGGCCGACTTCGGCATCGCGGCGCTGCAGGGCGATCCGGGCGACTCCACGACCCTACCGTTCGTCCATGTTCCCTCCTTCGTCGCGCCGGAGCGGCTGCGGGGCAGCCCACCGACCCCGGCGAGCGACCTGTGGTCACTCGGTGCGAGCCTGTACTTCGCGGTGGAGGGCCGTCCTCCGCGCCCCACCTCCCGCACGCCTGCGCAGCGCCTTCCTGTGGGCGGCGGGTACGAGGATCCGGCGACACCGGCGGGAGTGCTGTGGCCCGTCCTGGAAGGGCTGCTCCGGCGCGACCCGGCTGCCCGCATCAGCATGGGACAGGCCGGCCGCATGCTGTCGGCGATCCTCCACACCGAGGGGGTGGCTCTGGCCCCACCACGGCTGCCCGCGGCCAGGCTGCCACCGGACGCCTTCGCCTAGGATCCCGCGGCGTTTCACCGGATGTTCGAGACAGGGAAAAGCGTCCTTGGCCTCTTCTTCCGCCGGGCGACCCCGGGTTTCGCGAAATCGGGCCGTCCGGCGGAGCACGCTTCTCGAATAAATGGACACAAGGCCGTGGCCGAGGCCGACAGATAAAGGCCGGTGGAAATGAAGGGAAGGCCGGATGCCGGAATTTCCGGCTCACGAACCGGCTCGAGCCGAGGGGGGTGTCAGACGGCCGGGACCCGGCGGCAGGCCTCGACGAACCTGGAGGCCAGGTGGGGACTGCCGGCCCAGTGCAGGTGCAGGTAGGAGGCGGTGATCCGGCCGTCGGCGAACCCGTCGGCGCCACCACGCCAGCGGAACAGCGGCCGGTCGGGGACGGGCTCGACCGCGGTGCGGTGGAACTCGTGGCCCCGGTAGCGCTCGCCGTTCCTGGTGAGCGGCGAGTCGCGGACGGCCACCGCGTCGCGATAGCCGAGGGTGAGGGTGCCGGTCATCCTGGCCTCGACGTCGAGGAGCCCGCACATCGGCCTGCCGTCCAGCCTCCTGGAGAGATACAGCAGGCCCGCGCACTCGGCCGAGATCGGCCCCTCGAACGCGGCGACCTGATCGCGCAGCGGCTCGTTGGCCGACAGCTCGGCCGCGTGAACCTCAGGGAAACCACCTCCGATCACGATCCCGCGAGTCCCCTCCGGGAGGGCCTCGTCGACGAGCGGGTCGAAGGGGACGATCTCGGCTCCCGCCGCCGCCAGCAGCTCGGCCTGCTCGGTGTAGCCGAAGGTGAACGCCCGCCCTCCGGCGACCGCGATCCTCGTGACGGGAGCGGCGGGCGGTCCGGGAGTCCACGGGACGGCGGGCAGCGGCGGCGCCCCGCGGGCGAGGCGCAGGAGTTCCTCCAGGTCGCAGGAGGCGGCTACCAGGTCCGCGACGGTGTCCAGGGCACCGGCGGCCTGGGTTCGGCGCTCGGCGGCGGGAACCAGGCCCAGGTGCCTGGAGGGGGTGGTGACGGCGTCGCTGCGGCGGATCGCCCCGAGCACCGGGACGCCGCTCTCGGCGAGCGCCTCGCGGCAGACGGCCTCGTGCCGCTCGGAGCCGATCCGGTTGAGGATCACCCCGCCGAGCCTGATCCGGGTGTCGTAGGAGGCGAACCCGTGCACCAGCGCCGCGACGGAGCGGCTCTGCCTGGCGGCGTCCACGACCAGGACCACCGGGGCCCCGAGCAGCCTGGCGACGTGAGCGGTGGAGGCGAACTCGGTGGAGCCCGCGCCGTCGTACAGGCCCATCACGCCCTCGACGACCGCGATGTCCGCCCCTGCCGCGCCGTGCAGGAACAGTGGGGCGACAAGGTCCTCTCCCGTCAGGAAGGGGTCGAGGTTGCGTCCGGGGCGGCCGGTGGCCATGGCGTGGTAGCCGGGATCGATGTAGTCGGGCCCCACCTTGTGCGGGGACACCGCCATGCCCTGGCGGGCGAGGGCCGCCATCAGGCCGGTCGCCACGGTCGTCTTACCCGCTCCTGAGGCGGGGGCCGCGATGACGATCCTGGCTACCATTCGATGCCTTTCTGTCCCTTCTGCCCGGCGTCCATGGGGTGCTTGATCTTGCCCATCTCCGTGACGAGGTCGGCGGCGTCGAGCAGCCGGGGGTCGGCGTCGCGGCCGGTGACGACGACGTGCTGGCTACCGGGGCGCCCGCGCAGGGTCTCGACCACCTCCTCGACGTCGATCCAGCCCCACTTCATCGGGTACGTGAACTCATCCAGCACGTACAGGCGGAACGTCTCGGCGGCGAGGTCGCGCCTGATCTGCTCCCAGCCCTCGCGGGCGTCGGCGGCGTGGTCCTCCTCGCTGCCGGGGCGCTGGATCCAGGACCAGCCCTCGCCCATCTTGTGCCAGGAGACCGCCCCGCCCTCACCGGAGTCGCCGAGCACCCGCAGCGCCCGCTCCTCTCCGATCCGCCACTTGGCGGACTTGACGAACTGGAAGACCCCGATCGGCCAGCCCTGGTTCCAGGCGCGCAGGGCCAGGCCGAAGGCCGCGGTGGACTTGCCCTTGCCCGGCCCCGTGTGCACGATCAGCAGCGGCCGGGTGCGGCGCTGTCTGGTGGTCAGGCCGTCCTCGGGCACGCTGACGGGTCTGCCCTGCGGCATCGTCGCCCTCCCCTCACTGTCATCCGGTTCACTGTCATCCGGCTCACTGTCATCCGGCACCGTCCATCCGGTACGGCCTCCTCGCCGTACTCACAGACCTCGGACCTTCGCGGTCACGCGGCGCCACGCCTCTCCCGGACCATCCCGGCCAGGTCGGTGAGGTCGTCGAGGCGTACGGTCTCCGCGCCCATCCGCGCCGCCAGGGAGGCGGCGAGGCCGAGGCGCACGGGCCCGCCCTCGCAGTCGACCACCACGCCCGCCACCCCGGCCAGCAGTCCCGCCGCGCGGTGGGACTCCTCGGCGGTTCCCGAGGTGGTCCGCCCGTCGGTGACCAGGACCACCAGCGGGCGTCTGGACGGATCGCGCAGGCGTTCGACCCTGAGCACCTCGGCGGCCCGCAGCAGACCGGCGGCCAGCGGGGTCCGGCCTCCGGTGGGAAGCTCGCGCAGCCGGGCCGCGCCGGCCTCGACGGAGGAGGTGGGCGGCAGTACCAGGTCGGCGCGGGCGCCGCGGAACGTGATGAGCCCGACCTTGTCGCGGCGCTGGTAGGCGTCGAGGAGCAGGCCGAGCACCGCTGCCTTGACCGCGCGCATGCGTTGCCTGGCGGCCATGGAACCGCTCGCGTCCACGACGAACAGCACCAGGTTGCCCTCGCGGCCCTCGCGGACCGCCTCCCTGAGATCGCCGCGGCGCAGCAGCAGTCCTGGCCCGTTCCTGCCCCGCGCGACCTGGTACGGGGCGGCGGCGCCGATGGTGGCCCGCAGATGAAGGGAACCGGTGTGGCCCTCGGGGACCCTGGCGCCCGTGGTACGGCCCAGGGGTGTCCTGGCGCGTGACCGGCGCCCGGGAGCTCCGGCGCCGACGCCTGGGACGGTGAACAGCCTGTTCCCGCTCCCGGGCTCGGCGTCGACGATCTGTTCGCGGGCCGGTGCTCCCCCGGCCGTCTCCGACGGCTCCCGGGGTTGTGCGGCCTGAGCCTCCCACGCCTCGGGGACGGGGGCGTCCAGGGCGTCCGCGGCCCCGTGCGGGGAGCCGTCCCCGCCGTCGTGCCCTCCAAAGCCGCCGGGATCGTCCGAGGTGGCGTCCCCGGCCTCGGAGCCGTGGTCGGATACGGGGTCCGAGCCTCCCTCCGTGCCCCCCTCACGGCCTCTGCCGGGATCGGTGCCGCCGGGGTCGTCCGGGTCCTGGGGACCGTCAGGATCGGGGCCGGGGTCGTCGGGGATCCTGTCCAGGAGATCCTGGAGCCTGGACTCGTCCAGGCCGGGCGCGTCGAAGGGGTCGCGGCGACGGCGGTGCGGGAGCGCGAGCCTGGCCGCCTCCCGGACGTCGTCGGCGGTGACGGAGGTGCGGCCCTGCCAGGCGGCGTGCGCGATCGCCGCGCCGGCGGTGACCAGGTCGGCCCGGAGCCCGTCCACCTCGAAGCCCGCGCAGACGGTGGCGATCCCGAGCAGCGCCGCCTCCGGCAGGACGACCTGGGCGACCCTGGCTCGAGCCTCGGCGATGCGCGCGGCCAGCGCCCGCTCCTCGTCCGACCAGGCGGCGGCGAACGCGGCGGGGTCGGCCTCGAAGGCCAGACGGCGCCGGACCACCTCCGCCCGCTGGGATGCCTCCCGCGAGGCCCTTACCTCAACGGTCAGCCCGAAGCGGTCGAGCAGTTGCGGGCGCAGCTCCCCCTCCTCGGGGTTCATCGTCCCGACCAGCAGGAACCGGGCGGCGTGCCGTACCGACACCCCCTCGCGCTCGACGTAGCAGGTGCCGAGGGCCGCGGCGTCGAGCAGCAGGTCCACCAGGTGGTCGTGGAGAAGGTTGACCTCGTCGACGTACAGGACGCCCCGGTGGGCGCCCGCGAGGAGACCGGGTTCGAAGGATTTCACGCCCTCGGTGAGGGCACGCTCGATGTCGAGGGAGCCGACGAGGCGGTCCTCGGAGGCGCCGACGGGCAGCTCGACCAGGCGGGCGGGCCTGATGGACCGGGCCGCCGGTTCCGCCGGGACCTCGTGTGGCCCGTCGGGACAGGCGGGGTCGGGGGCGGCGGGGTCACAGGAGAACCGGCAACCGGTCACCACCTCGACAGGCGGCAGGAGAGCGGCCAGCGCCCGCACGATCGTGGACTTGGCGGTGCCCTTCTCCCCTCTGACCAGTACTCCCCCGACGCGGGGGGAGACCGCGTTGAGGATCAGCGCGAGTTTCAGGTCCTCCAGCCCCACGATCGCGGTGAAGGGATAGCGGGGGTTACGCACCTTGGGGATCTCCTTCGCGTCGCCGGGGTGTTCATCGCGTTCACGTCGTCGGGTGGTCGGGCCGTCAGGGGAGGTGGTTGAGCCGCCAGCGCCCGCCGCGCCCGGTGAGTGCCACGCGGGCCAATGGCGCGACGTCGACGCGCCAGAAGGACCGGGCGGGGGCACCGAGGGCGTGGACGACCGCGGCACGGATGACCGCCGGATGGGTGATCGCGACGGCCCTGCCGGGGGTACGGACGGCGAGCCAGCCGGAAACCCTGGCGAGGAGCGCGGTGATCGACTCCCCGCCGTGGGGCGCCGCGCCCGGATCGCCGAACCAGGACGCGAGCGCCTCGGGCTCCGCTGCCTCGACCTCGCCGAGCGTCATGCCACTCCAGCGGCCGTGGTCGCAGTCGGCGAGCAACGGGTCGTGCTCCACCCGCAGGCCGAGCGCCGCCGCCGTCTGGACGCAGCGCAGCTCGGCCGGGCAGGCCGCGGGACCGGGGTCTGCCCCGCCGAAGTACCGCGCCATCCTCTCGGCCCGGCGCAGGCCGCGTTCGTCGAGTGGTTCGTCGACGGGGAACGCGGCCCGCGCCGTCGCCGAGGTGGAGGCGTGGCAGACCAGGAGCAGGCGGGTGACCCCCGAGGGGGTCGTCACACCGGGCCGCGCCTGCGGGCGGCGAAGGCGAACAGCGCGCCGACACCGGCCCAGAAGACCGCCTGGGTCCCTATCGAGGCGATCCGGAAGTCCCACAGGAGATCGGCGGGGAAGCCCTGGGGCACCTCCGAGATCTCCGGCAGGAGGATCCAGGCCGCGACGACGGGGACCAGGAAGGCGGCGCCCGCCGACAGCCAGCGCACCCACGGTTCGCTCCGCGAGGCGTAGCGGTAGGCGGCGGTGCCGGCGGCGACGGCGAGGATCCCGATCACCACGGCGACCAGATAGAGCACGGTGCGCTGGTCGATGGTCTCCGGGTCACCGACTGCCGGTGGGTTGGCGGGATATTTCATGAAAGGGATGAGGACGACGGAGGTGAACGCGGCGGCGGCGAGCGTGACCGCGAGCACCGGTTCCGAGCGAGGTCCCGCCCGGCCGCGTACGGCCGCGTAGACGAGGGAGAACAGCCCTCCGACCGCCAGGCCGTACAGGCCGAGGGCGAGGAAGAGCCCGAAACGCTGCCCGTCCCTGCTGACGAGGGCCTCCTCCTCGTCGTGGGAGTGGGCGGCGGTCCCGGTGTCGTCGTGTGGTTCGGCCCCGGAGGCGGCCGCGGCCGCCTCCTCGAGCGCGATGGCCTGGTCGATGCGTGGTTCGCCGACGGTGTAGGCGAAGACGGCCGCGAGCAGCCCTGCGAGCAGTCCGGCGACGAGGCCCCGGACGATGAGTTTGGAGATCACCTGTGGCTCAGTGGCACGGTACGCCGAGCAGGTGACGCCCGTCGTGCATGAGTTCGTGCAGGTAGTTTCCCGCCTGGGAGATCGCCCCCTGGTCGAAGGTGACCAGATAGGCGAGAAGCAGCAGCACCGGTACGGCGAGCAGCCAGCGGGTGAGCGAGTGCCATGGGATGGGCTGGGTGTGCGGTGCCGAGATCTGGCTCACGGCCACCTCCTCCGGGATTGACGCGTCCCTTTTCGTAGGTCGGTGGCGGCCGAGTGTGACCTGGCTCCCGGCCCTCGCGGGCCGGATTACAGTGGCGCGACCGCACCGGAATTTCACCGGATTTCCCTCGCACCGCCACAAAGCACCCGGAACGTATCCCGATTTCCCGTCCCCCGTCAATCCAGGTGTCCGGTTTAACAGGATTCGGTGGGCACGAAGAGGGGGGAGGTGGGCCCGGCCGGGCCCCCCCCCCCCACAGGGCCGCACATCGCCCCCGGGAGGCGCGGCACCACCACCCCGGCGGGGAAGCACACCGCCAAAAACGAGCCCCCCAGGGCCGCG
>NZ_JBEYID010000017.1:27237-177055 GCF_040635605.1 Streptosporangium sp. NPDC006930 | reverse complement strand
ACTGCACCGGGGACGGTGTGGGAGAGTAGGTCACCGCCGGACAATCTTTTACGAAAAGGGCTCCCACCATGTGGTGGGGGCCCTTTCGTGCTTTCACGGCCCCCCTTTTTCAGCGGCGCTCCCGGGTGGCCCAGCGGTGTCCCGGCGGCGCTCTGGCGGTGTTCCGGACTTCCAGGCGTTGAAGGCCGGGGCTCCCGAGCCTCCGCGTTCCGGGCCGGCAGGCGCGTAGGGGCAGCTGAAGCATGATCGTCGTAGTGATGCTCATGATCCGAAAGTGATGCTCGACCTACGCTGAGGTGTGCGAGGCGGGGGCGGCGTTTCCCTCCTTGTCCCTTCTTCTCCTCGCCGGGATGATCGGCTCTCCTTGACGACGACGGCCCCACAGGCGACGGCTCACAGTCGACTACTTTTGTCGATTTTCGACAAAAGTTCCAGCATAATCGCCCGAAGCCATCGCTGAATACGTTCTGTGATCACTCGTGTCGGGGTGGGGGTGGGAGTGGCTGGCGAGACGCAGGTCGAGTCGAGTGAGAGCCCTGGAGGAGGGGCGTCTCTGGGGTGTCTCGTGGGGCTGTTTGCCCATATTGTTACAAACCGAGTTTATTGCGACGTTCCACGAGGGGCCACCCCACCTGATCAGGGAAGATTCCCCGACCTGGGGTGTGCCTGGGTGTGTCAGGTGAGGCTGCACTCCGGAGGGACTTTGGTCGTCCGCCGTAGAAAGTTCAAGTGATCATGGCAAAAGTTCTTCCAAAAGGTGCAGAAGACGCGTAACTTCCACGCCAAGTTCTCTGCACACCACCGAGAGGACGAAGTGAGTCGGTCGACGGCGTCCGCAGGCGGATCTCCTCGAAGAGGTGACCCGCCGGTAGGGCCGAGGCCTGCGGCGGAAGGGAGTCGGCGGTCATCCGGCTGAGGCATCGGGGACCGCGGGGCTCCATCCACCCACACGGAGGTAGGAAATCATGAGTGCACACGAAGAAGAGACCGACGAGATGGCGGGCGCGCTGCGCCGTAGGCTCGGGCTGAACCGCCGCCAGTTCCTCGCCGCCACGACGGGGGTCACCGCGGTGGCCGCCATGTCGGCGGTGGGTCCGCTCGCGTCGGCCGCGTACGCGTCCCCCGGCGGCGACCAGGAGCGCGGGAAGGGCCACGGCCACGGCCACCAGGACGCCCTGGTGCCGGAGGCGAAGCGGGGCATCATCCTCTACACGGTTCGTGACGTCGTCTCCCGCGACCCGGCGATGAACCTGCCGGCGGGCTTCCGGCGCGTGTTCGAGGAGCTCTCCCGGATCGGCTACAAGCAGGTGGAGTTCGCCGGCTACCGCCAGCACGCGAACGCGGAGGGCGGAGCCGACCTGGAGACCGTCGAGGGTGCCCGGCTGCTGCGCCGGTGGCTCGACGACAACGGGCTCAAGGCCCAGGGCAACCACGGCTTCATTCCCAGCTCCTGGCCGCTCACCCAGGCCGATCTCGACCGCTTCAAGAGGACGCTGGAGATCGCCAACATCCTCGGCATGGAGCACGTGGGCACCGGCAGCGACCCGACCAACAGCGCCTACAAGGCGGACTGGGACCTCGCCGCCCAGAAGTGGAACGGTCTCGGCGCGCTCGCCTCGGCCGCCGGTCTCAAGCTGTACACGCACAACCACGACGCGGCCTACAGCTTCCTTCTCGACGAGGGCCCTCTCGACGAGCTGGGCCGGCCCACCCGCTCGTCGGGTATCCGGAAGCTGGAGTACTTCCTGGAGATCACCAACCGCAGGGACGTCTACCTCGAGCTGGACATCTACTGGGCGCACGTGGCGCAGCACAAGCACCGCGAGTACGTCGCGCGCAACGGCGTCACCCGGACCGACATCTTCGACCCTCTGAAGCTCGTACGGCAGAACGACAAGCGGTTCCCGCTCTTCCACGCCAAGGACGGGAAGTCCAACACCACCGCCAACGGCTACGACATGGTGCCGTTCGGAACCGGTGACATCGACTACAAGGCCTTCTTCTCCAAGCTGGACATCGAGAAGCGCCACAACCCGATGTACGAGCAGGACAACGCGCCCGGAGGGACCGCCGAGCCGGGCCGCTCGCTCCAGTACGCCGACCTGAGCTACAAGAACCTCTCCGCCCTGCGCCGTCACTGAGAGCTCGGCGCACACCTTAACCACACCTCAGAGCACACACCTCGAAGAAGAATCCGAGGAAGAACCCGAGGAAGGATCCAGAGGATCCGAAGGGTTCGGCGGACCGCCACGTGATCGAAGCCGTTGCCGCGGCACGCGTGGCGGTCCGCCATGTCCTGATACCCCCCTGAAGAAGAGGCTCAGGAAGTTGAAGCTTACCCGCGCCACGCTCGGCGGAGCACTGGCCGCCCTGCTGTTTCCCCTGGCGGTGCCCAGCGCCGCCCCCGCACAGGCCCAGCTCCAGGACGCGGCCACGAACTGGTCGAACTACGAGAAGATCACGCTGACCAAGAACGTCGGCGAGCCGATCGACATGGCGGTCCTGCCGGACAGAAGAGTCCTGCACACCGCCCGCAACGGTGACATCCGCCTGACCGACGGCGCCACCGGTATCACCAAGATCATTAACACGATCCCCGTCTACGCGAACTCCGAGGACGGCCTCCAGACGATCGCGATCGACCCCGGGTTCGCCGAGAACAAGTGGGTCTACGTCTACTACGCGCCGAAGACGATGACGGCGCCGTACCCGGAGACGACCCCCACCGGTTCCGCGCCCAACTCGCTGCCCGCGGGCGCGGACGAGTCGTACTGGAACCAGTGGAAGGGCTACAACCAGCTGTCACGGTTCAAGTGGACCGGTGACGCGCTGGACCTGTCCACCGAGCAGGTGATCATCAAGGTCGAGGTGCAGCGCGGGCAGTGCTGCCACGTCGCGGGCGACATGGACTGGGACGCCGAGGGCAACCTCTACCTCGCCACCGGCGACAACACCCCCGCGGGCACGCCCGGCGCCAACGGCATGGCGCCCAACAACGACGCCCCGGGGATGAACCCCGGCCTCGACGCGCGGCGTGGCGCGGGCAACAGCAACGACCTGCGCGGCAAGATCCTGCGGATCACCGTGAAGGAGGACGGCTCCTACACCGTCCCGGCGGGCAACCTCTTCCCGCAGGGAACGGCCAAGACGCGTCCCGAGATCTTCGTGACGGGGGTGCGGAACCCCTTCCGCATGGACGTCGACGACGTGACCGGTACGGTCTCCTGGGGCGACTACGGTCCCGACGCCGGGGCGCCCGACCCCGCCCGGGGACCCATGGGCTACGTCGAGTGGGACGTCACCCCCATCGACAAGCCGATGAACGGCGGCTGGCCCTACTGCACGGGGAACCACTTCAACTACAACGACTGGAACTTCGCGACCGCGACACCGCGTGAGTGGTTCGACTGCGCGGCGGGAGCGGTGAACACCTCCCGCTGGAACACCGGCGTGGACAAGCTGCCGCCCGCGACCCCGGCCACCCTCTACTACGGTGACAACAACACCCACCAGCCCGCGGAGTGGGCCGGGCTCACCGACTTCGAGCCCGCGGGCGGCCAGGGACCGATGGGCGGTCCCGTCTACCACTACGACGCGGCGAACCCCTCGACGACGAAGTTCCCCGATTACTGGGACAAGAAGTTCTTCTTCGCCGAGTTCTCGCAGGACTATCTCGCGGCGTTCACCGTGACGGCGCCTGGCGGGCCGGTGACCAAACTCGAACACTTCCTGCCCAACAGCGCTCTGACGGCGGCGGCGATGCCGATCACCGACAGCCCGATGGACATCGAGTTCGGCCCCGACGGGTCGCTGTACGTGCTCGACTACGGTGACGGCTTCTTCCGCGCCAACCCCGACGCGGGCCTATACCGCATCGACTACGCCGAGGGGAACAAGACCCCGCAGGCGAAGATCGTCGCCAAGCCGTCGTCGGGCAGCACCGCACCCCTCACCGTCGACTTCAGCGCGGCCTCGTCGACCGACGCCGAGCCGGGCCCGCTGACCTACGATTGGGACTTCGACGGCGACGGGACCTTTGACGCCACCGGTGTGACGGCCTCGCACACCTACCCCACGCTCGGGCAGTACGTCGCCAGGCTCCGCGTGACCGACGCGCAGGGCAAGTTCGGGCTCACCTCCACCGAGATCACCGTGGGCAACACCGCGCCCGAGGTGACCATCCAGGCACCGGGCAACGGCTCCTTCTTCAATTGGGGCGACGCGGTGCCGTTCCAGATCAAGGTCTCCGACAAGGAGGACGGCGACAACCCGGTGTGCAGCCGGGTGCAGTGGACCTTCGGTCTCGGCCACGACACGCACGCGCACCCGGAGACCCTCGGTTCCGGATGCTCGGGCGCATGGCCGACACCGGCCGACGCCCCCGAGCACGGTGAGACCGAGAACATCTTCGGCGTCGTCGTCGTGAGCTACCGGGACAACGGCGCCGGTGACATCCCGGGGGCGCTCGGCGACGCCACGCTCATCCTCAACCCCAAGGAACTGCAGGCCGAGCACGCCGACGCGAGCAGCGGCGTCACCAAGGTGGAGGACGCGAGCGCGTCCGGCCTGGCGAAGATCACGTCGTTCGACGCCGGGGACTGGATCTCGTACGACCCGGTGAACTTCGCCGGCGTCACCGGGGTGAAGACCCGCGCCTCCGGTGCGGGAACGCTCTCCCTGCGATGGGGCTCGGAGACGGCGGAGCCGTTCGCCACCGTCACCGTGCCCGCCGGATCGGGCTGGCAGAGCGTGGAGGCCGCGCTCACCGGTGCCCCGACCGGCAGCGGCGAGCTCTACGTCACCTCGACCGGCGGCGTGGAGGTCGACGGGTTCACCTTCCAGGGCGACGGTGTCGCCGACAAGACGCCCCCGACCGTGTCGGCCACGCTCGCCCCGGCCCAGCCGGGCGGGGAGAACGGCTGGTACACCGGGAACGTCACGCTGACGGTCACCGCGACCGACAACGGCACGGTGGCGAGCAGGCAGTACTCGCTCAACGGCGGCACGACATGGTTGAACGCCAACAACCCGGTCACCCTGAGCGCGGAGGGTGCCCTCGAGGTGCGCTACCGGGCGACCGACAACGCGGGCAACGTCTCGCAGATCGGCACTGTCACGGCGCGGATCGACAAGACCGCCCCGGTCCTGTCGGTGAGCGGGGTGGAGCCGGGTAAGTACGGCGATTCCGCGTTCATCACGCCCGTCTTCTCGGCGTCCGACGCGGCCTCGGGAGTGGCGAGCGTGACGGCGGCCATCGGTGACCTGCAGGTGGTCTCCGGTAAGGCGATCGCCCTGTCGAAGCTGGCGCTCGGCGAGCACACGCTGACCGTCACCGCGAAGGACAAGGCGGGGCACGTCACGAAGCAGACCGTCGCGTTCGAGGTCACGACCTCCTTCGCCGACGTGCGCAAACTCCTCGACCGCTTCAAGGCGGAGGGCTCGGCGCGGGGCGGCGTCCTCGATGTCCAGCTCGACCAGGCGAGGAAGCACGCGGAGGCCGGGAGGAAGAACGCCGCGATCGCCTCGCTGGAGGTCTTCGTGAAGCTCGCCCAGCGTGAGCTCTGGGTGCCCGACACGAAGGCGCGTGACGTGCTCGTACGGGACGGGCAGGCGCTGATCGCGCAGTTGCGCGCCCCGGCCGGCGGCTGACGCGGGGCGCGGGGGGAGGGCCCGACCGGCTCTCCCCCCGCGTTCGGCGTGGAGGTGTCAGGGGGCGCTGAGGTCCAGGTCCTTGATCCTGGGGTCGCCCTCGTCGGCGAAGTAGTGGTCGGGCTTGGTGGAGTCGTCGCCTTCGGCCATCCTGGCGGAACGCGCGATGACGGTGCCGAGCGCGGCGACGGCGAGGTTGACCGCGAGGGCGAGGATGCCCGCGTAGATCGTCATCTTGGTGTCCAGGCCCAGCTTCTCCAGCGGGAACGCCGACCCCGCGAAGTGCAGCTTGCCGGTGGCCGGGTTGCCGATGTTGTAGAGCAGGAGCATCCCGGCCCCCATGCCGGCGACCCACCCGGCGATCAGGCCGCTCCGGTGGAACCAGCGGGTGTAAAGGCCGAGCGCCACCGACGGGAGCGTCTGCAGGATGATGACACCGCCGATGAGCTGCAGGTCGATGGAGAAGCCGGTGTCGAGGAACAGGATGCACAGCACCGCGCCGACCTTGACGAGCAACGAGGTGATCTTGGAGACGCGGGCTTCGTCGGCGTCGCTCGCGTCTCGCTTCAGATACTCCTTGTAGATGTTGCGGGTGAACAGGTTCGCCGCGGCGATGGACATGATGGCCGCGGGGACCAGCGCGCCGATGCCGATCGCGGCGTAGGCGACGCCGGTGAACCAGTCGGGGAACATCCTGTCGAACAGCTGGGGCACGATCGTGTTGTTGTCGGTGCCGATGGGCTTGATCCCAGCCGCGATGGCCATGAAACCCAGCAGGGCGATCAGGCCGAGCAGCAGGCTGTAGGCGGGGAGCGCCGACATGTTCCGCTTGATCACGTCGCGGTTCCTGGAGGCGAGGATGCCGGTGACGCTGTGCGGATAGAGGAACAGCGCGAGCGCCGAGCCCAGGGCGAGCGTGACGTACTGCAGCTGGTTGTTCGCGTTGAGCAGGATCCCGTCGCCGGGCGCGGCGCTGGCTTCGAACTTGGCCTGGGCGGCGTCGAAGATGCCCGACCAGCCACCTTCGATCTGGGCGGGGATCGCGAAGATCGCGACCAGGATCACGACATAGATCAGCGTGTCCTTGACGAACGCGATCAGCGCGGGCGCGCGTAGGCCCGACTGGTAGGTGTACGCGGCCAGGATCGCGAACGCGATGATGATCGGCAGGTGACCGGTCACCCCCATCGACTTCAGCACGGCCTCGATGCCGACGAGTTGGAGCGCGATGTAGGGCATCGTCGCGACGATGCCGGTGATCGCGACCAGCAGCGCGAGCGTGGGGGAGCCGAACCTGGCCCGGACGAAGTCGGCCGGGGTGACGAAGCCGTGCACGTGCGAGACCGACCAGAGGCGGATCAGCACCAGGAACACGATCGGGTAGACCACGATGGTGTACGGCACCGCGAAGAAGCCCATCGCGCCCGCCCCCCAGAGCAGGGCGGGTACGGCCACGAAGGTGTAGGCGGTGTAGAGGTCGCCGCCGACCAGGAACCAGGTGACCCACGCACCGAAGTTGCGGCCGCCGAGTCCCCACTCGTCGAGGCTGGCCAGGTTCTCCGGGCGGCGCCAGCGCGCGGCCACGAACCCCATGCCGCTGACCACCAGGAACAGCACGGAGAAGACGATGATCTCTGTGAGGTGGGCTTCCATCGGGTCACCGCCGCCGCTTCGTCATCTGGTACACGATCGAGGTGCACGTGACACCGATCGCGATGAAGGCGAGCTGGAGCCAGTAGAACAGCGGGAAACCGAAAAGCCGGGGTTCATCGGAATTGTAGAGAAGTGGGAGTAAAGGTAGGATGATCGGCACGATAAGCAGCCAGTTCCATGGGCTGCGATCGCTCCGGTCCCCGTTTGGAGTGGTCAACGCGGTCTCCTTGGGCTGGAGAGGGGATCACCCGGGCAGGGATGTCCCCTTCGGCTGACCGGCAGCGTAATTACGCGGCCGTTCCATTCGGGGCATCGAGCGCCGAGTGGCACATGTGGCGCGATGAACGGCGGCCCGGCCCCGCCGTCGAGGTGTAAGACCAGGTCACGGGCATCCGTGCGTCTCGCGACTCTTCACTTCGCCGCCGGTATTCCACCGATCGCCGACCTCTCGGCGTGGCTTCCTTGACAAGGTGGAGTGTATTTCGTAAATGCGCGCAGGCAGGACGGGCTGCCTCCCGTGTGGCGCGAATGGACCCTTCCCTTGTCCTGGAGGGGCGGGAGGCTGGAGACCACGGTCGTCTGGAGACTGGAACCCGAAGGGCGCGGCACCCGGCTGTTTCCTGGAGCACGCGGGGTTCGACCCCGACGATCCCATCCAGCGGCGCACGCGCGCCATCCTCGACGGGGGGTGGCGCTCGCATGTCCTCCGAGCACTGGAGGAGGTGCCGGCGACCGGCTGATCTTGGTCGGGCGTCACGTTCCTTCGCTTCCCCCGGCCGCTTCGCCCATGGCTCCTTCGCTTCGGTCATCGCGTTCTTCGGCAGGCGTGGCGCGAAAACATGACAGAGGATGTCCTGTTTTCGCGCCACGCTCATCTCATGACAAGAACGCTGGAAGGGAAGGTCGCCCTGGTCGCGGGGGCGACGAGGGGGACCGGGCGGGGCATCGCGGTGGAGCTGGGCGCGGCCGGTGCCACGGTCTACTGCACCGGGAGGAGCACACGAGAGCGGCGCTCGGAGATGGGCCGCCCGGAGACCATCGAGGAGACGGCCGAGCTGGTGACCCGCGCCGGTGGGCGGGGCATCGCGGTCCGGGTGGATCACCTGGAGCCGGAGCAGGTGCGCCTCCTGGTGGAACAGATCAGGAACGAGCAAGGCAAACTCGACATTCTCGTCAACGACGTCTGGGGCTCCGACTCGCTCACCGAGTGGCACGTCCCCGTCTGGAAACACTCTCTCGACGACGGTTTGCGCATCCTCCGGCTGGCGGTGGACACCCACCTCACCACCAGCCACCACGCCCTGCCCCTGCTGATCGAGAATCCCGGGGGCATGGTGATCGAGGTGACCGACGGCACCCTGGAGTACAACCTTTCCAACTACCGGCTCTCGGCCTTCTACGACCTGGCCAAGATCTCGGTGAACCGCCTGGCGTTCATCCAGGCCCACGAGCTGCGCCCGCACGGCTGCGCCGCGATCTCGCTCACCCCCGGCTGGCTCAGGTCGGAGAACATGCTGGAGCTCTTCGGTGTCACCGAGGAGAACTGGCGGGACGCCACCGCCAAACAGCCGCATTTCGTGATCTCCGAGACACCCGCCTACGCCGGTCGCGCGGTCGTCGCCCTCGCCGCCGACGAGGACCGGATGCGCTGGTCGGGGCAGTCGGTGTCCAGCGGGCAACTCGCCCAGGTGTACGGCTTCACCGACGTCGACGGCAGCAGGCCGGACGCCTGGCGCTACATCGAGGAGGTCGAGAGCAAGGGAAAACCCGCCGACGCCACCGGCTACCGCTGACCGGCGCCGCGACCGTCGGTTCGGCTCGCCCTGAGGGATCAGCGGTCCCAAGAGTGGGTTCGTCGTAAGAGGTCAGCGGTTCGAAGGTCGGGCTCGTGGCGAGGGGGCAGTGCTCCCAGGGTTGGAATCGTCGTGAGAGGTCAACGGTCCGGCGCGCCGGTGTCATCGGAGGAGCGGGAGGCGGAGTACAGGTCGTGCAGGCGGGTCGCGGCCTCGGCGAGGCGAGCCCGGAGGCCCGGTGGATCGACGACCTCGGCCTCCGGGCCGAAGCCGAGGATCTGGACGTAGGCGACCTCCGGCGACTCGACGGGCAGGCGGAACGTGACCCACCCCTGCCCGTCGGGCTCACCGGCGGAGACCAGGGCGGCGTCGAGGGCGGCGGGATCGGCGACGGAGGGGAGCGCGCGGCGGCCGGCGGGACTGAGTCGTACGGTGACATGCGTGGTGAGCAGGGACCCGGCGAACCGCGCCACCCGCTCTGTCCAGAAGGCGGCGAGGTCGAAGGCGCCGTCCCGCTCGAAGCGCAGGTCCGAGTGGATCTGGACCTCGTCGAAGCGGTCGACCCGGTAGATGGCGAACCGGGTCGCCAGATACCAGACTCCCGCCTTCAACACGAGCCCGTACGGCTCCAGGCGCCGGGCGGCGCCGGCCTGCCGGGTGCCTTCGGCCTGCTCGGCTTCCCCGACCTGTCCGTCGCGCTCGGTCCGCCCGTGGCCTCCGGACTGCTCGGTCTCCCCGCTCAGCCTGTCACGCTCGCTCTGCCCGGTGTCTTCGGGCCGTCCGATCCGCCCGGTCTTCATGGTCTCGCCTGATGGCCCTGTCTGTTCGCCAGGGCGGTGGCGCGCGGCACGCCGGTAGAGGGCGGTGACCGGGTGATCGCCCCACACCGCCCTGGCCAGGGGCGCCAGCGCCTCCGGCGGAGGCCGCTCGCTCGCGAACCAGCCGGGGGCGTCCAGATGGAAGCGCTGGGCCGCGGTCGCGGGGGCGTCGCGGAGGCCGGGAGAGAGCGCGGCCGCGGCTTTCAGCCGCGCCGTGGCCGCCACCTCGCTCAGCCCCATCTCCCGCAGCGCCTGGGGAACTCCCGACAGGAACAGTGCCTCCGCCTCGGCCCGGTCAAGGCCGGTGAGACGGGTGCGGTATCCGTCAAGCAGCCGGTAGCCGCCACCTCGCCCGCGGTCGGCGTACACCGGCACGCCGGCCTCCGAAAGGGCCAGCACATCACGGTGGACGGTCCGCTCGGAGACCTCCAGTTCCCGGGAGAGCTCCGCCGCGGTCATCCCGCTCCGGCCCTGGAGCAACAGGACCAACGACATCAACCTGGCCGCACGCACCCTCCGACCCTAGCTCCGGTGACGGTGACGGTGACGGTGACGACGGCCGGAAGGGGAGCGGGTGACGGGTGGAGCCGGACCCGGCGACGACCCGGCGGACAATCCGGCTCGGTGCCGAGCCGCGAGCCTTTTCCGTAGGTTTCATAGGGTTTTTTGCCCCTCCGGAGCGCCGAGGGCCCGCCACCGTGTCACGTTGCATGATCGCGGTTGCCGCCGGTACTCTGGCCACATGCGACACCCGATTACCCTTCAGTGGTGGCGCCGCTTCTAGGCGGCGCAGGTTTCGCATTCGCGAGCAGACAAACGGCCGCCCGGGGAGGTGGCCTTTTCTGTGTCCGCCCCCTCAGGGCATCAGGGAAACAAGAGGGGCGATACCGCAGTGGAGACGAGCCGATATACCACCGCCGGCGGCATAGGGGTCGAGGTCACCGCGTCCGACGTGCCCGAGACGGTGCTTGAGGACGTCGTCACGACGCTCGGCGAGCGCCGTGGCGGAGTGCTCTCTTCCGGGATGGAGTATCCGGGCCGCTACAGCCGATGGCACCTCGCCTATGTCGACCCCTGCCTGGAGATCGTGGCCAGGGGGCGCAGGATCTCCGCCCGCGCGCTGAACGCCCGGGGCAGGGTGGTCCTGCCCGCCATCGTGTCCTGCCTGCTGGCGGCCGGCAAGCCCGTCGAGGAGCCGACGGCCGATCTCGTCGAGGTCTACGTGGCCGAATCGGAGGACATCCTCCCCGAGGAGATGCGCAGCCGCCGCCCCACCGTTTTCACCGCGATCCGCGAGGTCATCGCCGTTTTCAAGGGAGAGAACGAGCACCTGGGCCTGTACGGCTCCTTCGGCTACGACCTGGCCTTCCAGTTCGAGCCGATCAGGCAGGTCCTGACCCGGGCCGCCGACCAGCGTGACCTCGTGCTCCACCTGCCCGACCGGGTGATGGTGATCGACCGCAAGAGGGAGACGAGCAAGGAGTTCCGCTACGAGTTCACCGTGGACGGTGTCTCCACCCACGGGCTCGAGCGCGAGGGGGAGGTCGTGCCGCTGCCTCCGCTCCCGTCCGAGCTTCCCGCCGACCCGGAGAAGGGCTCCTACGCCAAGGTCGTGGCCGCGGCCAAGGAGAAGTTCGTCCGCGGTGACCTGTTCGAGGTCGTCCCCGGCCAGGTCTTCCACGCCCCCTGCACCGACCCCGCCGCCTTCTACCGGGGACTGCGCACGGTGAATCCGGCGCCGTACGAGTTCCTGTTCAACCTCGGCGAGGGCGAGCACCTGGTCGGTGCCTCCCCGGAGATGTACGTCCGGGTCAGCGGCGACCGCGTCGAGACCTGCCCCATCTCCGGCACCATCGCCCGAGGCGGCAACCCCATCGAGGACGCCGACGCGATCCGGACCCTCCTGTCCAGCGTGAAGGAGGAGTCGGAGCTGACCATGTGCACCGACGTGGACCGCAACGACAAGTCCCGCATCTGCGTGCCGGGGACGGTCCAGGTGATCGGCCGGCGTCAGATCGAGATGTACTCCCGGCTCATCCACACCGTCGACCACATCGAGGGCCGGCTGCGTCCCGAGTTCGACGCCCTGGACGCCTTCCTCACCCACATGTGGGCCGTCACCGTCACAGGAGCCCCCAAGAACTGGGCGATGCAGTTCATCGAGGACCACGAGGAGACCACGCGACGCTGGTACGGCGGGGCGGTCGGCTACATCGGCTTCGACGGCTCGATGAACACCGGCCTGACCCTGCGCACCGCGCAGATCCGCGGTGGCGTGGCCACCGTGCGGGCCGGGGCCACACTGCTGTTCGACTCCGACCCCGAGGCCGAGGAGCGGGAGACCGAACTCAAGGCCAGCGCCCTGCTGGGCGCCCTGGCGGCGGTCGGCGCGGCCCCGCAGGAGCGGGCCGAGGCGAAGGTGGCCGCGGAGCTGCCGGGAAGCGGCATGAAGGTACTGCTCGTCGACTACGAGGACTCCTTCGTCAACACCCTCGCCGACTACTTCCGTCAGCAGGGCGCCGAGGTCGTCACGCTCAGGCACGGCTTCCCCGTCACGATGATCGAAGAGCTGGACCCCTCTCTGGTGGTGCTGTCGCCCGGCCCCGGCTGGCCCTCCGACTTCGGCCTGCCCGCCCTGGTCGGCGCCCTCTACGAGCGCGATCTGCCGGTGTTCGGCGTCTGCCTCGGCCTGCAGGGCATGGTGGAGCACGCGGGCGGCACCCTCGAACTGCTGTCCTACCCCGAGCACGGCAAGCGCGGCCAGGTACGGAGGGTGGGCGCGAGCGCCCTGCTTGACGGGCTCCCCGAGGAGTTCACCGCCGCCCGCTACCACTCGGTCCACGCCAAGCAGTCGGGCGTCGCCGGGTTCACCGCCACCGCGTTCACTCCGGACGGCGCGGTGATGGCGATCGAGGACGTGGAGCGACGCCGCTTCGCGGTGCAGTTCCACCCCGAGTCGATCCTCACCGCGGGGGGAGGCGCGGGAGCGAAGGTCATCGCCAACGTTCTTCGGCTCTGCCGCAAGAGCGGGTAAAGAACCCGTGCTTCGCGCCCGGTGATCACGCCGGGTGACCCTAGAGTTCCCCTCGTCGTGGAGATCGCGGGCGTACCGGGACCGGTCTCGGCCGGTACGCCTGTGGCGGGGAGGAGCGGGCATGAGGTCGGACGGTATGCTGCCCGTCGAGTTGCCCGACGCCGTGCGGGAGGCGCTGCTGGCGCCGCTGGTCGACCACAACTGCCACGGCGTGCGCCGCGACGACCTGACCCGGGCCCGGTTCGAGACGTTGCTCACCGAAGCGGGAACCCCGGCGCCGCCGGGCACCACCCACTTCGACACCCCCGCGGGCGCTGCGGTCCGCCGCTGGTGCGCCCCCGTCCTCGGTCTCGCCCCGCACGTGCCGCCCGCCGTCTACCTGGCCCGCCGGATGGAACTCGGCGCCGATGAGGTGAACCGGCGGCTGCTGGGCGCCGCGGGAATCGCCACCTTCCTGTTCGACGGCTCCGACAGCTTCTACGGCTCCGACAGCTTCGACGGTTCCGGCGACTCGGGCGGTCCGAAGGGCCCCGGTGGTCCGGATCGTCAGGACCGCTTCGGCGCGTCAGGAGTGCTGCCACCGGCCGAGATGGGCCATGCGGGCGGCGCGAACACCGCGCGGGTCGTCCCCATCGAACGGGCTGAGGAGGAGGTCGCGGGGACCGCCGTCTCGGGGGTCTCCTACATCTCCGCCCTCGCCCAGAACCTCGC
Organism: Streptosporangium sp. NPDC006930; assembly: GCF_040635605.1. Classification (NCBI taxonomy): domain Bacteria; kingdom Bacillati; phylum Actinomycetota; class Actinomycetes; order Streptosporangiales; family Streptosporangiaceae; genus Streptosporangium; species Streptosporangium sp. NPDC006930. Next base: position 163,397 of record NZ_JBEYID010000017.1, on the reverse strand, counting down.
GGGGCGGGCCGCCCGCGCGGTCGCCCTGAAGTCGGTCACGGCCCACCGGTCAGGCAGGCGTCTCGATCCGGCCAGGCCGAGCCGGGGAGCGGTGATCGCCGCGGCCACCCGGCGGCTGGCCTGCCCGGGGGAGAGGCTCACCGACCAGGTGCTGCTGCGCCACCTGCTCTGGACGGCCGTCGACGTGGCCAGGGAGTACGGGCGGCCACTGCAGTTTCACACCGGTCTCGCTCGCCACGGCGGCGGTGCGCGCCGCGACCCTCACCCGGGACGCGGTGGCCGGATCACCCCCGGCGGTCACGAGGCCCACGGTGGTTTCGGCGTCTCCGGCGGTCACGCCGGTGCCGGACTCGTCCCCGGCCCGCACGACGCGGGTCCGGCGCCGGTGGCAGGCTTCATCGTGGCCGTGCAGCCGGTGGGCGTCCCCGTCGTCCTGCTGCACTGCCACCCGTTCCACCGCCAGGCGGCCGGGCTGGCGGGTGTCCTCCCGCACGTCTACGTCGACGTGGGGGCGGCCCTGACCCGCAGTGCCACGGGCTCGGCGGCGGTCATGGCGGAACTGCTGGAACTCGTGCCGTTCCACAAGCAGCTGTTCGGTTCCGGTGGCCACGGCGTGGCGGAGACCTGCCACCTCGGCGCTCTGCACTACCGGCGCGGCCTGGCAGGGGCGCTCGCCGCGAGACTGGCCGACGGCGAGTGGAGCGTCGCCGACGCGGCCAGGGTGGCCCAGATGATCGGCTCCGGCAACGCGCGCCGGATATACCGGTTGTGACGGGTGCCCGGCCCGGGGGCGGATGGGCCCCTGGAATAATGGGGCGACTGTTGATGCGACGAGGGGGAGCCAGTTGACGGGCGATGGGGCAGAGGCACGCTTTCTTGACGACGTGACCGTGGAGTTGGTCAAGCACAGCGCCTCCGACACCGACGTGCTCTGGGCCGCGCGGGTGTCGACCGCCGGGGAGCAGTCCCTGGAGGAGATCGGCAAGGACCCCGAGCGTTCGAAGGGGTTGATCAACTTTCTGATGCGCGACCGGCACGGCAGCCCGTTCGAGCACAACTCGATGACCTTCCTCGTCAGCGCTCCGATCTTCGTCTTCCGTGAATTTCACCGCCACAGGGCGGGATGGTCGTTCAACGAGGAGAGCGGGCGATATCGCGAGCTTCGTCCGGTCTTCTACGTTCCGGGCCAAGATCGAAAGCTGGTGCAGAAGGGCAAGCCGGGACAGTACGTCTTCGCCGACGGTGACGCCGGGCAGCACAAGCTCGTCACCGAGGTGATGGAGTCGTCGTACCGGCGCTCCTACGCCGCGTACCAGGAGATGCTGGAGGCCGGGATCGCGAGGGAGGTGGCCAGGGCGGTGCTGCCCGTCGGTCTCTTCTCGTCGATGTACGCCACCTGCAACGCGCGCTCGCTCATGCACTTCCTCTCCCTGCGGACCAAGAACGAGCAGGCCAGGGTGCCCTCGTTCCCGCAGCGCGAGATCGAGATGGTGGCGGAGAAGATGGAGGCGGCCTGGGCGGAGCTGATGCCCCTCACGCACGCGGCCTTCGTGGCCGCGGGCAGGGTCGCTCCCTAGCCCGCCTCAGCCCGTCGTCTCCGGCGAGCGGGAGAGGACGGGCAGGACGAAGATCTCGGCACCGGGAGGCAGCGCGCAGTCGAGGCCGCCATGGTGCCGGGCGTTCTCCCCGCAGACGAACATGCTGATATGGCGACGGATGCCCCCGTAGTCGTCGCGAAGTCGCTGCTCCAAGAACGGATGCGTGCGGCGGAGCATGTCGAGGGCGGAGCCCAGCGTGGGGTGCCCGTCGTCGCGGTCGGCGATCGCGAAGACGCGAATCTCGGTGGTCTCGCCCGCCCAGTGACGCAGTGTGGCGGGAAGTATGAAGGTCACGAGGGTGACGGGTCTGGCCATCGGCTCAGAGCGCCATGACGTGCGAGGCGGGCACGGCCGGGGGCCGAGGGGGGAGCTCGCCCCGGTCCGCGGAGAGCCGCCGCCGGTGGAGGGGACCGGGGGCGGGCGGATGGGCGGTCCCGGCCGGAGGGCCGGACGGGTGACGACGGTGGCGGCCGGGGCCGGCCGGGGGGCCGGACGGGTGACGATGGTGGCGGACGGGTCCGTGCGGGTGGCGGTCGAGAGGGGGGCACGGGCTGGGAGGGGGGCCGTCGTGCATGACCATCTCCTTTCGGATCGGGCCTCATGCTGCCATGTCACGCCGCGTCCTGCCGTGCTCTATGAGATTTGCGTGATCAATTTGGGGTGTTAGTCGCGAATGTCGCTCAAGGATTCCCCTCCACGGTGTCCCGGTGGATATGGGCCAGGGGCATTCCGTCCCGCTGGAGCCTGCGGACGGTCTCGTTGACCATGGCGACCGGGCCGCAGACATAGGCCTCGTGGTCGGCCCACGAGTGGAACCGCTCCATCACCTCCGACAGACGGCCCCGCATGCCGGCGTACCCCCGCTCCTCGGAGACCACGGGCAACACCCGCAGCCACGGGAAGGCCGACTCCATCCGCAGCAGGTCGGTCAGGTCGTAGAGCTCGGCGGCCGTGCGGGCTCCGTACAGCAGGTGGATGTTGGGACGGCGCCCGGAGTCGATCAGGTGCTCCAGGATCGCCTTGATCGGGGCCAGACCGGTGCCGCCCGCCACACACAGGATGTCGCGCCCGGAGTCGGAGGGCACCATGGTGCCGATCGCAGGGCCCAGCGTCACGGTGTCGCCGATCCGGGTGTGCTTGACCAGCGTGGTGGAGACCCAGCCACCGGTGACCGCGCGGACGTGCAGACGGATGGTGTTGTCGTCCCGGGGCGCGTTCGCGATGGAGAACGCGCGCCAGACGCGCGGCCAGCGCGCGGTCTGCACGTTGACGTACTGGCCGGGCGCATAAGGCAGCTCCTGGCCGGGCCGCAGGGTGATCACCGCGATGTCCGGGGTGCGGAGCTCGTGGTCGATCACCTCGGCCGGCCACCAGGCGGGCGACACTCCCGCGTCCGACTGGGCTGATTCGATCATGAGATTGGCGGCGGCGGTGTACGCGGCCACCCAGGCCGCCTCGATCTCGGCGTTCCAGACCTCGGCGGCGAAGCGCCGGATCGTGGCGAGGAGCGCGTTGCCAACCGCGGTGTAGTGCTCGGGGATCACCCCGTACTTGCGGTGGTCGCGGCCGAGCTGGCCGAGGAACGACGCCATGCCGTCGGGGCTGTCCAGGCTCCAGACGGTCCTGGTCAGCGCGCTGAACAGCCGGTCGCGCTGGACGTCCATCGCCGGGGGGAACATCGCCCGCAGCTGCGGGTTCTCGGCGAACAGGCGCCCGTAGAAGTATGCCGCGGCCTTGTCCGCGACGGGTTCGACGACGGCGAAGCTTTCCTTGACGAGACGCGGATTCAAAGACATTTAAAGAACCCACCCTAATTGACCGGCTCAAAGTCCGATCACGCAGATCCACCTCCCTGACGGCTCCGGGTGACGAGTGACCTGGAGCCCCGGCTCGCCTGGCCACTCGAATTCGAGTCTTCCATCACCTAGTGGGCCTCACAACCGTTTCCCCGCAATATAGTGGGAAATCTAACTATCGGTAATTGGATAGTTATTTTGTGTGACCGACTAATCTGTGGAGAGATGGAGAAACGAATAATAATCACATTCGTTTTGAATGGGAAATCCACCATTCGTACGATTTCTAATCACGGTGGGGTTCCGGGGGGTGGGCGGCGGGAAGCCCTCCGGCGGTGAGGGGTGAGGGCTCCCGGCGAGACGACACTGATACCTCAGATGTGTGACATGACCGAAATAGAGTGCGCCATGATAGGGAAGCTGTTGGAGATGGGATCGGTGCTGTCCGAAACAGGTGGCGCCACCTCGCGCACGCCCCCCTGGAGAACGCATGCCCCAACCCTTGATCGGTATCACCACCTACCTTGAGGCCGCCCGCTGGGGCGACTGGGTCAGGGAGGCCGTCCTGTCGCCGCCCTCCTACGCGCGGGCCGTCGAGAAGGCGGGTGGCGCCCCGGTGCTGCTGCCCCCACTCAACCTCGGCGGGATCGACGACTACGTCCGCGGCCTGTCCGGTGTGATCCTCGCCGGAGGGGGCGAGCTCGACCCCTCCCTGTACGGGGCCGCCCGCGAGGAGCGCGTCAGGGACCCCCAGCCACACCGCGACCGCTTCGAGCTGGCGCTGGCCCGCGCCGCCGTCAAGGCCGACCTGCCGCTGCTCGCCTCGGGGCGGGGCATGCACGTCCTGAACGTCGCCCAGGGCGGCAACCTGATCCCCTGGCTCCCCGAGGTGGTCGACCACGACCGCCACGCGGCCTCCACGGCGCACCGCGTCCAGATCAACGTCTCCAGCAAGCTCGGCAAGACGCTGGGCGACACGGCCGAGGTGACCGCCTCCCATCACCAGGCCGTCAAGCGGCTGGGCGCCGGCCTGCTCGCCGTGGCGTGGGCCGACGACCAGATCGTCGAGGGCGTCGAGCTGCAGGGGCACAGGTTCGGCATCGGTGTGCAGTGGGACCTCGCGCGCGCCGGGGACAACAGGCTCGTCGAGGCCCTGGTCGAGGCCGCCGGATCCTGACACCGTCGCGCGGACGTGACGTCCCGCGTGATCGCCCCGGTGCGCCGGTCGCTCCCGACGCCCTCGCGCGGACGTCACCCGCGAAAACGGGCGATGCGATGCGCCGCTGACGCGCGCCGCCGCGCCCGGGTCCCGCCGTGCCGGGGACGGCGCGAGTAGGGTGCCGATCATGCCGTTGCACCCGCAGGCCGAGGCCTACCTGAAGCTCTTCCAGACAGAGCTCGGTGCCCCTCTCTCCACTCTCACCCCCGAAACGATCGCCGAGCTGCGGGCCCTCGACGCCTTCGCCGAGCAGCGCGGCCCGATCATTCCCCTCCCGACGGTGAGGGACGACGTCGCCGCGGGGGTGCCGGTCCGCGTCTACCGGCCCCGGGAGGGCGACCACCCTCTCCCCGTGCTCGTCTACTTCCACGGCGGCGGCTGGGTCTTCGGAAGCGTCGAGCACAACGACGCGCTCGGCCGCGACCTCGCGGTACGCAACGGGGCGGTCGTGGTCTCGGTCGACTACCGGCTCGCGCCTCACCATCCCTTTCCCGCGGCGGCCGACGACGCGTGGAGCGTCGTCCAGGACCTCTTCGCCCGTCCCGGCGCCTACGGGGCCGACCCCGAGCGCATCGCGGTCTGCGGCGACAGCGCCGGGGGCAACGTCGCGGCCGTCACCGCCTGGCGGGCCAGGGACGCCGGGCTCAGGCTCGCCCACCAACTGCTCGTCTACCCGGTGACCGACGTGGCCATGGACACCGAGAGCTACCGTACCTACGCCACCGGGTTCGGGCTCGGGGCCGATGAGATGGCCTGGTTCGTCACGCAGTACGGAGGCGATCCGGCCGACCCCCGGCTCGCCCCGGTCCGGCTGGCCGACAAGTCCGGCCTGGCTCCGGCGACGGTGATCGTCGCCGAGTGCGACCCGCTCTGCGACGAGGGCGAGGAGTACGCCGCCCAGCTCGCCGAGGCCGGAGTGCCGGTCGAGGTGAGGAGATACGAGGGGGCCATCCACGGTTTCTTCGGTCTGCCGGGCTTCTTCGACCAGGCGACCGAGGCGCGCGAGTACGCCGCGGCCCGTCTGGCGGAGGCCTTCCGGTGAGCGGCGCCGCCCCTGCCCCCGTACGGCAGGAGCGTCCGCGGCCCGGTCAGAAACTCCTGGGCAGCCCGAGCACCTGGGTGGCCAGATAGTTGAGCAGGAGCTCCTCGGTGACGGGGGCGACCCTGCCGATGCGGGCGTCGGCCAGCAGGCGGGCCACCGGATACTCCAGCGAGTAGGCCATGCCGCCGTGCGTCTGGAAGGCGTGGTCGGCGGCCTCCCACGCGGCTTGCGAGGCGGTCAGTTTGGCGATGTTGGCCTCGGTGCCGCAGGGCAGTTGCCTGTCGAACAGCCACGCGGCCTTGTAGAGCATCAGCCTGGCCAGCTCGATCTTGGCTTTGACCTGGGCCAGGGGGAAGGCGATGGCCTGGTTGGCGCCGATCGGGCGGCCGAAGACCTCGCGCTCCTTGGCGTACCGCACGGCCACCCCCAGCGCCACCTCGGCGCCGCCGAGCGCGGAGGCGGCCAGCAGGACGCGCTCGGGGTTGAGGATGTCCCACAGCACCAGCGCGCCCTGGTCGACCTCGCCGACGACGTTCCTCTCGGGGACCCGCAGATCGTCGATGAAGACCATGTTGGACGGGGTGGTGTTCGCGCCCATCTTCGGGATCGGCTGAAAGGACAGCTGCCCGGAGGCGACCGCCTCGGGGACGTTCACCAGCAGGACGGTCAGGCCGTTGGAGCGGGGGCTGGCCTCGGCGGCCGGAATGGTCCGGGTGACAAGGAGCATCCAGGTGGCCCGCTGCACGCCGGTGATCCAGATCTTCTGGCCCTGGACGACGAACTCCGCGCCGTCGCGGCGGGCGAAGGTGGAGATGCCCAGGGCGTTGGACCCGGCGTCGGGCTCGGTCAGGGCGAAACAGGTCTCCAGCTCGCCGGTGGCCAGCCTGGGTAGCAGCTCCTCACGCTGCCAACCGCTGCCGTGCCTGGCGAGGGTCATGGCGCCGAACCCGGGGGTGAGCACGTAGGTGAACGCCGAGCCGCCCGCCGAGCCGGAGGCCGACAGGGTCTCCGTGGCCACGGCCAGCTCCAGCAGGCCCTGCCCGCCGCCGCCGTACTCCTCGGGCACGGCCAGGCCGAGCCAGCCGCCCTTCGCCAGGTCCTGCCAGACCTCCTCCGGCCAGCGTTTCTCGCTCTCGCACCGCTGCCAGTAATCCAGGTCGTAGCGCGCGCAGATGTCGCCGATGCCGCGCTGCACGGCGAGGGCGCTCTCGGGGAGGGTGAAGTCCACGATGATCAACTCCATCGTTCTTGGCGAGGGAACCGCCACGGAAGTATGGGCCCGAGGCTCCGCAGGCTCAGGACTCCGAGGCGGGAAGGCGGGGCCTGCGCGCGTGGTAGACGAAGGCCGGCGGCACGTTCCCCCACACCGTCCGGCCCACGACGACCTCCTCGAAGGTGTCGGTGAGGCGCTTCCTGAAGCGCCTCGCGGGGGGAAGGCGCTTGGCGAAGCTGTACGCGAAGGTGGTGAAGGCGGTGTGCGGGCCCATGATCGCGGTGACCGCGTCCAGCAGGCGGCCCTGTGTGTCCGCGGAGAAGGCGGCCCACGGGAGCCCGCTCACGATCGCGTCGGCCTTGGACAGGCCGCGCTCCTGGAGCAGCTGAGGCAGCCGTGCCGCGTCGTCGACCACGACGTCCACCCCGGGGTTTCCCGCGGCGAGGAACTCGGCCAGCCTCGGGTTGATCTCGACGGCCATGTGGTGTCCCCGGCCGCCCAGCCGGCGCTGGATCTCCGCCGTGAACGCGCCGGTGCCGGGGCCGAGCTCGACGATCACCGGATCTCCCCGGTGGGGAACGGGCGAGGCCACCGCCTCGGCGAGCCGCCGCGAGCTCGGCGCCACCGCTCCGACGGTGCCCGGCGAGCGAAGCCACTGCCCCAGAAAGAGCGCGGTGTCATTGGTCATGGTCAGAAGGGTAGGGGAATCCGCCAGGCGGTGGATCCGTAGGTCATTCCCCAGGCTGACGACCCGGCCGTGCCTCCGCGGTCACGATGTGCTTCGAACCACTCACTTTTCACCTGAGGAAGGACACATCTCATGCAGGAGGTCATCGCCCAGCCCGATCCGACGCGGGGCCGTCAGGTATCCACGGGCCTGCTGTACGGCGTCCGCGTCCTCGTCGTCGCCCAGGCCGCCGGGCTCGTCGTCGCCGCCTCGTTCGCAGGCCAGGCCGTACAGGGCGGGGGAGAACTCGGCGAGACCCACGTCATGGCCGGGATGGTGGTGCACCTGATCGCCCTGCTGCAGATCGTCGCGGCCGTGCTGGTCTGGCGTCCGGGACGGGGGGCGGGCTGGCCCGCGCTGGCCAGTCTCGGCCTGTTCCTGATCGGCATGGGCCAGCACTTCAGCTCGGACGCGCTCGGCACCCACGTGCCCAGCGGTCTCGCCCTGTTCGGACTGACCGTGGCGGTGCTCATCTGGGCGTGGTCCCCCCGCGCCGCCGAGCGCCGGTCCTGAGACGTGCGCCCTCCCCGCATCCCCTCGGTGGCGCCGGACACAGTAGTGTCACCATCAGGTGCGGGGAGGGAGTTCAGCCGGTGGGTCCGGAAGAATCGGGGGCTGAAGATCGAATTTGGACGGTTCCCAACGCGCTGAGCCTGGCCAGGCTCCTGGGGGTGCCGGTTTTCCTCTGGCTCGTGCTGGGGCCGAAGGCGGACGGCTGGGCCGTCGCCCTGCTCATGCTGGCCGGGTTCTCCGACTGGCTCGACGGCAAGATCGCCCGTGCCTGGAACCAGACCAGCAGGCTCGGCCGCCTGCTCGACCCGCTGGCCGACCGGCTCTACATCCTGGCCACCCTGTTCGGCCTCGCCATGCGCGAGATCATCCCCTGGTGGCTGGCGCTCGCCATCCCGCTGCGCGACGTGATGCTGCTGGGCATCCCGCTCATCCTGCGCCGTCTCGGATACGGCCCGGCACTGCCCGTGCACTTCCTCGGCAAGGCCGCCACCGCGAACCTGCTCTACGCCTTCCCCCTGCTCTTCCTGGCCCATCACCCCTCCTGGTACGCCGAGGCGGCGGAGATCGTCGGCTGGTCCCTCGCCATCTGGGGCACAGGTCTGTACTGGTGGTCCGGAGTGCTGTATTGGGTACAGGTGCGTCAGCTGACCAGCGAGGCCAAACGCCTTAAGAGGTGATCTGTGAAGGCCGTCGTCATGGCGGGCGGGGAAGGGACACGGCTCCGGCCGATGACCGCGAACCAGCCCAAGCCTCTCCTGCCCGTGATCAATCGGCCGATCATGGAGCATGTGCTCCGCCTGCTGAAACGGCACGGTTTCACCGAGACGGTGGTCACCGTGCAGTTCCTGGCGGCTCTGGTCAGAAACTACTTCGGCGACGGCGACGAGCTCGGCATGAGCCTGCACTACGCCACCGAGGACACGCCGCTCGGCACCGCGGGCAGCGTCAAGAACGCCGCCGACCGGCTCCGTGACGACCGCTTCCTGGTCATCTCCGGCGACGCGCTGACCGACATCGACCTGAGCGACATGATCCGCTTCCACCGCGAGAACGGCGCGATGGTCACGATCGGGCTCAAGCGCGTCCCCAACCCGCTGGAGTTCGGCATCGTCATCGTCGACGACCAGGGCAGGGTGGAGCGCTTCCTGGAGAAGCCGACCTGGGGCCAGGTCTTCTCCGACACCGCCAACACCGGCATCTACGTGATGGAGCCCGAGGTCCTCGACGAGATCGCGGCCGGGGAGTCCGTCGACTGGTCGGGCGACGTGTTCCCCAGGCTGCTGGAGCGCGGTGCCCCGCTGTACGGCTACGTGGCCGACGGCTACTGGGAGGACGTCGGCACCCACGAGAGCTACCTCAAGGCCCAGGCCGACGTCCTGTCGGGGCGGGTCAAGGTCGACATCGACGCCTTCGAGGTCTCGCCGGGCGTCTGGGTGGCCGAGGGGGCCTCGGTCGACGCCGACGCCGTCCTCAAGGGCCCCCTCTACATCGGCGACTACGCCAAGGTCGAGGCAGGGGCCGAATTGCGCGAGTACACCGTGCTCGGCAGCAACGCGGTGGTCAGGGAGGGAGCCTTCCTGCACCGCGCGGTCGTCCACGACAACGTCTACGTCGGGCCCAGCGCCCACCTGCGCGGTTGCGTGATCGGCAAGAACACCGACCTGATGACCGCGGCCAGGGTCGAGGAGGGCGCCGTCGTCGGCGACGAGTGCATCATCGAGGCCGAGGCGTACATCTCCTCCGGCGTCAAGATCTACCCGTTCAAGACCATCGAGGCCGGGGCGGTGATCAACAACAGCGTCATCTGGGAGCCGCGCGCCCAGCGCAACCTGTTCGGCCCACGGGGGGTGTCGGGGCTGGTGAACGTGGAGATCACCCCCGAGCTGTGCGTACGGCTGGCCAGCGCGTATGCCACCACCCTGAAGAAGGGCGCCTCGGTCATCACCTCCCGCGACTCCTCCCGTGCCGCGCGGGCGCTGAAGCGGGCGGTGATCAGCGCGCTGAACGCGAGCGCGATCAACGTGCTCGACCTGGAGGCGTCCCCGCTCCCGGTGGCCCGCTTCCACACCGCCCGGGAGAACGCCGTCGGCGGCATCGCGCTGCGCACCACCCCCGGCGACCCGCAGAGCGTCGACATCGTCTTCATGGACGAGCACGGCGCGGACCTGTCCCCGGCGGCCCAGCGCAAGCTGGACCGGGTCTTCTCCCGGCAGGAGTTCCGCCGCGCCTTCCCCGGAGAGATCGCCGAGCTGAGCTTCCCCGCCAGGGCGGTGGAGGACTACACGCACGAGCTGCTGCGCCTGGTCGACATCAGCGGGGTGCGCGACGTCGACATGAAGGTCGTGGTCGACTGCGCGGGAGGCACCTCCTCGCTGGTGCTGCCCAGCCTGCTGGGCCGGGTCGGGGTGGATGTGCTGACCGTCAACAACCGGCTGGACGACGCCTCGCCCACCGAGACCCTCGCCGAGCGCCGCCGTGATCTGCAGCGCCTCTCAGAGCTCGTCAGCTCCTCCAGGGCGGCCTTCGGGGTGCGCTTCGACCCGGTGGGGGAGCGGGTCGCGCTGGTGGACGAGATGGGCCAGCTGATCAGCGAGGAGCGCGCCCTGCTGGTGGTGCTCGACCTGGTCGCCGCCGAGCGGCGCGGAGGCAGGGTGGCGCTGCCGGTCACCACCACCCGGGTGGCGGAGCAGGTCTGCAGGTTCCACGGCGTGCAGGCCGAGTGGACCTCCACCGCGATCGACGCGCTGACCACCGCGGCCAGGGGACCGGAGACGATCTTCGCGGCCGACGGGCGCGGCGGTTTCATCGTGCCCGAGTTCGGGCCCACGGTGGACGGCCTGGCGGTGTTCCTGCGCCTGCTGGGCCTGGTCGCCAGAACCAGGCTCTCGCTCAGCCAGATCGACGCCAGGATCCCCGAGGCCAAGCTGCTGCGCCGGACCGTGCCGACCCCGTGGGCCGCCAAGGGCGCGGTGATGCGCTCGGTGATCGAGGCCGCCGAGCACTACCGCATCGACACCACCGACGGGGTCCGGGTCGTCGCCGAGGACGGCGGCTGGGCCCTGGTGCTGCCCGATCCGACGGAGGCGGTCACCCACCTGTGGGCCGAGGGCTTCGACGTCGACTCCGCGCAGAGCCTGATCGAGCACTGGGCGCGGGTGGTCGAGGATGCCGCGGGCGGCTGAGGGGCCCAGGCGGGGTCCAGACGGGCGCAGGAGGAGGGTCGTGAGCGAGGGCCGTGAGCCGAGCGGAGCGGGGAAAGCCGGGCGGGAAGGGGGGCGGATGAGGGCTCGGGGCCGAGCGGTCGCGACAAAACACAGCGCGGCGCCATGGACCGGAGACAGTGCCCCACTGTAACTTTGTCACCGACCGTACCCGCGGTTCAGCGTCAACCTTGACCTTCGCGCCTCATCACTGTATGTTGCGGCATTCGCAGTCCGAGAAAACACTTGAGAAGCGAAGAAGCGAGGCGCGCATCACTGAGTACCGTTGCCGCGTCTTCGCGGTAGGAGGCCGAGCCGATCGATGCCGAGCGTCTACTGCACGCAGTGCGGTCATGCCAACCCTGAGGATGCCCGTTTCTGTTCACGATGCGGGTCGCCGCTTACCAAAGCCGAGACCGCCGGAGACAGCACATCGACGATCTCCCTCTCCGGGATCGAGGCATACGAGGCGGAGACAGGTGAGACGCTTCTCGCCGAACGGCAGGCCGTCGAGCAGTTGCCCCCGGGCACCGCGTTGCTGGTCGCGATGCGCGGCCCCAACGCCGGCAGCCGGTTCCTGCTCGACAGCGATCTCACCACCGTGGGCCGCCATCCGGAGAGTGACATCTTCCTCGACGACATCACGGTCTCGCGCCGTCACGTGGAGTTCTACCGGCGCGGCGGCGGGGTCTTCACCGTCCGTGACGTCGGCAGCCTCAACGGCACGTACGTGAACCGCGAGCGCATCGAGGAGGTCCCGCTGTACGGCGGGGACGAGGTGCAGATCGGCAAGTTCCGCCTCGTCTTCCTCACCCGCGGCGCCGCTGGAGGATGATGAGCTCGCAGGCCGCTCGTGCGCACATGAGCATCGGGGAGGTGCTCGCCCTCCTGCAGGGCGAGTTCCCCGACGTCAGCATCTCCAAGATTCGTTTCCTGGAGGGCGAGGGGTTGATCGAGCCGGAGCGCAGTCCCTCCGGTTACCGCAAGTTCAGCTACGCCGACGTCGAGCGGCTCCGTTACATCCTCAGCGAGCAGCGTGACCGCTACCTGCCGCTGCGAGTGATCAAGGATCATCTGGAGGCGGCCGATCGCGAGGAGCGCCCGGCCGCCCGGCCGCGCGCCGTCCCCGACGACGCTCCTCCCGAGCTCAGGCTCACCCGCGAGGAGTTGATCTCCGCCGCCGAGCTCGACGAGGAGACCCTCGCCGAGCTTGAGGACTACGGCCTGCTGGCCGCGGTGGCCCGCTACTACGACGCCGAGGCGCTGGCCGTGGCCCGCAGCGTCGGAGCCCTCGCCGCCTTCGGCCTGCGCGCCCGCCACCTGAGGGCGGTCAAGGCCGCGGCCGAGCGCGAGGCGGGTCTGGTGGAGCAGGCCGTCGCCCCTCTGCTGCGCCGTCGCGGGCCGGGCGCGATCGACCAGGCCGACGAGACGGCGAGGGAGATTTCCGGCCTGCTGCTGGAATTGCACGCCTCGCTGCTGCGTTCCGGCGTGCGTGGGGCTCTCGGTCGGTGAGAGCCTGACCAGGCACTCGTACCCCCACGAGTGTTACGTTGAACAAACCGGTCGGAATCCAGCGAAGACGGAGCAGCCCGTGTTGCAGATGGAGGTCGTGGGCGTTCGAGTTGAAATGCCCTCCAACCAGCCGATCGTCTTGTTGAAAGAGACACATGGGGAGCGTTACCTACCTATCTGGATCGGCATGACAGAAGCCACGGCGATCGCCATGGCCCAGGCCGAGGAGCCACCACCCCGGCCGCTCACTCATGACCTGTTCCGTGACGTGCTCGAAGGGCTCGGAGTCCGGCTGAGCACGGTCAACATCGTCGCCCTGCGCGACGGCATCTTCTTCGCCGATCTCGTGTTCTCCAACGGGGTGGAGGTGAGCGCGCGTCCCTCGGACTCGATCGCCTTGGCACTTCGCACCGGTGCACGTATCTTCGCGAGTGAGGATGTGGTCCGGGAGGCGGGGGTGATCATCCCCGACGACCAGGAGGACGAGGTGGAGAAGTTCAGGGAGTTCCTTGACACGATCACGCCCGAGGACTTCGGCCGCGCGGGGTAGGAATTTCGGTGCATTTACGCTTCACGACGCGCCGAGTGAGGTCGTTGACTGGACTTGGCCCCAGTCCTACGGTGCATGTGAACCCTGCGGCCGTGCGTAAACCCCCAGATCAGGCCGTGGGATGAGAGAAAGCCGGAGGTCCGCGTGGCGGTCAGCAGCGGCGAGGGTAGAAACGCCGATCAGGATGACCCGAAACGACGCCAGTCGGCACGTCAGCGCGCGGGTGAAGAGGGTCTGCTGTTCGACGGGCAACCGGTGAAGGTGCCCGCCGACATCGGCTACAGGGGCCCGACGGCCTGTTCCGCGGCCGGTATCACCTACCGGCAACTCGACTACTGGGCGCGCACCGGCCTCGTCGAGCCCACTGTGAGAGCCGCCCACGGATCCGGCTCCCAACGCCTTTACGGCTTTCGCGACATCCTGGTCCTCAAGGTCGTCAAACGGCTCCTCGACACCGGAGTCTCCCTCCAGCAGATCCGCATCGCCGTGCAGCACCTGCGCGACCGGGGCGTCAACGACCTGGCCGGGATCACCCTGATGAGCGACGGGGTGAGCGTCTACGAGTGCACCTCGCCCGACGAGGTGATCGACCTCCTCCAGGGCGGCCAGGGAGTCTTCGGCATAGCACTGGGACGGGTGTGGCAGGAGGTGGAGGGCTCCCTCGCGGATCTGCCCGGCGAACGTGCGGAGTCGAGCGAGGGCCCTTTAGGCGATCATCAGGCCGATGAGCTGGCCCGCCGTCGCAGAGCACGACGAACCGGGTAAACTCGGACTCGCTGCTGACCCTGTGCGGGAGAGACCCCGACAGTGAGCGGGGCGCCGAAGGAGCAACCTCCCCAGAATCTCTCAGGCACCCGGTACCGCACGGACGAGGCAACTCTGGAAAGCAGGCGCGCCGGCCAGGTGCGCCTCACCGACGGTGCAAGCCTCCCGCCACGGGTAGGTGAAGCTCTCAGGTCACGACGCGTGAGACGGTCGTGATGACAGAGGGGGAGACCAGGCATACGCCCGCGCCCAGCGCCGGTCTCCACCCCGTCCCGGGAGGCTTCACAATGACCGACCTGTCATCGCTCAGCGAACTCGGCTCCCTGCCGTTCTCCACCCGCCACATAGGGCCGGACGACGCCGGCCAGACCCGCATGCTGGAGGCGGTCGGATTCGCCTCGGTAGCCGACCTGGTCGCGGTGGCCGTGCCCGAGGCGATCCGCTCCGCGGGACGGCTGAGCCTGCCCCCGGCGGCAGGGGAGTCCGAGGCCCTCGCGGAGCTGCGAGTCCTCGCCGGGCGCAACACCGTGCTCACCTCGATGATCGGCCTGGGCTACCACGACACGATCACTCCGGGCGTCATCCGCCGCAACCTCCTGGAGAACCCCGGCTGGTACACCGCGTACACGCCCTACCAGCCGGAGATCTCCCAGGGCCGTCTGGAGGCCCTGATCAACTTCCAGACCGTCGTCTCCGACCTGACCGCCCTCGACGTCGCCGGGGCCTCCCTGCTCGACGAGGCCACCGCCGCCGCCGAGGCGATGACCCTGGCCCGCCGCGCCGGCCGCGGCCCCTCGAAGGTGTTCGTGGTCGACGCCGACGCGCTGCCGCAGACCAAGGCGGTGCTGCGCACCCGCGCCGAGCCGCTCGGCATCGAGCTGGTCGAGAGCGACTTCACCGCCGAGCTTCCCGAGTGTTTCGGGGTACTCGTGCAGTATCCCGGCGCCAGCGGCAGGGTCCGCGACTTCCGCGCCATCGCCGACGCCGCCCACGCGCGCGGCGCCCAGGTGGTCGCCGCCGCCGACCTGCTCGCCCTCACCCTCCTGGCCGCGCCCGGCGAGCTCGGCGCCGACATCGCCGTCGGATCCTCGCAACGCTTCGGCGTCCCCCTCGGCTTCGGCGGCCCCCACGCCGCCTACATGGCGGTCCGCGACGGTCTCCAGCGCCAGTTGCCCGGCCGCCTGGTGGGGGTCTCCCAGGACGCCGACAAGCGTCCCGCGTACCGGCTCGCCCTCCAGACCCGCGAGCAGCACATCCGCCGCGAGAAGGCCACCAGCAACATCTGCACCGCGCAGGTGCTGCTCGCCGTGATCGCCGGCATGTACGCCGTCTACCACGGCCCCGAGGGCCTGCGCAGAATCGGCCGGCGCACCCACAGGTACGCCGTCGTGCTCGCCGAGGGCCTGCGCCAGGGCGGTGTCGAGGTCGTGCACGACACCTTCTTCGACACCGTGCTCGCCAGGGTGCCCGGCCGCGCCGAGGAGATCGTCGCCACGGCCCGCGAGAACGGCGTCAACCTGCGCCTGGTCGACGCCGACCACGTGGGCGTCACCTGCGACGAGAGGACCGAGCCGCTCCACCTGGAGCAGGTCCTGGCCGCCTTCGAGATCAGCGGCGCCGTGCTGGCCGACCTCGACGCCGCCGCCCACGACGCGCTGCCCGCCGCGCTGGCGCGGGTCAGCGACTACCTGACCCACCCGGTCTTCCACAGCCACCGTTCCGAGACGGCCATGCTGCGCTACCTGCGAAGGCTCCAGGACAAGGACATCGCGCTCGACCGGTCGATGATCCCGCTGGGCTCCTGCACCATGAAGCTCAACGCGACCACCGAGATGGAGCCGATCACCTGGCCGGAGTTCGCCGGGCTGCACCCGTACGCGCCCGAGGACCAGGCCGCGGGCTACATCGAGCTGATCGGGGAGCTGGAGCGCTGGCTCGCCGAGGTCACCGGCTACGACGCCGTGTCGCTTCAGCCGAACGCCGGCTCGCAAGGGGAGTTCGCAGGGCTGCTGGCGATCCGCGCCTACCACACCGCGCGCGGAGAGTCGGGCCGCGACGTCTGCCTGATCCCCTCGTCCGCGCACGGCACCAACGCCGCGAGCGCCGTCATGGCGGGCATGCGCGTGGCCGTGGTCGCCTGCGACGACAAGGGCAACGTCGACCTCGGCGACCTCGTCGCGAAGATCGACAAGCACCGCGGGCAACTCGCCGCGATCATGGTGACCTACCCGTCCACGCACGGCGTGTACGAGGAGACGATCGTCCGGATCTGCGAGCTGGTGCACGAGGCCGGCGGGCAGGTCTACGTCGACGGCGCCAACCTCAACGCGCTGGTCGGCCTGGCCAGGCCGGGGGAGTTCGGGGCGGACGTCTCCCACCTCAACCTGCACAAGACCTTCTGCATCCCGCACGGCGGCGGCGGCCCCGGCGTCGGCCCGGTCGCGGTCCGCGCCCACCTGGCCGACTATCTGCCCGGCCATCCGCTGCGTGAGGGTACGGCGGTCGGCCCGGTCTCGGCCGCGCCGTACGGCTCGGCGGGCATCCTGCCCATCTCCTGGGCCTACATCCGGATGATGGGCGCCGACGGCCTGAAGGCGGCGACCGAGCAGGCCATCCTGTCGGCCAACTACCTGGCCCGCAGGCTCAGCCCCCACTACCCGGTTCTCTACACCGGCCGCGGCGGTCTCGTCGCCCACGAGTGCATCGTCGACCTGCGCCAGATCACCAAGGAGACCGGGGTGACGGTCGACGACGTGGCCAAGCGCCTCATCGACTACGGCTTCCACGCCCCGACCATGTCCTTCCCCGTGGCGGGAACGCTGATGATCGAGCCGACCGAGAGCGAGGACCTGGCCGAACTCGACCGGTTCTGCGAGGCGATGATCTCGATCCGCGAGGAGATCGCGAAGGTCGCCTCCGGCGCGTACGACAGGACCGACAACCCGCTGCGCAACGCCCCGCACACGGCCGACAGCCTCGTCGTCGACGAGTGGGCCCACCCCTACAGCCGCACCGAGGCGGCCTACCCGCTGCCGTCGGTGCGCGAGGGCAAGTACTGGTCGCCGGTCCGCCGCATCGACCAGGCCTACGGCGACCGTAACCTGGTCTGCTCCTGCCCTCCCCTGGAGGCGTACGAGGACTGATCCCGCCGACCTCGGCGAGAGCCGGGAAACCCGCGCGAACCGTGATATCCGCCGGGAATGCGGGGGGACGGACGAGGCCCCGAGTCGTTAGGCTCGGGGCGTCTCCGTATCCGGAAGGATCATGATGCCTGAGGTGGACACCCGTCCCTTGGACACCGCGCGAAGACTGGCCGAGTCGGGCGATCTCGACGGCGCCGCCACGATCTTCGCTGAGCTGGTCGCCGATCCCGACGACCCCGACAGGGCCCAGGCGGCGGTGGGGCTCGCGGTGGTGCTGGAGGAGAGCGGAGACGTGCAGGGCTCCCGCGCGGCCGCGCGCACCGCGCTGGCGACCGGGCACCCGGAGTTCGCCGCCCAGGCCGCCTGCCTGCTCGCGGGGAGCTTCGAGAGGGAGGACCTGGCGGAGCAGGCCCGCGCCGCCTGGCAGGCCGCGCTGGGTGTCGGCCACCCCGCCTACGTCCCGCTGGCGCACATGGCCCTCGCGCGGCTCGCCACGGGTGAGGAGGAGGCCGAGCGGTCGCTTCGCGAGGCGCTCGCCACCCGTGACCCGGAGATCGCTCCTCGGGCCGCTCAGCGGCTGGCGGAGGTGTTCCTCGAGGAGGGCGAGCCGACCGAGGCCGCGCAGGTGCTCCTGGAGGCGCTCTCGGTGCCGGAGGCGGCCGAGGTGCCGAGGCTGCGGGTGATGCTCGGCATCGCTCATCTGGAGATGGCCTGCGCCGAGTTCTCCGGTGCGATCGAGGAGGGCGGAGACGTGGAGACCGGTGCGCTGGCCATCGAGCTCCTGGCGCGCACCCTTCCGCTCAGGGGGCGCGACGAGGACGCCGAGCGGGTGTGGCGCTACGGTCTGGACAGCGCCGACGAGGACCTCGCCGGTGAGGTCCGCCTGCGCCTCGACCGGGATCTCTGAGGTCCGGCGACCTCGGGGACCGTGAGGGAGCGGCGGTCGCTCCGGGGGCGGACGTCGGGCCGATGAGGCTCGGCCGGACGCTGTCCGGGAGCGGCGGGTGCCCCGGAGGCGGATCCGCGGGGAGGCGCCTCTCCGTCCCCGCGGCCCCCTCACCCTCAGTCGCGCTCCCGCCAGCGGCTCAGGGCGTGGGCGAAGTTGATCGCGACGATTCCGCCCCAGGCGAGCAGTAGTCCGGCGGTGCCGGCGTTCTGCGCGGCGATGGCGGTGAGCGGGATCCCGATGCCCATCGAACCGAGGGCGATCGGGATCGAGGAGTTCGTGTTCTTGCGCGGTTTGGCCGTCGGCGCCCCGGAGGCGTGCAACTCGGCGCGCACCCGGTGGGCGATGGTCGCGTCGAGACGTGACACGAACGAGTCGACGAGCGCGGCCTCGTACTCCGGGCCGAGGTCGCGTCGGGCCTCGATGGTGGCGCGCATGTCCTGGCGGATATCTTGGTAGTCCTGCACGCTTCGATTGTTCCCTCGCCCCCGGCCGCCGGGCATCAGTCGTTAGGACGAGATTCGTGTCCACCTTCGAGTCCACCCCCCTCGCGCAGACGTCCGCCCCGCAGACCACTCCGGGATCCCGGCTTGCGGTGGGCACGGCCGGGCCCCTGGAGATCGTGACCCCGCACGGCCCGGCCCTCGTGGAGATCGACGAGGTGGCCGCCCCGCGCTTCCTGCTGGTGCTCACCCACGGCTCGGCCGGGGGAGTGGACGCCCCCGACCTGCTGGCCGTGCGGGACGCCGTGACGGCGATCGGCGGGACGGTCGCGCGGGTGCTACAGCCGTTCCGCGTGCGCGGGGCCCGGGCGCCGGGGTCGGCGGTCAAGCAGGACGAGGCGTGGGAGAGGCTGGTGGCGGGGTTGCGCGGGCGCTATCCGGGGCTGCCGCTGGCGCAGGGCGGGCGGAGCAACGGGGCGAGGGTCGCGTGCCGTACGGCCGAGCGGGTCGGTGCCCACGCGGTCGTCGCGCTGGCGTTCCCCCTGCACCCGCCGAGGAAGCCGGAGCGGTCACGCGCGGGGGAGCTGCGTGCGGCGGGTGTGGACGTGCTGGTGGTGAGCGGAGACCGTGACCCGTTCGGCGTGCCCGAGGCGGCGGACGCCGCGCGCCTGGTGGTGCTGCCGGGAGAGGGTCACGACCTCGGGAGGAGTCCCACCAGGGTGGGCGAGGTGGTCGCCGAGTGGCTCGACACGAGGATGCGGCCGGGCTCGGTGGACCCGCTCGGCGTGACCGGTCGGGGGTGACGGGTCTTTAGACGACGCCGGCCAGTGGCCGGTGCGGCTCGATGACGGCACCGTCGGGGAGGAGCTCGCCGGTGTCCTCGAACAGCACAACACCGTTGCAGAGCAGGCTCCAGCCCTGCTCGGGGTGGGCCGCCATGGTGCGGGCGGCTTCGCGGTCCAGCGCGTCGGCGGACGGACAGGACGGCTCGTGCGGGCACATCGGCGTGCCTCCGGATCTCTCGTGTCGGCTCGCCCGTGTCACACCGGGCACGGGGGTGGGCATCGGACATCCGGCGGCACCGTCACCGATGGGTCTCCGTTCCCACGTATGACGGGGACGAGCATCTGCATGTTGACATATGGCCATGCGGCCCCTAACAGAACGAGGGCCGCACATCAAGTAGATCAAGTGTGCGATCGATCGCACCTCGGCGACATAGCCCGTTAGGACTGTTTGGGACTGCTAGAGGGCCAGTCCGTCAGGGCTTTATCGGGGGATGTGACCTATAACACAGCATGCCTCATATGAGCACATTCAACCAAGTCCGACACGCCGCCTGGCGGGTAAACGATCGGTTACAAGTTGCTGACGTGCCCCGACGTCGGCCTTCGCGTCCCTGGCTCGCCCCTTACCGGCTCCTGCCCTCCCGCGTGCCCAGGCCGGCCAGGAGCGCGTCCAGCCCGTGCTCGAAGTCGGTGTCCGCCGCCGGGCTGCCGCCTCCCCTCGACGGAGGGCGCCAGGGCTCGTCCTCGTCGCCCGAGGGCTCGGCCCAGCCCGACTGCTGCACCTCCACCGCCACCGCGCCGAAGACGTAGGCCCGCAGGGCACGTACCGCCCCCGCCGGGTCGGCCAGGCCCGCCTCGGCCAGCTGCTCGGTCTGCTCCCTGATCGCGATCGCCGCCCTGCCTCTCGGTGGCTTGGTCAGGGCGAGGGCCAGTACCCCGGGATGCTCCCTCAGCGCGGCCCTGCTCGCCCGGCACCAGGCCCTCGCGCTCTCCTGCCAGCTCTCGCCCGGCTCGGCGTGGACGGTGGTGACGTGCTCGGCCAGCGCGTCCATGAGGGCGTCCTTGCCACGCGGCAGGTGGTGGTAGATGGCCATCGCCTCCACCTGGAGCGCGTCGCCCAGCCGTCGCATCGTCAGACGCCGGAGCCCTTGGCCGTCGGCGATGTGAAGGGCGGCGTCGATGATGCGCTCCCTGGAGAGCGGGACGGGTGGTCGCTTGGCGGGCATGGGTGGCATCCTGCCACCGCCTGCCTTACTGCGTAAAGGGCGGCGCGCCGAACAGGACGGACCTCCGTCGCACGGCGAGGCGGGGGCCGCTCGGGAGAGGTCGGGTCCCTGAGTGTGTGGGGTGAGGGCTGAGCGCGTAGGCTACGAGCGGTGATCTGCCGGAGGAGGCCCGGCGACCGGTGAGAGAGGGAAGAAGATGGCGTTTTTCCGACCGAGCGTGAGCCGGGAGGCGGAGGTTCGTCACCACGCTGACCAGGAGGTCGGGAAGAGCTTTCCCGAGCTCCTTGAGAAGGCGCGTGAGGCCGAGGCCGAGGTGCGCCGGGCGCAGGCCGCCGCGGCCCCCGTGCAGGAGTTGCGAGCCGCCGGGCTGGCGTTCGACAGGGCTCTCACCGAGGCCCTGCGCGCGGCCGAGGCCAACCAGCGCGCGACGTTCGGGGTCAAGGCGTACGACGACCGGATCCGCCGCCGCAAGGGCAGGGCGACCCCCCGGGGTGCCGAGTGGACCGCAGAGGTCAACCGCCTGCGCACCCTTCGCG
The DNA here is from genome assembly GCF_040635605.1 of Streptosporangium sp. NPDC006930. Classification (NCBI taxonomy): domain Bacteria; kingdom Bacillati; phylum Actinomycetota; class Actinomycetes; order Streptosporangiales; family Streptosporangiaceae; genus Streptosporangium; species Streptosporangium sp. NPDC006930. The sequence continues at coordinate 142,180 of NZ_JBEYID010000017.1, read as the reverse complement.
AGCAGAACCGGCTGACCGGCATTCCCCGGGTTCCCCGCCCGGTCGCCGCCTCCGCCCGCTGACCTTCACCTCGGGCACCTAGGGCTCCCGTTCGAGAGGGCTCCTTCCCGCGATCTTCGGCCGCGGGAAGGAGCCCTTCGCGGTCCCGGCCCGCCGGGGCCGGAACGCCGCCTCTCCCAGACGCTTGACATCGCCGTCGATGAGGTGGATTTTAGGATAGGCTTACCTAATAAGTCTCGCCATTCCAACGGCCCCCGACCGCTCTCCTCATGCTGTGACCAGGTATTTCACTGAGATGTACGCGGTCACGCGATTTTCCGGTGTTTTCATCTGCCTCATCCCTGCCTGGAGGACTCCGCGAACGCGACGGGAGATCGGTGCTCGGCGGCCTCCGGGCGCGTCGGCGGGAAAACCGTGCGCAGACGCCCGTACGCGGGCTCCGTGCCGGCCGTCACTCCCGGTGCCGGGCGAATCCACCGATCCTGGCCCATTCCTGCTGGAGGTAACCGATGACCAACCCCTTCGACGACGACGGCGCGTCCTTCCTGGTACTGGTGAACGCGGAGGGGCAGCACTCGTTGTGGCCCGCGTTCGCCGACGTCCCCGCGGGCTGGGAGATCGCCCACGGTGAGGACTCCCGCGCCGGTTGCCTCGCCTACGTCGAGAGCTCCTGGACCGACATGCGCCCAAGGAGCCTCGTCGCCCAGATGGGCGGCTGAGCTTTTCCGGCCTTCGAGGCCGGATACGGGTGATCGTCACCTCGGTCCCCCGTATCCGGCCTTCCGGGAGGGACGCCCGGCGATCGCGCCGATCCCGTTGGGATCCCCTTGGGGCGGGGCCGGAAACGCGGAAGGGCACCACCGCGGACGGGAGGTCTCGCGGTGGCGCCCTTCGAAACGGGCGGCCCGGGTCAGCTGGCCCAGTCGAGCAGCGGGCGGGTGTTGCTGGGGTGGCGGAGCTTGGAGAGCGACTCCTTCTCCAGCTGGCGGATGCGCTCGCGCGTCAGGCCGAGGTGCTTACCGATCTCGTCGAGGGTGTGGGGCTTGCCGTCGACGAGGCCGAAACGCAGGGCCATGATCTTGGCCTCCCTGGGCGAGAGGTTGCCCAGCACACCGCGCAGCTGCTCGCCGAGCAGCTGGCGGTCGACGACCTCCGAGGCCTCGGGCGAGTCGACGTCCTCGATGAGGTCGCCGATGGTGGTCTCGCCGTCCTCGCCGATGGTGGCGTTGAGGCTGATCGGCTGGCGGCTGGTGCGCAGCAGCTCCTCGATCTGGTCGGGGCTCTTGTCGAGCTCGATGCCCAGCTCCTCCGGCGTGGGCTCGCGACCCAGGCGCTGGTGCATGTCACGCTCGACGCGCGACAGCTTGGAGAGCATCTCCAGCACGTGCACCGGCAGCCTGATCGTGCGGGCCGAGTCCGCGAAGCCGCGCTGGATGGCCTGGCGGATCCACCACATGGCGTAGGTGGAGAACTTGTAGCCCTTGGTGTAGTCGAACTTCTCCACCGCGCGGATCAGACCGAGGTTGCCCTCCTGGACCACGTCGAGCAGGGCCATGCCCCGGTCGGTGTACTTCTTCGCCACGGAGACGACCAGGCGGAGGTTGGCCTCCAGCATGTGGTCCTTGGCCCGGCGGCCGTCCTCGGCGATCCACTCCAGGTCGTCACGCGCGACCGCGGACAGGCCCGGGTCGGCCTCCAGCTTGGACTCGGCGTACAGGCCGGCCTCGATGCGCTTGGCCAGCTCGACCTCCTGTGCGGCGGTGAGCAGGGTGCGACGGCCGATCGACTTCAGGTAGGTGTGCACCGAGTCGCCCATGACGGAGGACTGGTCGTCGAGGTCGAGGGTGGGCTCGACCTCCACCTCGGGCTCCTCCGCGGGGTTCCACTCGTCGGGCTCCGCAGCCGTGGCCTTGGCGTCCTTGGCGGTGGTCCCGGCGGCCTTCACGGCCTTGGTCCTCCTGGTGGTCTTGAGGTCCCCGGAGGGCTCCTCCACCGGGGCCTTGGTCGCGTCAGGGGCGCCGGTCACGGGCTCGGTCTTCGCCGAGGTCCTCCTCGCGGAAGCGGCCTTCGTCTTGCGTGTGGAGACCTTACGGGTGCTCTTGGCGGCGGATGTCGAGAGTGCAGGATCGTTCTCGGCCGCCAGGCTGACGCCCGCCTCGGTGAGTTCGCGCAGAATCGACCTGCCCTCGGTGGGGCTGACGCCCGCCTCGGCGAAGGCGTGACGCAGCTCCGCGAGTGAAAGGTGACCCTGGACTCGTCCTCGGTCAAGGAGCTGGTCGAGAGTCGTCGGGGCCTCAGATGAGGGCGCCACGGCGGCTGGGGGCATGAGGACACCTCCTCCATCACGGAGTCGTCTGAATTTACGGTCTGCTGGTCTTGGGGTGGGGCGGTCTGGGGGCCGCTCGGCGCACCAGTACCAATAACCCCAGTCAAGAACATTCTGTTCCCGACTTGACTCGGAAAATATGATGGGTGGACCGCTGTGTCAGCGATCCACCCGCGAACGGGCGCCCGAGAGGGCCTATTCGATCACTTCCACGGGGCCCTCCTTCGCCGGCCCCGAGGAGCCTTCGAGCGGGCCGTCGACCATGGGCATCGGGAAGGGCTCCGCCTGCTCCAGCCGGTCCTCGTTCCAGTAACCGAAGACCTTCTCCGGGTCGGGGTTGACCTCCCTGGAGACCACGTAGTCCTCGGCGGGAGGAGCGGACGCGGTCGGTGACGGCTCGTACGAGGGTGCTCCCGGATCGTTCGGGGACACGGCGGGCACCGGCTCGTCCGATGGTTTCTCCGCTCTCCCGATCCCGCCCGACGCGGCGGCCGCCGTGACGGAAATGCCGCCGGCGAGGACCAGGCTCACGATTCCAGCCGAGACCCATGTCTTCCGGGTGACGTTCATCGGGCTTGTCCTTCCTGCTTCGGCTACCTCATTGGACGTTCGGGAGCGCCTTCACGGTTCCCGATCACGACCATAACGGAGAGCCGCGAGATCCGGCTTGCCATTGGCCAGAAGTGGTATTTCGGTCACAACGGTCAGGTCGGCGGGGGCCGCGTAGGCGGGCATCCGCTCCTTGACGAAGGCGCGCAGCTCGGCCAGGGACGGCGGGGAGGGCGAGACGACGACGGCCACCACCCGTTCGCCCCACTCGGGGTCGGGACGGCCGACCACGGCGACGTCGACGATCGCGGGATGCTCGGCCAGTACGGCGGCCACCGCCGCGGCGACCACCTTCTCGCCCCCGGTGTTGACGACGTCGTCGGCCCGCCCCAGCACGCGCAGCCGCCCTCCCTCCAGGGCGCCCAGGTCCGAGGTGAGGAACCAGTCGCCGTCGCGGGCCGCCTCGGTGAGGTCGGGGCGGAGCCGGTAGCCGGAGAACAGCACGGGCCCGCTCAGGCGGATCCGGCCGTCGTCGCCGACGGCGATCCCCACTCCGTCGAGGGGCTCGCCGTCGTAGACGCACCCGCCGCAGGTCTCGCTCATGCCGTACGTGGTGACCACCCTGGCGCCGGCCGCGCGGGCCGCGGCGAGCAGGCCGGGGGGAGCGGCGGCGCCGCCGAGCAGGATGGTCTTGACCGTCGACAGACGCTGGAGACGCGTCGAATCCACCTGGAGCAGCCGGCGCAGCTGGGTCGGCACCAGCGAGACGTGGTCCGCGCCGCTGGAGAGCACGGCCTCGGGGGAGAACCCGTCGTGCACGATCGGCTCGGTCCCGCCCAGCAGCGACCTCACCAGGACCTGCAGGCCGGAGACATGGGAGGGAGGCAGACAGCACAGCCAGCGTTCGCCCGTGGCGGCGTCCAGGCGCCGCAACGAGGCCGACGCGGAGGCGAGCAGCGCCTCGGCGGACAGTTGGGCGCCCTTCGGGACGCCGGTCGAGCCGCTGGTGGCGATGACCATCGCGACCCCGGCGGGCACGCCGACGCCGCCCTCGCGGCGCACTCCGTTCACATGGGTCGGGCGCAACGCGTCGAGCGTCGCCCGCAGTGCGGGGGCGGGCAGGGTGGGGGAGAGGGGCAGCACGGCCGGACCGCTGCCGTCCAGCGCCGCGCCGACGGCCCGGAACAACTCCGAGGTCGCCGGAGATACCACGGCGTGCAATTCCCGTTCTACGGAAAGCCACGCCTCGTGCGCAGGGGTGGTCATCACGGTCGTAAGGTTAGTGCCGGAAGCCGGACAACGGCCGGGGGTACCGGCGCAGCGGAGAGGGTGAAGCCATCGTGGGCACGGAGCGGGTCGAGCCGGGCGTGGACGAGCGGGCGGTGGAGAAGGCGTCCGAGCGCGACGGCGCGGTCGACTGGAAGAGGTCCGGCCAGTACGAGGACATCGTCTACGAGACCGGCGAGGGCATCGCCAAGATCACGATCAACCGCCCGGAGCGCCACAACGCGTTCCGCCCGACGACGCTCTTCGAGCTCAAGGACGCCTTCAACGTCGCCCAGGAGGACGCCGAGGTCGGCGTGATCATCTTCACCGGCGCAGGTGACAGGGCCTTCTGCTCCGGCGGTGACCAGAAGATCCGCGGCGATGACGGCTACGTCGACAAGTCCACCCCGCACGTCGGCCGGCTCAACGTGCTCGATCTGCAGGTCCAGATCCGCCGCTGTCCCAAGCCGGTCATCGCGATGATCGCCGGTTACGCCATCGGCGGCGGCCACGTGCTGCACGTGTGCTGCGACCTGTCCATCGCCGCCGACAACGCGGTCTTCGGCCAGACCGGCCCCAAGGTCGGCTCCTTCGACGGAGGCTACGGCTCCTGGCTGCTGGCCGAGACCGTCGGCCTGAAGCGGGCCCGTGAGATCTGGTACCTCTGCCGCCAGTACGACGCGCAGACCGCCCTCGACTGGGGCCTGGTCAACGCGGTCGTGCCGCTCGCCGAGCTTGAGACGGAGACGGTCAAGTGGGCGAGGGAGATGCTGGAGAAGTCGCCGCTCGCGCTGCGCATGCTCAAGGGCGCGCTGAACGCGGTGACCGACGGCGCCGCGGGGATGCAGCAGTTCGCCGGTGACGCCACCCTGCTCTACTACATGAGCGAGGAGGCGCAGGAGGGCCGCGACGCGTTCAAGGAGAAGCGCGCCCCCGACTTCGGTAAGTTCCCGCGCCGTCCCTAGGGGCTGCGGAAGTTCACGGCCGGGGTGGCGAGGACAGGTTTCCCCGCCGCCCCGGGGGCTGCGAGGATCCGAAGGGGTTCGGTCCCGAGGCGCGCCGCCCCGCATGGACGAGGTCGCCTTCGCGCGCCTCAGGACGGACTCACCCCCCCGGGTGCGGAGTTAAGGAGGCGGTGCGGTGAATCCCGCGACCGCGCTCGCGACGGTGCTGGTCGACGAGCTCGCCCGCTGCGGTCTCACGGACGTGGTGCTCGCCCCCGGATCGCGGTCGGCGCCGCTCGCCCTGGCCGTGCACGCCGACAGCCGTATCCGGCTGCACGTGCGGGTGGACGAGCGCTCGGCCTCCTACCTGGCGGTGGGCCTCGCCCGCCGCAGCGGCCGCCCGGTCGTCCTGATCTGCACCTCCGGCACCGCGGCGGCCAACTTCCACCCCGCCGTCATCGAGGCGCACGAGTCGGGGGTGCCGCTGCTGGTGCTCACCGCCGACCGCCCGCCAGAGCTGCGCGACACCGGTGCCAGCCAGACCGTCGACCAGATCAAGCTGTACGGCACGGCCGTCCGCTGGTTCGGCGAGATCGGCGTGCCCGAGGACCGCCTGGGCCAGGTCGCCTACTGGCGGTCGACGGCCTGCCGCGCCTACCAGCGCGCGCTGGGCCCGTACGACCCGGGTCCTGTTCACCTCAACGTGTCCTTCCGCGAGCCGCTGGTCCCGGACGGCGACCCGTCCTGGTGCGAGTCCCTGGAGGGTGACAGCGAAGGGCCGTGGATCCGCGCCAGGGTGGCCTCCCCGCCGGTGGCCCTGCACCTGCCGCCGACCAGGAGGGGTGTGCTGGTCGTCGGAGACGGCGCGACCAACACGCGCAGATACGTGGCGGCGGCGGGTATGGCCGGATGGCCGGTCCTGTCGGAGCCCAACGGCGGCGCCCGCTACGGCGACCACGCGATGTCGACCTACCACTTCCTCCTCGGCACCCCGGAGTTCGCCGACCGGCACCGTCCCGACGTCGTGGTCACCCTGGGCCGTCCCGGCCTGTCCCGGCCGCTGCTGAACTGGCTGAGGCACGCGGACGAGCACATCGTGGTCGCCGCCGACATGACCCGCTGGCCCGACCCGACCCGCTCGGCCACCCAGGTCGCCCAGGTGGTGGAGATCCCGGTCACCGCGGGCGACGACGCGTGGCTGCACTCCTGGCGCCGTGCCGAGACGGCGGCGAGGACCGCGATCGACGAGGTGCTGGACGGTACGGGGCTCAGCGAGCCGCGCCTGGCCCGCGACCTGGCGGAGGCGCTGCCCAACGGATCGCTGCTGTTCTCCGGCTCCTCCATGCCGATCCGCGACCTCGACCAGGCGATGCGTGCCCGGCGAGGTCTGCGGGTCATGGCCAACCGGGGGGCGGCGGGGATCGACGGTGTGGTGTCGTCCGCGATGGGCGCCGCCCTCGCCCACAACGGCCCCTCCTACGCCCTGATGGGCGATCTGACCTTCCTGCACGACCAGAACGGGCTGGTCCTCGGCTCCCGCGAGCCCCGTCCGGATCTCTGCCTGGTCGTGGTGAACAACGACGGAGGCGGGATCTTCTCGCTCCTTCCCCAGGCCGCGCTGCGCGATCCCTTCGAGCGGGTCTTCGGCACCTCGCACGGGGTGGACCTGGGCTACGTGGCCGCCGCCACCGGCACGCCGTACACCTTCGTGGACGAGCCGGGCCAGCTGGTCAAGGCGCTGCGCGGTGAGGGGGTGCGCATGATCGAGGTGCGGACGGACCGGGAGTCCAACGCGGTGCTGCACTCCATGATGCGCGACGCGGCCCACGCCGCCGTCCGCGACACCATGGCGTGACGGGGTCCGTGCCGCGGTGTGGCGAGATCACGTGATGTCGCGACGCAGGGTCAGCGCGCGGGCGGCGAGCACGATCACCGCGACGTAGCCCGCGAACAGCATCCCACCGGCCCAGGCGGGCAGCAGCTCACCGGTACGCAGGGGCATGCCGCTCAGGGCCCTGGCGGCCCCGGTCGGCAGCCATCTGCCCAGCTCCGGCAGGAAACTGACGAGCAGGTAGTCGGCGTACATGAACCACAGCAGCGCCACCGTCACCGCCGCGACCTGGTTGCGGATCAGGGCACCCAGCCCCACCCCGAGCAGGCCGTACAGGGCGACCCCGAGCGCCGAGCCGAGCAGGACCGCGGGCACGCCGGGACTCCAGGCGGGGTAGCCGGCCAGACCGAGGGTGACCAGGCCCGCCACCAGAGTGACCAGCGCCGAGACCGTGGCGATCAGCAGGCCGACGATCCCGTACGCGGCCAGCTTGGCCGTCACCACCCGGCTCCGCCCCGGGTCGACCAGGAACTGCCAGGTGATCGTCTGGTGGCGGTTCTCCCCGGCCATGCCGAGTACGCCGAGCAGCAGGGTGACGACATAGGCCTGCTGGGCCATGCTGTAGACGTTCTCGATCTGCGCGTCGAGTGGCATCCCGCCTTCCAGGCCCATCAGGAAGACCATCAGCCCCGCCCAGGCCACGCACAGTGGGGGCGCGAGGGCGGCCAGGATCCAGGTGGTGCGGCTCGCGCGTGCCTTGAGCAACTCGGCGCGGATCAGGCCGTTCACGAGGTCACCTCCATGTAGAGCTCTTCCAGGTCGGTCTCCGGGGCGAGCGGGCCCTGCCAGGCCAGACGCCCCGCCCTGACGATGATCACGTGGTCGGCGATCTGCCGGATCTCGGCGAGCACGTGGGTGGAGACCAGGACCGTGCGCCCCTGGTGGGTGTAGGCCCGCAGGAAGCCCCGCAGCCAGCGCATGCCCGCCGGGTCCAGGCCGTTGGCGGGCTCGTCGAGAACGAGGATCTCCGGGTCCCCCAGGAGGGCGGAGGCGAGGGCGAGCCGCTGACGCATGCCCAGGGAGAAGCCCCGCACCCTGCGGTCGGCCGAGGCGGTGAGATCGACCTGCTCCAGCACCTGCTCCACGCGTCCGGGATCCAGGCCCGCGGCGAGACGGAGAGCCTCCAGGTGCGTGCGGGCGCTCAACGCCGGGTGGAAGGCCGCGGCCTCCAGCACCGCGCCGACCGTGGAGACGGGGCGCTTCAGGTCGCGGTAGGGCTCGCCGCCGATGGTCGCGCTGCCCTCGGTGGGCGTGACCAGGCCGAGGATCATGCGCAGGGTGGTGGTCTTGCCCGCCCCGTTGGGGCCGACGAAGGCCGTGAGTGTTCCCCGTTCCACCGTGAACGACAGGTCGTCGACGGCCCGTACCTCGCCGAACGACTTGCCGAGGTGGGTGACGCTGATTGCTGACATGATCTCGACGATGGCCCCCGGGCGGGTGGGGACGCACGGTCCCGGGGATGGATCTCACGATGTCCACCCGGGAGGAGATCGGGGCGGTCGGGGGTGGAGGCGATCTCCACCCCGAGGCCCATGGCCCGCCGCAGGGGGGCGTGGATAGCTTGTGGGCGTGACGTTCCTCCGCCGCCCCTCGGTGCGCCGGTTCCTCGCCGTCGTGCTGGTGGGCTACATGCTCTCCGGCCCGGTGATCGGCGCGGTCGAGACGGGCTGGCCCGGCCTGCTCGGAGTGATCCCGATCGGCGCCGCCACCGTCGGCTGCTGCCTGTGGGTGCTGCTTGGCCGGAAGCCGCGTCGAGACGCCCTGCTGCTCGCCGCGACCCTGGCCGGAGGACTCGCCCTGCACGGGATCAGCCCCTACAGCGGCATGGGGTTCATGTACATCGTGATCTTCACCGCGCCGTTCAAAACCCGCCTCTGGCCGGCGGCGTTCCTGGTCACGGCGGATGTCGCCGCCACGACGGCCGTGTCCTTCCTGCTCGGGCTGCCGGTCGCGGAGGTGCTGGGCAACACCTTCGGCCTCACCTACGTCGCCGTCTTCACCTTCCTGATGCGGCACGTGAAGGCGACCAGGGATCACGCCGCCGCGCTCGCCGAGGCGCGGGCGGGCGAGGCGGTACTGGCCGAGCGGGCCCGGCTGGCGAGGGAGGTCCACGACATCCTGGCGCACTCGCAGTCGGCGCAGATCGTCCATCTGGAGGGCGCGCGGCTGCTGCTCGAGCGAGGGCTAGAGCGGGGAGAGGACACGACGGCGGCCCTCGACCGGGTGAACCGCGCCGTGCGGCTGGCGCGCGCCGGGCTTGAGGAGACCCGCAGGGCGCTCGACGCGTTGCGAGGGGAGGAGCTCCCGCTGGCCGAGCGGCTGGAGCGGCTGGCGGTGGAGTTCCGTTCCGTGACCGGCTCGTCCTGCGCGGTCTCGGTCGCGGGGAACCTCGACGGCCTGGAGGCGGGGGCGCGGCTGGCGGTGGCCAGGACCGCGCAGGAGGCCCTGACGAACGTGCGCAAGCACGCGCCGGGCGCCGCGGCGTCGGTGGCGTTGCGCCGCGTCGGCCGCTGGTGCGAGCTGGAGATACGCGACACGGGCGGCCCGCCGGGCCCGACGGCACCGTCGGGAGGCGGATACGGGCTGGTGGGCATGCGTGAGCGGGCCGAGCTGATCGGCGGTTCGCTCGCCGTGCGCTCGGGTGAGGAGGGCTTCGAGGTCCTCCTGCGGGTGCCGTACGGTACGACCACGCCGGGAGCGTGATCGGCGCACGCGGGCGCGTTCGAGGGGCTTGACGGGCGTTCGACGGGCAGGGAGGCAGGGTGACCGTGCGGGTACTGGTGGTCGACGACCAGACGGTGGTGCGCGAGGGGCTGGTGCTGCTCCTGGGGCTGCTGCCCGGCATCGAGGTGGTGGGGGCGGCGGCCGACGGACGGGAGGCGGTCGGGCTCGCCGGCTCCCTCAGGCCCGACGTGGTCCTGATGGACCTGCGGATGCCCCGGATGGGCGGGGTGGAGGCGACCCGCAGGATCAGGGCCGCCCACCCGGAGATCCAGGTGGTGGTCCTGACGACGTACTCCGACGACGAGTCGGTCTTCGCCGCGCTGGCCGCGGGGGCGCGGGGCTACCTGACCAAGGACGCCGACGCCGAGTCCCTCGCCTCGGCCATCGCCACCGTGGTCGAGGGCGAGGCCCAGTTCGACCCCGGTGTCCAGCGGCGGCTCGCCGAGGCGGTGGCCGGGAGCCGCCGCGCGCCTGACCCGCCGGACGGCCTGACCCGCCGCGAGAGCGAGGTGCTGCGGCTGATAGCGGCGGGTCACTCCAACGCGGAGATCGCCCGGGAGCTGTTCATCTCCGAGGCGACGGTCAAGACGCACATCAACAACCTCTTCGCCAAGGCTGGACTGCGCGACCGGGCCCAGGCGGTGACGTACGCCTTCCGGCATGGCCTGGCCCCCGACTGACAGCGGCTTCCCGGCCGACGGTGAGGACGCGCCGGGAGTGCTCCCCGGCGGCGACCCGACGGCCAAGGGAACCCGCGCCGGGGGTGACGGCGACGGCGATGACTGTCAGGTCTGGGGATGTGGGGACGCCGCCGCGGGGTCAGGGTGAGTCGAGTACGGATTCACCTCGCGGGTGCCCGTCGAAGGGAAGTGCCATGCGACCTGACGTCAATTTGACCGGCTACGAGACGGTGGCGAGTTTCGGCGACTACGCCGAGGCCCAGCGTGCCGTGGACCAGCTGTCGGACCAGAAGTTCCCGGTGGAGCACACGATGATCGTCGGAGTCGGTCTCCGGCTCATCGAGCGGGTGCTCGGGCGGCTGACCTATCTTCGCGCCGCGGGGATGGGCGCGGCGACCGGAGCCTGGTTCGGACTGCTGATCGGCCTGTTCTTCGCGATCTTCACTCCCGGGCGCTTCCCCTTCATCCTGGTGCTGTGGGGCCTGATCTGGGGTGCCATCGCCGGAGTGATCTTCGGATTGGTCGGTCACGCGCTCACCGGGGGCAAACGCGACTTCCTGTCGTCGAGCGCGATCGTCGCCGACCGCTACGAGGTGCTGGCGGCGGCCGCGCACGCCGCCGAGGCGCGCAGGCTGCTCAACGTCGGTACATCCCAGCAGATGCATCAGCAGATCTGACCGGCCGGAGCCACCCCGGTCCTGAGCCCGCACTGACGGCGGCGCGGGCGGTATCGCTCGCGCCGCCGTCCCGTGTCCGCTCACCCGGCCGGGCCGATCCACCGGGCGGGTCTGTCGGAGGCGCGGAACCACCGGGCCAGGGGGCGCCGGGATGTCGTGTGGGCACCGACGACGCCGTCCGGCGGGCGCCGGTGCCGTAGCGCATAGGAGGGCAGCATGGCTAAAGCAGTCGGAATCGACCTGGGCACCACCAACTCGGTGATCGCCACCATGGAGGGCGACAAGCCCACGGTGATTCCCAACTCCGAGGGTGCCCGGACGACGCCGTCGGTCGTGGCGTTCACCGACAACGGTGAACGCCTGGTAGGGCAACTGGCCCGCCGCCAGGCGATCCTGAACCCCAAGGGGACGATCTACTCGGCCAAGCGCTTCATCGGCCGCCGCCACGAGGAGGTCTCCAGCGAGCTGAACGCCGTCTCGTTCGACGTCGTCTCCGGCCCGGAGGGGGCCGTCCGCTTCAAGATCCACGAGAAGTCGTACGCCCCCGAGGAGATCGCCGCGGCCGTCCTGCGCAAGCTCGTGGACGACGCCTCGAAGTTCCTGGGGGAGAAGGTCACCGAGGCGGTCATCACCGTGCCCGCCTACTTCAACGACTCCCAGCGCCAGGCGACCAAGGACGCGGGAAAGATCGCCGGCCTGGAAGTTCTGCGGATCATCAACGAGCCGACCGCGGCGGCCCTCGCCTACGGGCTCGACCGCAAGGAGAGCGAGACCGTGCTCGTCTTCGACCTGGGCGGTGGAACCTTCGACGTCAGCATCCTCGCCATCGGGGACGGCGTCGTGGAGGTGCGGTCGACCGCCGGCGACACCCACCTGGGCGGCGACGACTTCGACCGGCGCATCGTCGACTACCTCGCAGACGAGTTCCAGCGGGACAACGGCATCGACCTGCGCCAGGACCCGCAGGCCCTGCAGCGGCTGTTCGAGGCCGCCGAGAAGGCCAAGGTCGAACTGTCGGCGGTCAGCCAGACGCAGGTCAGCCTGCCCTTCATCACCGCGGACGCCTCCGGCCCCAAGCACCTGAACACCACGCTCAGGCGTTCGACCTTCGAGGAGATCACCGCCGACCTGCTCGAACGGTGCAAGGGGCCCGTCCAGCAGGCGATGGCCGACGCCAAGCTCACCGCCGACGACATCGACGAGGTGATCCTGGTGGGCGGGTCGACCAGGATGCCCGCCGTGCAGAACCTGGTACGCCGCATGACCGGCGGCAAGGAACCGAACATGACGGTCAACCCGGACGAGGTCGTGGCGCTGGGCGCCGCGGTCCAGGCCGCCGTCATCAAGGGCGAACTGAAGGACGTCGTCCTGCTCGACGTGACCCCCCTCTCCCTCGGCATCGAGACGCTCGGCGGGGTGATGACGAAGGTCATCGAGCGCAACACGACCATCCCGGCCCGCCGTTCCGAGACGTTCAGCACCGCAGAGGACAACCAGACCGCCGTGGACGTCGTCATCCTGCAGGGCGAGCGTGAGCGCGCCGCCGACAACCGCCCCCTCGGCCGGTTCCGGCTGGAGAACATCCGGTCCGCACCGCGCGGTGTGCCGCAGGTCGACGTGACCTTCGACATCGACGCCAACGGCATCCTGAACGTCTCGGCCAAGGACAAGGACACCGGCGCCGAGCAGCGCATCACGATCAGCGAGAGCTCGAACCTGGACAAGAGCGAGGTCGAGCGGATGGTCGCCGACTCCGAGCGGCACCGCGAGGAGGACCAGCGGATGCGGCAGGTGGTGGACGCGCGCAACGAGCTCGACAGTGCCGCCTACCAGGTGGAGCGCCGCCTGGCGGAGCTGGGCGGCTCGGTGCCCGTCCACGAGAAGGCGCGCGGAGAGATGCTGGTGAACGACGCCCGCGACGCGATCAAGCAGGAGGCCCCGCTCGACCGGGTCCGCTCGCTCACCTCCGAGCTCCAGCAGGCCTACCACGGCCTCGCCGCGGCGGGCGCCGGCGCCTCGGGCGACGGAGCCCCGGGGACCGGCGGGGCCGCGGGCGGTCCGGGGGCCGCGGGAACGCCCGGCTCCCAGGGCGGCAGGGACGACGACGTCATCGACGCGGAGTTCACGACCGATGAGTGAGACACCTGAGACACGGCGCGATGGCCAGGAGGAGACACCGGACCGAGGGCCGGAGGTCCGGGAGGAGCACGCGGAGGCCCCGGAGGCCCCGGAGACCCCGGACGAACTCCAGGAGCGCGTCGTGGAACTCCAGGCACTGGTGACCGATCTCCAGGACAGGTGGCGGCGTGCCCTCGCCGACCTCGACAACCTGCGCAAGCGCGTCAGCAGGGACGCCGCGCGGACACGCTCGGAGGAGCGGGCCCGGGCCGCGGGGGAGTGGCTGCCCGTACTGGACAACCTGGACCGTGCGCTGGAGCACGCCGAGACCGACCCCGTCTCCGTAGCCGAGGGGTTGCGGGCGATCCGCGACCAGGCGCAGGAGGTGCTCTCCGGCCTCGGTTACGCGCGTCGTGACGATACCGGGGCCGTGTTCGATCCGGCCAGGCACGAGGCGGTGGGCGTGCTCTCGCAGGAGGGCGTGCCCGACGGCACGGTCGTACGGGTGGTACGGCCGGGCTACGGGGATGGCGAACAGCAGCTGCGGCCCGCGCTGGTCGTGGTGGCCAAGGGGGCATGATGCCCCCCGACCGGGACTTCTACGAGATCCTCGGTGTGCGGAGAGGGGCGAGCCAGGAGGACATCCAGCGCGCCTACCGCAAGCTGGCGCGGGCCAACCATCCCGACGTCAACAAGGATCCCTCCGCCGAGGACCGCTTCAAGGAGGTCTCCGAGGCCTACAGCGTGCTGTCCGACCCCGCGACCCGGCGCCGCTACGACGCGTTCGGGCCGGATTTCCGCCAGGTGCCCGAGGACGTCGACCCCGAGACGTGGGCGCGCGCCGGGAGGCGCGGGGCGGGCGCGGGTCGGGCCGGCGCGGGTCCCCGTGGTGGTGGCGGCTTCGGTGGCCTCGGCGGCTTCGAGGAGGGCGTCGACCTCGACGATCTCTTCGAAGGGCTGTTCTCCGGCGGCAGGAGGGGCCGCTCCGGCGCGAGCTGGGGACCGATTCCCGGTGCCGACCAGGAGGCCGAGATCGTCCTGTCCTTCGAGGACGCCTACCGGGGTGGGCCCCGCTCCATCACCGTCGGCTCGCGCGGGCTGCGGGTCGACATCCCGCCGGGCGTCACCGACGGCCAGCGCGTCAGGCTGGCCGGTCAGGGCGGCAAGGGCGGTGAAGGGGCGCCCGCGGGCGACCTCTACCTGATCGTCAGGATCGCCCCGCACCCCCGTTACCGGGCCGAGGGGCGCGACGTCCACGTCCTGCTCCCGATCACCCCGTGGGAGGCGGCGCTCGGAGCCTCCGTCGCGGTCGACACCCCCGGGGGCGAGACCAAGGTCAAGGTGCCGCCGGGCACGTCCAGCGGCAGGCGGCTGCGGCTGCGCGGCAGGGGGATGCCCAGCCGTCGCGACAAGCCGGGTGACCTGTACGCCGAGGTGCGGATCATGGTCCCGGAACGGCTGTCCGAGGAGGAGCGGCGGTTGTTCGAGCAGCTCTCCTCGGTTTCCACGTTCGACCCGAGGAGACGGTGATGAGCGACCCGTTTTCTGAACGCAGACCGCGCCGACCGGGGCCGCGCCCCACCCAGCCGCGGGAGCGGGCGGATCGCGCCGGACGCTCGTCGGACCCGGACGCGGTCTCCCACCCGCGAGAGACCCGGCGGGAGGCCCCGCAGGAGGCCCCGCGGGAGGCGGGGAGGACCTACCAGCTGACCAGGCCCGCGCGCCTGGATCTGGAGACGTTCGCCGGCCAGACGGGGACCCACCCCGATCTGCTGCGGCGCCTCGTCGCGCTGGGTTTGCTCGACCCCTGGACCGACGCCGAGGGGAACCTGTGGTTCCCGCCTCCCCAACTGCTCACCATGGCGCGCATCCGGCGGCTGCGTGCCGGATTCTCGATCAACTACGCGGCGCTCGGCCTCGTACTGGACCTGCTGGACCGTATCGCAGAACTCGAGGCCGCCCAGCGCGGTCGCTCCCGACCCACCGGAGGCCCGCCGTGGACATGAACCAGCTGACGCAGAAGTCACAGGAGGCGCTGCACGACGCGCAGACCAAAACCCTGCGTTTCGGGCACACCGAGGTGGACGGCGAGCACCTGCTGCTGGCGCTGCTCGACCAGCCGGACGGGCTGATCCCGCGCCTGCTCTCGTACGCGAACGTCGACACCGACCGGCTCAGGACCGAGTTGGAGGCGGGGCTGGACCGCCGCCCCAAGGTGAGCGGTCCCGGCGCCTCACCCGGCCAGGTCTACGTGACGCAGCGGCTCTCCCGCCTGCTGGAGACGGCCAAGCGGGAGGCCGACCGGCTCAGGGACGAGTATGTGTCGGTGGAGCACCTGCTCATCGCCCTGCTGGAGGAGGGCGCCTCGACCGCCTCGGGGCGGTTGTTGCACGAGCAGGCACTGACCAGGGACGGCTTCCTCAAGGCGCTCACCGCGATCCGAGGCAACCAGCGGGTGACCTCCGCGATGCCCGAGGTGGCGTACGAGGCGCTGGAGAAGTACGGGCGCGACCTGGTGGCCGACGCCATGTCCGGCAAACTCGACCCGGTCGTCGGGCGTGACGCCGAGATCCGCCGCGTCATCCAGATCCTGTCGCGCAAGACGAAGAACAACCCCGTCCTCGTCGGCGACCCCGGCGTGGGCAAGACCGCCATCGTGGAGGGCCTCGCCCTGCGGATCAGCCACGGGGACGTGCCGGAGGGACTCAAGGGCAAGACGGTCTTCAGCCTCGACATGGGCTCGCTGGTGGCCGGGGCAAAGTACCGGGGCGAGTTCGAGGAGCGGCTCAAGGCGGTGCTCAACGAGGTCAAGGCCGCGGAAGGACGGATCCTGCTCTTCGTCGACGAGATGCACACCGTGGTGGGCGCGGGAGCCGCCGAGGGCGCGATGGACGCGGGCAACATGCTCAAACCCATGCTGGCCCGCGGCGAGCTGCACATGATCGGGGCGACGACCCTCGCCGAGTACCGCAAGCACGTCGAGAAGGACGCGGCCCTGGAGCGCCGGTTCCAGCCGGTGATGGTCGACGAGCCCTCGGTCGAGGACGCCGTGTCCATCCTGCGCGGCCTGCGCGAGCGCCTGGAGATCTTCCACGGCGTGAAGATCCAGGACAGCGCGCTGGTGGCGGCCGTCGTGCTGAGCCACCGCTACATCTCCGACCGCTTCCTGCCCGACAAGGCCATCGACCTGGTGGACGAGGCGTGCGCGATGCTGCGTACGGAGATCGACTCGATGCCCGCCGAGCTCGACGAGCTCACCCGCAGGGTGATGCGCCTGGAGATCGAGGAGGCCGCGCTCGCGAAGGAGGAGGACTCCGCGAGCGGGATCCGGCTGGAGGAACTGCGCAGGGAACTCGCCGACCTGCGCGCCCAGGCCGACGCGATGCGGGCGCAGTGGGAGGCGGAGCGGCACGCCCTGCGCGCCGTCCAGGCCCTGCGCGAGGAGCTGGAGCACGTGCGCGCGGAGGCGGAGCGGGCCGAGCGCGACTACGACCTCAACCGCGCCGCGGAGCTGCGGCACGGCAGGCTGCCCGAGCTGCTGCGGCGGCTCGAGGCCGAGGAGGAGCGGCTGTACTCCAAGCAGGGCACGTCGCGCCTGCTGCGCGAGGTCGTCACCGACGAGGAGATCTCGATGATCGTCTCCCGGTGGACGGGCATCCCGGTGAGCCGGTTGCGCGAGGGCGAGCGTGAGAAGCTCCTGCGGCTCGAC
The DNA here is from genome assembly GCF_040635605.1 of Streptosporangium sp. NPDC006930. Taxonomy (NCBI): domain Bacteria; kingdom Bacillati; phylum Actinomycetota; class Actinomycetes; order Streptosporangiales; family Streptosporangiaceae; genus Streptosporangium; species Streptosporangium sp. NPDC006930. The sequence continues at coordinate 125,296 of NZ_JBEYID010000017.1, read as the reverse complement.
CAGATCCTGCACGAGCGGGTGATCGGCCAGGACGAGGCGGTGCGGTTGGTGGCCGACGCCGTGATCCGGGCACGCTCCGGCATCAAGGACCCGCGCCGCCCGATCGGGTCGTTCATCTTCCTGGGGCCCACGGGCGTCGGCAAGACGGAGCTGGCCAAGGCGCTCGCGGAGGCGCTCTTCGACACCGAGGACAACATGATCCGCATCGACATGAGCGAGTACCAGGAGCGGCACACGGTCAGTCGTCTCGTCGGCGCGCCCCCCGGTTATGTCGGGTACGAGGAGGGCGGCCAGCTGACCGAGGCCGTGCGGCGCAAGCCCTACTCCGTGGTGCTCTTCGACGAGGTGGAGAAGGCGCACGCCGATGTCTTCAACACGCTGCTGCAGGTGCTCGACGACGGCAGGCTCACCGACGCGCAGGGCAGGACCGTCGACTTCCGCAACACCGTCCTGATCATGACCTCCAACCTCGGCTCCCTGTACCTCCTCGACGGCGTCACCTCGACCGGTGAGATCGAGCCCGAGGCGAGACAGCGGGTCATGGCCGAGCTGCGCTCCCACTTCCGCCCCGAGTTCCTCAACCGCGTCGACGACATCGTGATCTTCAAGCCGCTCACCCCGGAGGAGATCGAGCGCATCGTCGGCCTGATGTTCGTCGAGCTGCGCGACCGCCTCGAACAGCGGGGGATCCGGCTGGAGGTCACCGAGGCGGCGCTGCGGCACATCGCCGAGCGAGGTTACGACCCCGTGTACGGCGCCCGCCCGCTGCGCAGGTTCATCGCCAGGGAGGTCGAGACGCGCATCGGCCGCGCACTCCTGTCGGGGGAGGCGGACGAGGGAGCCGTGGTCCAGGTGGACCTCGCCGACGACGAGCTCGCCGTCACCTACGAGTGAGCCGTCGACCACGGACGAGCAGAGCGGTCGATGTCATCAGGATGTCGTGCGATACCGGAACCACGTCCCGCCCTCGGCGGGGAGGACATCAGCCAGGACGCCGGTGGCCGCTCTCCTGCGCCGCGAGCCTGGCCAGCTCGACCCGCGAGTGAATACCCAGCTTGCGGTAGACCTGCCGCAGGTGGAAGGCGACGGTGTGCTCGCTGATGAACATCTGCTTGGCGGCGTGCCGGTTCGTCAGCCCCTGGGAGACCAGATCGCAGACGGCCTGCTCGGTGCCGGTCAGGCTGGCCCACCCCGAGGTGGGGTGGTCGGTCCTGACCCAGTGGCGGCACCGCTCGCCCAGACGCCGCAGCCTGCCCCGCACCCGCGCCGCGTCCCGGGCGGCCTCCACGGCCCCGTAGCAGGTCAGGGCGGTCTTCAGGCTCCCCACGGTCAGCTCCCTGTGGCCGTCGTCCGCCCCCAGCAGCACCCCGAGGTCCTCCGCCGCCGATCCTCTCGCCCAGGGATCGATGTGCCCGGCCACCGCGCGGCCCAGCGCTTCGGCGTCACCCTCCCGTAGCCCTCGCGCGTGGTCGGCGGAGACCGACGGGTTGGACAGGCCGGGATTGCGGGAGGCGACGTCCTCGGCGGCGTCGACCACGGCGTCGGCCCTGCGCCGGTCGTTCACGGTCATCGCCACCCGCACCAGCCACGCCGCGGCCGCGGACTCGCCGGTCAGTGCGCCGAGGTGGAGGGGCAGCGCGTCGTAGACCCCGCCGAGCGAGCTCATGCCGCCCGCGGCGCCGTCGCGCGCCTCCCTGATCCGTGCGGCCACCAGCTCCGATCGCAGCCGTGCGGGCGGCATGCCGGATGCCGGCCTGACCAGGCCCCTCTCCATGTACCTGACGGCCCCGGGCAGGTCGCCCGACCGCAGCGACGCGGTGCCGAGCACCGACAGGGCCGAGGAGACCAGAATCGGGGCTTCCAAGGCCTCGGCGGCGGTCAGGGCGACCTCCGCGTGCTTGATCGCTGCGCCGATCCTGCCCGTGGCCAGGTCCAGTCGGGCGCGTAGAGCGGGGATCTCCGCGGCCCACGAGGGCTCACCCTCGGCGTCGGCCTCCGCGGCGGCGATCTCCGTCGCCGCTTCCGCCTCGTCCAGCAGCCAGAGGTCGATGAGCATCGTGGCCAGCACCGCCCGCGGCTGCCGGTGCGGGCCGCGGACCGGTCGCTCCACGGCCTCGCGCGCCAGGTCCAGCCCGCGAGAGAGGTCGCCCTCGTTCCACGCGAGCAGGGCGAGGTCCAGAAGTCTCCCGCCGTCGCCGCCCCACGGGGGCGCGGTGGAGCGCTCGACCTGCTCCCGCAGCGCCCGGCGCACCGGTGAGGGCACCCTGTCGACGACCGACCGCCACACCAGTTCGTGGCGGAACGTCAGCTCGTCAGGGGTGGCCACGAGCACACCGGCCGCGAGTGCCTCCTCCAGCGGGGGGAGCAACGCGGCCGGGGTCTCGCCGAGCATCCTGGCCGCGTACGCCGGTGTGACCGAGCGTCCGAGCACCGCGATGGCCTCCAGTAGATAGCGGGTCCTGGTGCCGAGCTCGTCCAGGCGGCGTCGGACGGCGTCGTGCAGGCGCGAGGGCAGCGCCGCCTGGGCGGGTGTGATCCCGGCCGGTAGGGCGACGCCGTCCTCGACCAGGACGGCGCCCTCCTCGCGTAGCCCGGTGAGAAGCTCGGAGAGCAGGAGCGGGTTGCCGGCGGCCTGGGCGGCCAGCGCCGCCAGTTCCCGCCCGGGTGGCGCGCCCAGGATGTCGGCGGAGACCTCTGCCACCGCGCCCTCGTCCAGGGGGCGCAGAATGGTCCGGGTGGCCCCCTCCTCCTCCAGCAGGTCGAAAAGCCGGCCCGCGTCGCCGCCGGCCGGGGCGCTGCGGCGGGCCAGCAGCCATGCCACCGGGCGCGAGGCGAGCCGCGAGGGCATCGTCCGCAGGGCCATGATCGTGGCGGGGTCGGCCCACTGGAGATCGTCAAGGATCACCAGCAAAGGCCCCGAGGCGAGTCTCCTCTCCAGTGAAATACGGACCTGCTCGGCCAGCCACAGCAGCAGTTCCGGCCCGTCGGGGAAGAAACTCCTGGTCAGGGGCATCGGAGTCGTCGGTGACTCCTCAAGCGCGGACAGCAGCGGCCCCAGGGGGGTGAGCCGTCCCAGCTCGTCGGCCCGGCCGCCCGCCACCGACATCCCACGCGCGCCCGCGGCGCCCGCGGCCTCGGCGAGTAGCAGCGACTTGCCTATCCCCGGCTCGCCCTCGACGAGCATGACGTTCCCGGTCGTGGACGCGAGGCCTTCGAGCAGGGCGAGGGCCGCCGCCCACTCATCTTTCCGGCCGCGCATGGTCTTGTCTCGGATCTGGCGTCATACAGGCGGGCTTCCTGAGCGGTGATTACGCATATGACATCCCCAAGGGATGAATCATCACGCGTCGGGCACCATTGCGCACCGGTGGTTTGGCACAGTTTTGACCTTGGGGAGCCCGTCGCCCGGTCAGCGCTCGATGAGCGTGACCTCCAGGGAGTAGTGCGAGGCCCGGTAGAGGTGGGAGCCGTGCTCCACGGCCCTGCCCTGGTCGTCGTAGGTGGTGCGGATCAGCGTGAGCAGCGGCGCCCCACGCCGCTCGCCGAGCAGCCTCGCCTCGGCCGCCGTGGCCGCCCGCGCCCCCATGCGCTGGTTCGCCACGCGCATCCGCACCCCGGAGGCGCGGAGCGTCTCGTACAGCCCGTGCTCCCGAAGGCCTTCGGCGGTCAGCGGGGCGAGCCCGCAGGGCAGCCAGTTGTGCAACAGGGCGAGCGGTTCCCCCGTGGCGTAGCGGATCCGCTCCAGGCGGAGCATCTCGGTTCCGGGCGCGACGCCGAGGGTCGCGGCGACATCCTCGCCCACCGGAGCCGGACCCAGGAGCAGTACCCTGGTGGCCGGCTCCTGGCCGGCCCTGCGAAGGTCGTCGTAGAGGCTGGTCAGCTCGATGGAACGCCTGGCCTGGCCGTGCACCACCTGGGTGCCGACGCCTCGCTTGCGCACCAGCAGGCCCTGGTCGACCAGATACTGGATCGCCTGGCGGATGGTCGGCCGCGACAGGCCCAGCCGACCGGCGAGCAGGATCTCGTTGTCGAGACGCGACCCCGGGGGCAGATCACCGCGGCGGATGGCCTCGGAGATCTGCTCGGCCACCTGGAAGTAGAGCGGGACCGGGCTGGACCGGTCGAGATCGATGGCGAGCTGCGTCATTCGCCCTCCCGGTTGACACGCCGCGCCGTCAGGCTAGCGGACATCAGAATGTCTTGACAAAAACCGCCGGGTCCTGGCCGGTGGGGCAGGGACCATTGTTCGCGCCGTCGTTCGCGCCACTGGAGGAAGCATGGATCAGCGCAGGGATCAGAGCACCGCGACGGAGCTGTCCGCCGTCGCGGTCGAGGCCGCCCGCGCGGTGGGCGACCGGCTCCGCGGGGCGTTCAGGTCGCGTCCCGCGATCGAGACCAAGAGCGACTTCCACGATCCGGTGACCGAGCACGACCGTGCCGCGGAGGAGATCATCCGAGAGGTCATCGACAGGCGTGTCCCGGGGAGCACGGTCATCGGCGAGGAGGGTGGCAGCACGGGTTCGGGCGAGATCCGCTGGTACGTCGACCCGATCGACGGGACCGCGAACTTCGCCGCGGGGCTGCCGTTCTTCTGCGTGTCGATCGCCGCGGCCGTCGGGGACGAGGTGGTCGCCGGGGTGGTGTACGACCCGGTGCGCGACGAGGAGTTCCGAGCCGCTCCGGGAGGTGCCTGGTGCAACGGCGCGCAGCTGCGCAGCACCGGCGCCGCGCGTGACCGGGAGGGGGTTCTGCTGACCAGTTATCCCACTCCCCGGGAGGTGACCGAGGGCGGGGAGGAGACGCTGCGCCGGTTCGGCAGGATGGTGGAGGCGTTCGCCTCCACGCGCCGTCCGGGCAGCACCGCGCTCAAGCTGGCGTACGTCGCGGGCGGGTGGGCGGACGTCGCCTACGGCAGTAGGGTCAGTCCGTGGGACATGGCGGCGGGGTCGCTGCTCGTCCGGCGGGCGGGAGGCGTCTTCATCCCGTTGGACGGGTCGGTCTTCGAGGCCGGCGGCTACCTCGCCCACGTCGGAGGCTTCGACCTGGCGGGATCGGTCATGAGCGAGCTGCTCCTTCACGACCGCCCGGTCCGAAGCGCCGGCGGGCCGGGGTGAGCCGGCCAAGGGCCCGCATGGTCGACCCTCGCGCGGGGCAGGTTCCGCGTGTCGGTGATCGGATTACCTATTGATCCTGTAGGAAATACAGGTAAAATGATTGTCTCGCCGTACGAAGGAGCCGCCATGAGCCTGGAGCCGGAGGCCGAGAGCCCGCTGGCCACCGCGGTCGGCGTCGCGCGCTGGATCCGTTCCGCGGCCGTGGACGACGAACGCGGACGACACTGGCTGGCCAATCCCGACCCCCGAGGCCGGGCCGCCATGCCCGACCACCCCCTCTCGCTGTACTCGGGGGCGGCCGGGATCATCCTGTTCTTCCTGGAACTCGCCGCCGCCACCGGAGACGACGGCTACCTCGACGACGCCACGGCCGGGGCCCGATACCTCGTCGCCACCTGGCGGGAGCAGGCCGACCTCTCCCTCCACCACGGCCTGGCCGGAGTGATGTTCGCCCTCGCCGAGACCGGTTGGGCCACCGGCGAGGGTGGCTTCGAGGTCGAGGCCGGCGCCGTCGCCGACCGCATCGTGCGCAGCGCCCGCCCCATCGACGGCGGCCTGGGCTGGACCGGCGACCCCGCGCAGCGAGGCGACGGCGGGATCATCCTCGGCCTGCTGCACGCCGCGGGCATCCTGGGAGTGCCCGCCTACCAGGAGGTCGCGGTCGAGGCCGGCGCCCGCATCGCCACGCTCGTCGTCCCCGGTCACCGCTTCGGCGAGGGCGCCTGCGCCGACCTGCCCCTGGACGCGGTCACCCCCGGCTTCCTGTCCGGCACCGCGGGTACCGCCTTCCTGCTCGCCCGTTTGTACGGCGTGACCGGTGAGAGCGCCTTCCTGGGCGCCTCCCGCAGGGGGGCCGACTTCGTCCGCGCGGTCAGCGCCGTGAGCGAGCGGTGCGCGCTGGTGCCGCACCACATCCCGCAGGGCCGCGACCTGCACTACCTGGGCTTCTGCTCCGGCTCGGCAGGGGTCGCCCGGATGTTCTACGAGCTGCACCGGGTGTCGGGCGATGCCGGGGATCTCGACTGGGCCGAGCGGCTGGCGAGGGGGATCGTCCGCAGCGGCGCCCCCGCCGACCAGAGCGGAGGCTCCTGGAACTCGGCCTGCCAGTGCTGCGGCACCGCCGGTCTGGTGGAGCTGTTCGTGGGACTCTGGGCGGCGACCGGCCACAGCCGGCATCTGGAGTTCGCCCGCACACTGGGGGAGAACCTGGTCGGCCGGGCCACCGGCCACGACGGCAGGGGCACCCGCTGGTACCAGGCCTACCGGCGGTTGCGCCCCTGGGAGGTCACCGCCGACACCGGCTACATGGTCGGGGCCGCGGGGGTCGGGGCCGCACTCCTGCACCTGGACGCCACCGCCCGCCCGCAGGAGGCGAGGCGGCTCATCCTGCCGCCGGACAATCCGTTCCCCGCGATCCCGCTGCCGAGCGCGACGCTCCGCCGCTCCTGACGATCATGGAAGGCGCGTCGCCGGTGAGCCGACCGCTTCCGTGGGCGAGCGTGAAGAAGGGCCGCCGTGGCGCGGAGGGCACGGTGCGGGTCCACGGCCGGGTGGCGCGGAGGACGCGTCCCCGGCCTGCCGCGTCCGCGCAGCTCTCCGAACCCTGTACGGTCGGGCATCGAGGCCTCCACCGGGCCCGGCGCCGCGGACACGTCTCCGGCGCCGTCCCGGCACCCCGGACCGTGTCACCCCCGGTACGCCCGATCGTGCCGACCCGGTCGCGGAGGGTGGCGGCCACCGGCGCCCCTCGCGCCGGAGAAACCAGGGATGATCTGCCCTTTGGCCGTCAAGGGGTGACAAAGCTCGTGATGATGATTGGTGATTCTCCGTGAGTGTTGCGCAAGGCATGCCTAATCTCGGTCTCGTGACAATCGAGGACTTCCTTCCCGACCCCGACCGTTCCGTCGTCGCGATCGAACCGGCACAGCCGGGCGCCGGCCACTGGGCCGGTGCACCGAGCGCCGTGGCGAGCGACGGGCTCGTCTACCTTGCCTACCGGCTGCGCCGTCCCGTCGGCGAGGGCCGTGGTTACGCGGTCGCCGTCGCCCGTTCCGTCGACGGTGAACGGTTCGAGACCCTGCTCACGATCGGCAGGGAGGAGATGGACACGGAGTCGCTGGAGCGGCCCACCCTGGTACGCACGCCGGAGGGACGCTGGAGGCTCTACCTCAGCTGCGCCACCTACGACACCAAGCACTGGCGGGTCGAGGTGCTGGAGGCCGACGACCCGTCCGGCTTCCAGGCCTCGCAGCGGCGGGTCGTGCTGCCGGGCGACCCGAAGACCGGCGTCAAGGACCCGGTGATCGTGCTGCGGGACGGCCTCTGGCACCTGTGGGCCTCCTGCCACCCGCTGGAGGAGGCCCACGAGGCCGACCAGATGGTGACCGACTACGCCACCAGTGCCGACGGCATCGAGTGGACCTGGCAGGGCACCGCGCTCAGCGGCCGTCCCGGCACCTGGGACGCCAGGGGCGCGCGGGTGGCCGCGGTCCGCTTCCTCGGCGACAGGGTGGTGGCCTTCTACGACGGCAGGGCCACCGCGGCGGAGAACTACGAGGAGAAGACCGGTGTCGCGGTCGGCACCGACCCGGCGGAGCTGACCCCTCTCGGCACCGAGCCCGTCGGGGTCTCGCCGTACGCGGGCGGTGGCCTTCGCTACCTGGACATCGTGGATCTGCCGGGCGGCGGGCGGCGGCTCTACTACGAGTACACCCGTGCGGACGGGGCGCACGAGCTCCGCACCGAACTGCGCTGACCACGGCACGGGGTCCCGGGCGTGCCACAGTGCCCGGGACCGTCCGGCAAAGATGGTTTAGCTGCGCCCCGGGGCGTCCCGCTACGCCTGGGGGCGGCCGTTGCGCGCCTGGCGCTGGCCGTTGGGGCGGGTGCCCACCAGGCCGCCCGAGCGCTCGCGGGGGCGGAGCCAGTCGCTGAAGTCCTCGCCGGTCACCTTCTGCAGCAGTGCCACGTCCTCGGTGAAGTAGGGGATCAGCTTCTCCCGCTGGTCCCAGGTGAGCGGCTGGCGGGAGCGGGCCCGCTCCTGCAGCCTGCGCTCCAGCGGGTCGGTCAGCGCCACGCTCACCCGCGACGGCAGGAAACGTCCCACGGACGATCCCACGCGCAGCGCCCGCGACAGCATCCGGTGCCCACGGGTCGGCTCCGGGTGGGCGGTCACGTTCTCCCTGGGGACCTCGGTGACCACGCCGGTCTCCAGCCCGAGAAAGCGGAAGATCCGGTCGAGGGTCTCGGCGGGGCGGTCGACCAGGTCACGGTAGCGGTAGACGAGCACCTGCTCGCGGGGGAACAGGGTGAACAGGTGTGCGAGCTGTTCCCCGTACTTGCCGAGCCCGCGATAGTGCCAGAACGGCGCCCAGCCGGCCCTGATCCGCCGCGCCTCTTCGGCGCAGGCGAGGACCACGTCGCCGATCGGCTCCAGCCCGGCCGACCACAGGTGGGTCCAGTTGGAGTGGGCGCGCTCCACCGGGTCGCGCAGCACCACGATGAGCCTGGCGTCGGGGATGGTCTCCCTGATGCGCCGCTGCGCCGCCAGGTCGTAGAGATAGAACGGGGTCGACTCGCCGGTGAGCGTGCCCGGCGGTGCCGCCGTGAACAGGGCCTCGTAGTCCTCGCGCCGCCAGACGTGCTCGCGGTAGGTCTGGGCGTCGCCAGGTCCCCCCCTGGTCGGCGGCGGGCCGTCGCTGAGGAAGAACTTCGGTTCCTTCACCGGGGACATGAACAGTCCCGGGTGCCGGGCCAGTGCGGCGTGCAGGGCGGTGGTCCCGGCTTTCGGAGCACCGATCGTGAGGAAATTCGGCAGGGGCATCGTTATTACCCTTAATCCCTACTATGATTATTGGTAAATATAGCCCTTTCTCGGGCGAAGGCAAGCACCCGCTCGTGCGATCGCCGTGACCCAGGGGAGTTCCCAATGGTGGAGATTTCACTCATCGCACTTATCTCCAGGTCATGATGCGAAGAGGCCTGTCCCGCCCGGTGAACACCGAGTTCTTTTCCGCTATTTCGCCACTGCGAAGGAGTTTTGTCGCGCTGCTCCGAGGTGGGCGGCGCGGGCGCGTCGTCGGACGGTGCCGTCACGTCGCGGCGGCGATCGGCGAAAGCCGACGGCGCGAACACCGCGGTCACCGCGATCTCCTCCTTGCGGGGTAGTTGCCTTCGGAATCCCCCGCCTTCAGGTGGGGGAGGATGTCAAAAAGCCGAACCGGAGCCGGGCGAGGTCGTCGCCGCGACCCGGCCCGACCTCAGAAGTCGAACGACTCCACGTGGATGCGCCGGCCGGGCACGCCCGCGCGGCGCAGGGCGTGGCGTGCCGCGACCGTCATCCCGGAGGGGCCGCACAGATAGACGTCGTGGACGGCCAGACCGGGTATCAGGGCCCGCAGGGCGCGCCCGGTCAGCGGCACGCTCCGCCCGCCCGGCGATCCGGTGAGTTCGTCCACGGTGTAGTGGATCGTTGCGCCGCGCACGGCGGCGATGGCGTCCAGCTCGTCGCGGAGGATCAGCTCCTCGTCGCGGCGCGCCATGTAGACGAGGGTCACCTCGCCGGGCAGCGTCTCGAAGAGCGCGCGCAGCGGGCTGATCCCCACGCCGCCGCCGACCAGCAGAACCTGCGGCCTGCGGCGCCGTGCGGCGGTGAGGGCCCCGTAGGGACCCTCGGCCCACACGCGGGTACCGGGCCGCAGCCCGGCCAGCGCGCCGCTGTGGTCGCCGACGCCCTTGACGGTGATCCGCAGGAAGCGGGAGTTGGCGGGTGCCGACAGCGAGTAGGGGTTGGCCGTCCACCACATGCCAGGGGCGAGGAACCGCCAACGGAAGAACTGGCCGGGTTCGGCGCCCAGCTCGTCCAGGTGCTCCCCGGTCAGGTAGACCGACACCACGGTGGACGACTCCCTGCGGATTTCGGCGACCCGCAGCCGGTGGCGCAGGGCACGGTGGACGGGGGTGAGGAAGCGATACCAGACCAGCAGGGCGACGACGGAGGCATACAGCGCGTACCAGAACACCCTCATGACGACGCCGCCGGCGAGGTCCGGCCCGGTGAGCTGGTGACCGAACCCGAGGAAAACGGCCCCGTAGGTGATGAAATGCAGGTAGTGCCAGGTCTCGTACCGCATCCTGCGCCGCACCTCGCGCACCGAGACGAACGCGACGCCGGTCAGCAGCAGGAGGGCGACCGTCGCCTCCAGCATGGCCGGGCCGTCCAGGATCAGCTCCGCGGTCCCCTCGAACACGCCTGTGCCGGACCGTGCCACATGGGCCGCGACGGCGAACAGCATGTGGGCCGCCGACAGGACGATGGTGTGGCGGCCGCCCGTCGCGTGCCAGCGGGCCAGCCGGTCGGTTCCGACCCCGCGATCCAGCGCGGGAACGCGGGCCATCAGCCCCAGCAGGACGGCACAGGCGTAGCCCGCGAGCATGCCGGTGAGCCTGCCCGCCCAGGCCAGTGCCCCGGCGACCCCGGAGACCGAGGTGATGTCCGACCAGCACGTCGCGGTCGCCGCGACGGCTCCGGCGCAGACGAGGGCGAGGACCAGGGAGGGCCGCGCCCGGCGCGCGGGCGGCCGGACGGCGGCGCGTCGCCGTGCGCGCGTGCCGGGGGCGGGGGCGGGGCCTCTCACGGCCCCAGCCGGGTGAGCCGGTCGCCGTGGTCCTTCTCCAGGGTGGCGGCGAACGCCCTGGTCTCCCGGTCGGAGCCCGACTTCTGCTCGCCCTTCGCGACCAGGACCGACTGCGTGAGATATTCGCGCGCGTCCCTGGTGAAGAGCCGGTCGAACGCGGCGCCGTCGGCCCGTCTCAGGGCCGCGAAGTCGTCGGGGATCACCATGCCCGGGATGTCGTGCCCCTCGTGCTCGTCGCTCTCCGGCACCCCGGACCTCCGCAGCAGGTCGCGCAACCTTCCGAGCGTCGTACGGTGATCGGCGACGTTCTCCTCGGCGAATCGCGTGATCTTCGGATTCGAGGTCTTGCCGGGGGCCAGCTCCAGCAGGCGTACCGCCTGCTCGGTCATCGGGATCATCAACTGCAACCACGCGATGTCGGTGCCGTTGAAGGAGCCCGGCGCGCTTCCGGTCGGTGTGGGAAGCGCGTCGGGTCCGCTTCGTGACGACGGGTGATTCGCGGCCGAATGGGTCGGCGGCTCGGCGGCGACACATCGTGAGACCAGCAGCACGGTGAGCACGACGAGTACCGTCGCGCCGATCGTGGACGCCTTCATGTCGCTCCTCCGCTCACGCCGCTCCCGTGGTGAGGCCCGGTGTGTGGGGCCTCGCCCTGTTCAGGCCGGACGGTGTGTCTTACGCCTGAAAGCGATCACCTGTCGTCTCAGGGGGTGCCGTCGGCGCCGCACTTGACGATCGGGCGGATGCAGTCACGCACGCGGCGCTCCATCTCGGCCTCGGGCCAGGCGTTGAAGAAGTCGGCGTGCATGGTGTATCCGGGGCCCGAGGAGAGCCGGAACTTGGCCGGGTCGCCGCTGACCGGGTAGCGCAGCACCTGGCGCAGCTTGGGCACGATCACCGGGTGCGAGGTCGGGCAGGCGCCGTTGACCGGATAGGACATGTGGCTCTTGTGGTCGGGCGAGTCCAGGTCCTTGCCGTTCCAGCAGTGCGGGAAGTCCAGGTAGGACTCCAGCATCTTGCCTGCCGGGCAGTTGACGAAGTTCTTGGAGGAGCCCACCTCGCCGGCGTGCAGGCACGACCAGCGCGAGCTGCTCGTGGGGTCGTTGACACCGGTCGCCTTGGCGTTGCCGGCCACGATGCGCAGGCCCAGCGGGAGCGGCCGGGTCTGGGCCATCAGCTCGTCCTTGATGCCCTCACCCAGGTAGTAGAACGTGGTGCCGGTCGGCTCGACGGGCTTGTCGTTGCTGTAGAGGGTCGGCACCCAGTACGAGGACAGGTCGGCCTTGGGGCTGCAGGTGGTCCCGCCCTTCAGCAGGCTCTTGATGTCGGAGTCGGCGTTCGTGGAGGTGTTGCCGAAGAAGCTGTGCATGTGCGACCCGCCGGCGAGGCCCGGCATCACGATCGGGTCGTCGGGCAGCCGGTGGGTGTAGGGGCACTCGGCGAGGAACTCCGCCACCCGCACCGCGCCGGGCGGGACCGGGCCCTTGGGCAGGTTGGTGCCGGAAGCCGGCGGGGTCGCGGTGGTGGTGGGGGTCGGCCTGGTCGGGGTGGCGCTCGGGGTGGCGCTCGGCCTGGGGGTGGCGGTGCCCGAGCCGGTGCCGTAGACCTCGAACTCCCACAGCGAGACCCCGTACTGGGAGGAGCGCTTGGTGGTGTTGAGCCGGACGTAGCGGCCGGTGGCCGAGACGTTCAGGGTCTGCACGCCGCCCTTGCCCGCGGTCGTGGTGTGGATCGTCTTCCACTGGCCTCCACCGGAGGAGGTCTGGATCGTGAAGGCCGTGGCGTAGGCGTTCTCCCACTTCAGCACGATCTTCTTGATCGCCTTGGACGCGCCCAGGTCGACCTGGAGCCACTGGGGGTCACTGAAGGCGCTCGACCAGCGGGTGTTCTCCTTGCCGTCGATCGTGGCCGCGGGGGACAGGTCGCCCCTCTCGGATGAGGAGGCGGTGGCCTTGCCGCTCTGCGACAGCGGGGCCTCGGCCGCGCCGGCCGGGGTGACGCCGTTCACCAGGGAGACGCCCAGGACGGTCGCGAGGGTGCCGGCGAGCGCGAGGCGATGGACTCGCCCGCTCGATCTGCGACCGGGGGCCGTGGTGTTCGGAACGGTCTCACTCATGTGGATGAGGTCCTTAGGGGGATGGAGTTGTGGTGGACGTGATGGTCGACGGCGTCTCGGACGGACCGGCTCGTGGCCCGGCGTGTCAGCGGACAGCGGTGTCACCGTGCGCCTTCGCGGTGTCACCGTCACGAGCCTCCTTCGCCGTCACGCCCGGCGCCGGGCGTGTTCTGCTCCTGGACTGGAGACCGGCGGGGGGACGGGCGACAACAAAAAATCCCGGGGAATCTCAGGAAATCTCAGAAAAAGGACGGAGAAAATTTTTGTTGTCTCCCTGACCTGCCGCCGGTCTCCGTAGAGGGGGCTCGTTGGTCTTCCGCTATGTGGGGTTATGGAGAGAATCGTCCCTGCCTGCCGCCCGGAGCGGCGCGGGGGCGATGACCGTGGACGGCGACAGGAAGCGGAGTGCGATGCGCGGAACCGGCAGGGACGGACCCGACACGGCGATGGTGGCCGCCGCACGCGACGGGGACCAGCAGGCGTTGGACGCGCTGGTGGCCGACTCCCTCCCGCTCGTCTACAACATCGTCGGGCGAGCGCTGAACGGCCACACCGACGTCGACGACGTGGTCCAGGAGACGTTCCTCCGGGTCGTCCGCGCGCTGCCCGACCTGCGCGACCCGCAGGCCTACCGGTCCTGGCTGGTGGCCATCACCGTCCGTCAGGTGCGCGACCACGAGCAGGATCGCAGGACCACCCAGCACCGCAGGGCGGACCTCGACACCGCGGAGGAGGTGCCCGACCCCGCCTCGGACTTCGCCGCTGTGACCATCCTGAGGCTCGGGCTCACCGACCAGCGCCGCGAGGTCGCCGAGGCCACCCGCTGGCTGGACGGCGACGACCAGGCGCTCCTCGCCCTGTGGTGGCTTGAGGAGACCGGCGAGCTCGACCGCGCCGACCTCGCCGGAGCCCTCGGCCTGTCGGGGCGTCACACCGCCGTACGCGTCCAGCGGATGAAGGAGCAGGTCCAGACGGCGCGCACCATCGTGCGGGCGCTGCGCGCCGACTCCGGATGCCCCGGGCGCGACGCCCTCACCGCGAACTGGGACGGCGTCCCCAGCCCGTTGTGGCGCAAACGCTTCGCCCGGCACATCCGCGACTGCGCCGTCTGCCAGGGGCACACCGCGGGCCTGCTGCCCATCGACCGGCTGCTCAGCGGGCTGCCGCTGCTGCCCGTCCCCGTCGGCTTCGCCCTGCACCACCTCCAGGCCGCTCCCCCCGCCGTCGAGGCGGTGGCGCACGCCACCTCCCACGGCGCCGCGCACGCCCTGGAGACGACCGAGACGGCGCGGACGGGCCTGTCGGCCTCCCTGCCCTCCGCCCCGGCCGCGATCGGCGGCGCGGTGGCCGTCGTCGTCGCGGGCGTCCTGGTGTTCGGGCAGTTCACGGCTCCCGCTCCCGAGCCCGCTCCTTCGCTCGCCGTGCCCGCGCGGACGGTCTCGCCGTCGCCGCCCCCGTCGCGGACGCCGTCAGCGCGCACCGTCACCCCCTCCCCGTCCCCCGCTCCCAGCCGCAGGCAGGCCTCCCGCACGCCCACCCCCACGCCGCCCCTGCCGCCCGCGGTCGTGACCTCCTCCAGGAAGGGGGTGGGCGTGTGGAAGATGCCCGGCCTCAGCTCGGCCTTCGCGAAGTCCGGCGCGAGCTGGTACTACACCTGGTCCACGCGCCGCGAGGGCGTCACCGGTCCCAAGGCGGACGGGTTCGTCCCGATGATCTGGGGAGCGGGCAGCGTCACGCCGGAGAACCTCGCCCAGGCGAGGCGTGCCGGGCCCTATCTGCTCGCCTTCAACGAGCCCGACCTGCCCGAGCAGGCCAACATGACCGTGGAGGAGGCGCTGTCGCTCTGGCCGGAACTCATGTCCGCGGGCCGCGTGCTCGGCAGCCCCTCCGTCGCGTTCGGTGCCGACACCCCGGGTGGCTGGCTGGACCGTTTCATGTCCGGAGCCGAGGAGCGGGACTACCGCGTCGACTTCATCGCGCTGCACTGGTACGGGGCGGACTTCCGTACTCAGCCCGCGGTGAACCAGCTCAAGTCGTACATCCAGGCCGTGTACCAGCGCTACCGCAAGCCGATCTGGCTCACCGAGTATGCCCTGATCGACTTCTCGAACGGCACCCGCTATGCCAGTGACGCCCAGCAGGCCGCGTTCGTCACGGCCTCCACCAGGATGCTGGCCTCCCTGCCGTACGTGCGACGTTACGCCTGGTTCGGCCTGCCCTCCTCGGAGACCGAGCCGGGCAGCGGGTTGTTCCGCGGCGACGGGACCGCCACCCGCGCCGGCCGCGCCTTCCAGGCGGCACGCTGAGCCTCCTGTCCCTGGGCGGCACTCGGACGGATAGCCTTGCCGGGTGCCCGACCCGTACCTGACTCCGCGGGAGACCGTGGAACACGAGATCGAGATCAAGCGCTCCCGGTTCCTGTGCGCGGTCGGCCCGGTCTCCTCCGAGGAGGCGGCGAAGGAGTTCGTCGCCACCCGCAGGCGGCTGCACGGCGACGCCACGCACAACTGCTCGGCGTACGTGATCGGCGGCGACCGCCGGGTCCAGCGGGCCGACGACGACGGCGAGCCCGGCGGCACCGCGGGGACCCCGATGCTGGAGACCCTGCTGCGCCGGGGTGTCGCCGACGTGGTGGCGGTGGTCACCCGATACTTCGGCGGGGTGAAACTCGGCGCCGGAGGGCTGGTCCGCGCGTACGGTTCGTCGGTCGGTAAGACGCTGGACCTCACGCCGCTGGTCGGCATGGTGCCCGCCAGGGTCATGACCGTGACCGTGGACCACGTCAGGGCCGGGCGGCTGGAGAACGACCTGCACGCCTCGCCGTACGAGGTGAGGGAGGTCCTCTACGGTGCGGATGTCGGCTTCCGCGTCGCGGTGCGCGAGCGGGATCTTCCCGCCTTCCCCGGCTGGGTCGCGACGCTGACCGCGGGGCGCGCCGGGATCGAGCCGGGCGAGGCGGTCCACCTCAGGGACACCTGACCCGCGCCCGTCCTGTGCCTGTCGCAGGCCGGATCCGGGTGGAAGGCGGTGCCCTTTCCCCGTGAAAGCCCTCGACACGCGCCGTTCCCGTCGGCAATAAATGTGGGATGGGTCACACTCGGATGGGGGGACGGTGCCGGCCGACGGCCATGACCGCCCGTCCTCGGAAGCGGCACGGGATCCTTCCGCGCCACCGCCACTCCCGTCCTGACCGCTCGATTCCCCTCTGACGTGGGAAAACCGCGAACGACATCCGGGCGTCACGGCCGTGCGGAACTCGGCTGAGGTTTTCCGCAGCCGAGCTCCGTGGTGCACGCCAGGCGAGGAAGGCGGCGTTCCTCATCCAGACCGTACGCAGCCCTCCGTAGCCTTGTCCCTATGAGTTCACCGAATCTCGACGGAGTCGCCGGATGGGCGGTCAACCTTATGGAAACCCTGGGTGCGCCCGGGGCGGGGCTGGCGATCGCACTTGAGAACCTGTTCCCGCCCCTGCCCAGCGAGGTGATCCTGCCGCTGGCCGGGTTCACCGCGAGCAAGGGGAACATGGGGCTGTTCGACGCCGTGCTCTGGACGACCCTGGGATCGGTGGTCGGCGCGCTCGCGCTGTACGGGGTCGGAGCCCTGCTGGGCAGGGAGCGCGTGGTGTTCATCGCCTCCAAGCTGCCGCTGGTCAGTGTCTCCGACATCGAGAAGACCGAGGCGTGGTTCGCCAGGCACGGGAGGAAGACCGTCTTCTTCGGCCGGATGATCCCCATCTTCCGTAGCCTGATCTCGATTCCGGCGGGGATCGAGCGCATGCCGATCATGATCTTCACGCTCCTCACCACCCTGGGCAGTCTCATCTGGAACACGGTCTTCGTGATGGCGGGGTTCCTGCTCGGTGAGCAGTGGGAGCTGGTCGAGCAGTACATGGGGGTGGTGTCGAAGTCGGTGCTGGGCATCGTGATCCTCGCCATGATCGTTTTTATCGTGGTCAAGCTGTCCGACCGGCGCAAGGGCAGGCACCACGCGTAGTCGCGAACACTCCGATCAGGGCCTGCCCGGCGCGGGCGGGGAGCGCCCGGGATCTGTCACCCCGGGCGCTCCCCGCCTCTCCCGGCGGGCCCTTTCCCGCTCGCGACACCTTTTCCACGCGTTCCGGAGGACCGGGGGCGCCGACGAGGGAGAGCGCCGTCAAGGGACCGGAAACGGTGCGGCGGGGATCATTGATCAGGGCGATGCCGATCCGGCGCGTCGCCGGTGGCGCGAGCGGGCCAGGCCGTGAGCCGTGCGCAGCAACTCCAGGACCGCCGCCTCGGTCCGCGGCCCCGGGTTCACCACGGCCAGCCAGCCCAGCGGGCCGTAGACGGGGTGCGCCATCACGGAGTCGATCACGCTGGGGTCGGCCTCGTCCGTGGCCGCGTCGCGCGGCTGACGGCCCGTCCAGCCGACGAAGGCGTCCTTTCCCGCGAAGAGGTTCAGGCGGAAGACGCCGGGACGGTTCAGGCGCGACAGCTCATCGTCCGGATAGTCCTTCGTCACGATCGTCGCGAAGGGCTGGGTCGCCTTCGGGACCTCGCCGTCGGGCGCGTAGTAGAAGAACGTGTCACCCCAGCTGATCTCGGGTGAACCGTCGCCGGGCGCGGGCCTGAGGGTGAGAACCCCGTCGAGGCCGGTGAGGAACTCGGTGATCTCGTCGATACTCATGCGTTGTAGCGTTTCATTCATGTGGTTGTGGAGACTTTTCCCCCAACACCCCGAGGTTGAGGGGTGATAAGTCGCAAATCAGCAAATATGCGGACGGTCGATGTCGCGCGACAGGCCGGGTGCTCCGTCCAGCAGGTGCGCAATCTCGAACGCGACGGCGTTCTGCCTCCTGCGACGCGCACCGGCACGGGATACCGGATCTACGACGAGGTCCATCTGCGTTCCGCGCTCGCCTATCGGGCCCTCGCCGAGGCCACGGGGCCCGTCGAGGCCAGGAGGATCATGCGCGCGGCGCACGCGCGTCCCGCCTCGGAGGTGCTCGCCCTGCTCGACGCGGCGCACGCCAGGCTCGACACGGAACGACGGGAGCTCAGGCTGGCGAGGGAGGCCGCCGCGACGATCTCCGGAGAGACGATCTGCGACGTACGCCCCTCGGACGTCATGAGCGTCTCCGAGCTCGCCACCGCGCTCGGCGTGCGCCCCTCGACGTTGCGGCACTGGGACGCGGAGGGCCTCGTCGTACCCCGCCGGGCCTCCCCGGGAGGACCGCGGCGATACTTCCCGGACGATGTCCGGGACGCGCGGATCGTCCATCAGCTACGCCTGGCCGGCCACCGCGTCGCCCCGCTCCGGGCCCTGATGCCGGAGCTGCGGCGCACCCGCCGCTGGGACGAGGTGATGACCACGCTGGCCGCCAGGGACGCGAGCGTCGACGCCCGCTCCAGAGCCCTCCTCGACGCCGCCGCCGTGCTCAGCACGCTGATCCCGCCGGCGGGCGCCTCCCGGGAGACCGCCGTGGACGTACGAGGTTGAGTCCCGGCTTCCGGCGGGGGTGTGGTTTTCCGCAGCCGGCAAACGGCCACGTACCTCATTCCGGTCATGTCCTGATCGTTTGTAACCTCTGGGGCATGTCAGATCGGCGGGTCGAACCTACGGAAAACCTCGGAGCGCCGGGCGCGGGGCCGGTGCTCCCGCTCACCCCGACGTTCGTGGTGCTTCCGGCTGCCCCGGCCTTCGCGGGTGCCGGGCCGATCGAGCGGCGAGGGGACCGGCATGCGTCCCGCCTATGAAGGGCTGCGGCTGCTGTGCGCGGTCGTTCTCGGGACGGTCACCGCCCTGCTCGGCGTCGCCTTCCTGCTGCTCACCCTGCCGTTCGCCGGTCATCCGGCCGTGCGGAGGGCGGCCCGGTGGCTGGCCGCGCTCGAAGCCCGCCGCCTGCGCCTCGATCCCGCCGCCCTCGGACTCGACGCGGACCGCCCGGACGGGCGGGAACTGCGCTACCTGGGGGCGAGAGTGCCGGTGGGCGTACTCGGCGGTCTGGTGCTCGTCCCGCTCGCCTACTGCGTCGGGGCGGCCCTCGTCATCACCTGGTCCTGGGGAAGGGGCCTGCCGGTCGACGGCATGACACCGAGCGCGCCACTGCTCGCCTACTTCGTCCTCGCGGGAGTCGTCCTGCTGTTCCTGGAGCTGTCGGGCCTGGTGGGCGTGCACACGCTGGAGCGGCGGCTGGCCGTACGCATGCTCGGACCCGATCCCACCGAGACGCTGCGGCGCCGCATCACCGAGCTGGCCGAGAGCCGGGCGGGCGTGCTGGCGGCCGTCGACTCCGAGCGGCGCAGAATCGAACGGGACCTGCACGACGGACTGCAGCAGCGGCTGGTGGCGCTGTCCATGCTGGTCGGGCGGGCACGCAGAGGGCGGCCGGAACTGCTCGCGCAGGCACACGAGGAGGCGCAGCAGGCGCTGGCCGAGCTGCGCGAGGTGGCCTGGCGCGTCTATCCCTCAGGGCTGGACTCCTTCGGGCTCGCCAACGCGCTGGCCGGGGTGGCCGAACGCTCCGGTGTCCCGGTCAAGGTCGTCTGCGAGCCGCCCGCGCGATTGCCGACGGCGGTGGAGACGGCGTCGTACTTCGTGGTCAGCGAGGCGGTGACCAACGCGGCCAAGCACGCCCGCGCCACCGCGATCACCGTCGAGGTCCGTGAACGCGACACAATGCTCATCATGCGCGTACAGGACGATGGCGTGGGCGGGGCGAACCCCGAGGGCGGGGGCCTGTCGGGCCTGGCCCGGCGGGTGGCCGCGCTGGACGGCCGCTTCCGCGTCGACAGCCCGCCCGGCGGACCCACCACGATCATCGCGGAGATCCCGTGCGGGTGATCCTGGCCGAGGACTCGACCCTGCTGCGCGAAGGGCTGGTCCGGCTGCTGCTGGAGGAGGGCCACGAGGTCCCGGCCGCGGTCGGTGACGGTGAGGCGCTCGTCGTCGCGGTCGCCGAACACCGGCCCGACATCGTCGTCGCCGACGTGCGGATGCCGCCGACCCACACCGACGAGGGACTGCGGGCGGTGCTGGAGATCCGGCGCCGTCATCCGGGGACGCGCGTGCTGGTGTTGTCGCAGTACGTCGAGAAGCGCTACGCCACCGAGTTGATGACCGGCGACGTGGACGGGGTGGGCTACCTGCTCAAGGACCGGGTGGCCCAGGTCGCCGACTTCCTCGACGCGCTCGACCGCGTCGGCGCGGGAGGAGCGGCCTTCGATCCCGAGGTGGTACGCCAGTTGCTGGCCAGGACCACCCACGCCGACCCGCTGGGCCGCCTCACCTCCCGCGAGCGCGAGGTGCTCGACCACATGGCCCAGGGGCTGACCAACGCCTCCACCGCCGAACGGCTGCACGTCTCCCAGAGCGCCGTCGAGAAGCACGTCAACGCCATCTTCGACAAGCTCGGCCTGCTGCACGTCACCGGCTACAGCCGTCGCGTCCTGGCCGTACTGCGCTACCTGGGCTCCTGACCGGCGCGAACGTATGGGGCCTGAGCGTGTCCCCGAGCGAAGGCGAGGCCGCCGAAGCCGACCGGAAAGCGGAAGATGCGCCGACCTATTCCACGAACGGCGCTTGGCCGCTCAGTCCGATCTCGATGCGGCGCCGCAGGGCAGGGTGGACGGGATGGTCACCCAGGTCGGCGGGGGCCACCCAGCGCACCTCCTGCGCCTCGCGGGGGTCTGGCTCCATCGTGCCTCCGACCACGCAGGCCCGCAGGCAGACATTGACCGGTTGCCGCACCTCGTCGGCCCTGTCCCCATACATGTAGACGATCACATGGTCCGGAGAGGAGAAGACGCCGACGAGGCCGGTGATCTCGACTTTCAGACCGGTCTCCTCCTCGCACTCGCGGATGGCGCACTGCGCGACGGTCTCACCTTTCTTGAGGCCGCCCGTGGGGATGGTCCACAGCTCGTTGTCGGTGCGCTTCAGCAACAGCACGGCGCCTTCGTCGTTTCGGACGAACACGCTCGCGGACGGCTTGCGGCTGGTCGGCTTGGGAGCGTCAGGGTCCTGCCAGTGGTCGATCCTGCGGCTGCGCTTGCTCACAGGTCACTCTCCTCAACGGGCCGCGCACCCGCCCATACTCGCTCGTAGGACTCCAAATATGTGTTGTAGTAGGCGCCGTCGATACGGCGAATGTGCAGCGTCGGAGTGTATGCCGCCAGAATCCCGTAGACGTGCACGTTGATCAGCATCTCGTCGTCGAATCTGTAGATCGAGTTGTACAGCGGGGTGTCGTGCAGGCGGATCTCCACCGAAGGAGGCATGTTCTGCGTGTAGTGGGCCATCACCGCCGCGACCCGCCCGGCGACGCCGCCTCCGATACGGTGCTCGGCGTCGCGGTAACCGAGTTGTTTGCCCCTGGAATCTCCCAAGAGCAGCCTTACGCGGGCACCCGCGTTCGCCTTGGCGATGAGGGTGGGCATCCAGTCGGGGTGTTCCTCGGTGAGGAACAGGCCCGCGTACGCGAGCAGGTCGATCGTGCGATCGGCGCCGCGCAGTAGTTCGGTCCACAGATGGCGGGGGACATCGCTGCGCCGGGGATAAGTGACCACGAGCTCGGCGCCGGCCAACGAGGCACCGTTGACCGCGTCGGGCCAGAGATAACTTTCCTCTTCTCGAAGGATCGCGGCCACGCGGTAACGCGTCTTCGGGTACGGCACAGACTCGCCGCTCAGCCAGCGTTCGACGGTTTTGGTTGATACTTCAGCGGCCTCGGCGAGGCTCGCGATGTCGTGTCCCGCGCGGTGAAGCGCTCGGCGAAGGCGTTCGTTGACCACATTGCCGTGATGCCATCTTTCGACAACTTCTGACGTGTTCCTGGGAAGTAGTTGTCGGTAGATGTCTTGCAGTGTCGATGCGCTGTCCGGTCACCCACCGTCACCCTGAAGGAACAGTGAGGAATGGCCTTCCCCTGCACAACCGAACCATCATCCACGGAAGCCGACACATGACATCTCCACAGTCGCAAGATGCCGATGTCCCACAGGATCCCCCCACTCCTGCAGCGCTGGTCAAACAGCTTGTTGAAGCTGCTCTGAAACGCGGGCTGACCGTTAAGCAGGTCGCCACCGCGATTCTGCTTTTCTCCCGGCCACCCGATTACAGCGAAGCCGCCGGACCCGAGGATCAGGCGTTGGCCCGAACGTTTTTCGCCGGGCTGTCTCAGCTGGTCGTTCTGGTGAAGGATCGCCAGGCGTCACAGTCCGAAGGTGGGCCGGTTCGCTTGGCCTGGTACTGGTGGTGGCAGGGCGATCGTCTTGCCACCTCAGGCAGGTCCGACGAAATGGAGCGTCTCGCCGCCGCGACCGACATCGACGCGGCAGCCGACCGGATCGCTTACGTCCTGAGCCTTGATGGCGAGGCCACCACCATCTGAGTACCTGTGCGACCGGGAACAGGCCTGGGGTGCAGTGAAGAGAAGGTACGGCGACCACGAGGTGCAGCGTTGTGTCCGTCCTCGGACGGTGGTCCGTAGGTTGGATGCGGTAACTCCTCAGTTGCGCGACAACGCATCCAGGCAGGTGCGGAACTCCTCGGCATGGGCCTCTCCGGCAGGAAGTCGCAGGGCGAAGGCGTTGAGCTGGTCGGCGACACGGTTGGAATCGACGTCGGTGACGAGTTCGACGGCGCGCCGCGCCGTGTCGAGGGCGCCGTCGAGGTCGTCCTGGCCGAGCTGTGCGTCGGCGATGGCGGTCAGGCCGAGCACGGTGTCACGGGTGTAGTCGATGCCTCGACAGGCCATGCCCTCCTCCAGGAGGCGCACCGCGATATCCGGACGACCGAGCTGTACGAAGCCCGCGCCGACCTCGATCGTGTGGGAAGGCTGACGCATCCAGTAAATCCACGGCGGATCCTCGTCCGGGTCGCGGTGGCCCCAGTGGCCATCGGCGCGGAACAGCACCTCGACGGCTTGGCGGGACTCGCCTACGACTGCGTGGGCGCGGACCTGCCACGCGTCGAGCATGGCATGCACCGTGCGGGGCGCTCCGGGGCCGATGCGTTCGCGGGCGGTGTGCAACAGGTTGATCGCTGCCCGACCGTCTCCGGCATAGGTGTGCTGCATAGCCATGAGCGACAGAATGTAGGCGCCGGTCAGGGTATCGCCCCCAGCGGCGGAGGTACGCAGCCCGGCGTGCCAGTACCGTGCCGCGGCGGCGTGCCGGTCGCCGTCGAACGCGCACCAGCCGGCGAAGCGCAGCAGCTCCCCGGCCGCACCATAGAGGCGCCGCTTGATCTCTGAACGGTAGCGGCCGCCCTGCAACAGCCGGGCTATCAGCCGCAGATCGGCCTGGGCGAGGTGTAGGAAATAGTCACCGCCGACGAGGTCATCCAGGTGCCACAGCTGGTGGATACGATTCTCGACCCAGGTTGCCACCTCGGTATCCACAGTGCCGCCGCCACTGGCGTCAATGATCTTCTCTGTGGGTACAGCGGCCCAGGCGTCTGCCAGTTCGGCGGTTTCTTTCCCCGACAGCAGGAGGAATCCTCGCCGGTCGGTGTCCGCACCCATGCACCCCGCCATGATTTGTTTCGCCGTCTCAGGTATCCACGCCTGGTCCAGCTGCCCTGGTGTCGACGACTTCCAGGGACCGGGAGTTCGCGATCGCCGAACTCGCCGAGGAAGCCGTAGAGATCAGCGACGTCGGCGTGCTGGGCATCCGCATGCGCCTGACTTCCGGAGCCTGCGCGACGATCGTCGGTGACGGATACCCGGTGAACTTCCACCACGCCGAGTCGTTGCCGAACGCCTACTCCGGCCTGATCCTCGCCAGCCTTCTGGTGGGGGCGGCCACCCTCGCCACCCCCGGCCACGGCTTCACCGCGGGGCACAACGTCGCCGCCTCCGACCGGGTGCTGGAGTCGTGCGCCCTGCTGGAGCGCTACTACTCGCGGTTCGGTCCGAAGCTCACATGAGGACCACCGAGCAGGGGGAGCGCTACTTCACCGCCGCTGACGCAGGAGCGATGTTCGAGCCGGGCCTGGTCACCAGCAGCACGGACCGGCGCCGCGTCTGGTACGCCATCCCCGACCCGGCTGATGCAGTACGGGTGGCGCTGACCGTCGCCCGCCGCTCCTGGCTCGACGCCGTGACGGTCGTCCCCGCCGGCGCCGCCTTGGCGCAGGCGGGCCTGGCCATGGCGTTCGGCGAGCACCTGCACGAGGTACGGCGTCGCCGCGGCCTGCACGGGGCGTGCGTGACCAGTCCCCTGCCGCCGCCCCTGCCACGCTCAGGGCTGTGCAGGTTGCCGCACCTGACCACTGTCGAAGGCCCCGACGAGACATGGCGTGACGCGGTGGTGTGGGAAGTCATGACCGCCGACCGGTTTCGTTCCTGGCTCGGCCGTGACCCGGTCAGCCTCACCACGGTCGAGGAGTGGCTGCCGAAACTGCTGGCCCTGCGCGGCGCCGTCCGCGCCGGCACCCTGCCCGACACCCCGGCGGTTCGTGCGCTGCGGCAGCTCCTGCAGACCCGCTACCTGTCGAGCCGGCTGGTGCTGGAGCACCCGTCGTTGTTCGCATCCCTACTGTCACCCAAGGAGACACGTTGACCAACAGCTGGTTTTCGACGTCCGGCGAGGACCTGTCGGCCGGGTACGCGCGGCACATGGCCACGCTGCGCGGCGCGGTACGGCACGCACTGGTCGCCCGCGCCCTGCGCACCCACCTGCCCACCGGCTCGCAGCAGGTCCTGGACGTCGGCGGCGAGGATGGCCACCAGGCCGCCCAGCTCGCCCGCATCGGCCACCAGGTGACGGTGCTCGACCCCGACCCGGCGATGCTCGCCCAAGCCCGGCAACGACTGGAGGGCGAATCCGCTCAGGTGCGGCAGCGCGTCCGGCTGGTGGAAGGCAGCGGCCACGAAGCGGCGGACCTGGTCGGCGGCGGCTACGACCTGGTGCTGTGCCACGGCGTGCTGATGTACATCGAGACCCCTGAGCCGTTCGTGGCCGACCTGGTGGCAGCGGCCCGGCCCGGCGGCCTGGTGTCGCTACTGACGAAGAACCGTGACGCGCTGGCCATGCGACCGGGCCTGGAAGGACGATGGGCTGACGCGCTGGCGGTGATGAACGCCCACGCCGAGACAGGCAACCTCGGCGTGACCAGCCGGGCGCATACCGCCGCCGACATCGACGCGATGCTGGCGAGCGCCGGAGCCTCCACCGCGGCCTGGTACGGGGTGCGGGCCTTCACCGACCACCTGGGCGACATCCCGGTCGGCGACAGCTTCGACACGCTCCTTGACGCCGAATGGGAAGCTGGACGCCGCGACCCCTACCGGCGCATCGCCCGCCTGCTGCACTTCATCGCGCAGGCAACCCCGCAGGACACTCCATGACGGCGGCTCCGCTGACCTTCGGCGACGTGTGGACGGCCGCCCGCGGGCACTGCACCCGGGGCTGCTTCGGCTACCACTCCACGTGGCGGCTCTTCCGGCAGGCCGGGCTGTTCCCTGTCAAGTCTGCGTGTTGAACTGTGGTGTGGGTTCGGGCTGGCTGTTCGTTAGCACCGCAGTTGTCGCCTCAGGCGCCTAGGATGAAGCTGTGGGACTCAGGCCAGGGCAATCCGTTCACCGCCGTCAGGGCGGCGAGCGTTGATGCAGCCCATCCACTCGTCGCACGCTCTTCTCCTGCTTTTTGAGGCGCTTCTGGGCATGTTGCTCGCGGCGTCCGCCAGGAGGGCTGTCGCGCTCGCGGAGCCCGTGCCTGCCAGGCTTGCTGCGCTTCCAGCGCCTCCGCCCACTCGCCAGTAAGCCAGGCCCTTCCTCATTTCTGCCGAGGGTAGGGCTGATCGGTGTGCCGTCTTTGAGGAGCGCCGTAGCCAGGCATCGTCCGCCTTGCCCTTTCAGACCGAAAGGAAAGGGCGCATGCAGTGATCGACCTTGGGCCGGACGCCCCACTCTGGCTGATCGCGAGCCTTGCCTTCGCATTTGTCCTTTGGCGCCTGGCCGCCGTCGCGGCCAAGGTGATCAAGGAGATCATGCCGGGCGGCAGCCGCGATCGAAAGGAGCTTTGGTGCAAGCTCCTTGAGCACCGGCGCGCGGTGGTGGCGGCCCGCCGCGAGCATCGCAGGGCGAGACGCCAGGAACGGAACGAACGGCGCCAGGCCAGATGTGTGGAGCGTGAGCAGAAACGTGAGAAGCGGCAGCAGCTCCGAAAGCAGCGCGAGATCGAGGATGCGACGCGCGTTTGACCTTGAGCTCCCCACTTAACCCCTGCGGTGCAGTGGGACGACGTTCGGTTCGGGCAACTCCAACTGCGCCCGCAGTTCCTGGTTCTCGCGGGTGAGTTGGTGGACGGCCCGGACCAGGGCGGGGACGTCCTGTCTGATCTGCGCGAGTTCCTTGTTCTTGTTCGCGATCGTCTTCTTCAGTTTGGTGATGGTCTCGCGGAGGCGCACTTCAACGTCAGGGGTTGCCCCTCGTGCTTTGACGCGCTCGTAGAACTCGTTCTTCAGGTCGCGATGCCGCTGGGTCAGAGCGTTGCGAGGAACGTCGGCTTCCTGGGCGAGAGCGACGATGGTGAGGGCGCCGTTGGAGTTGAGGGGGGTGCCATCCAGGATGCGGTCCATCGCGGCGCGGATGCGCTCGCGTTCGTCGGGGTCGGGGCTCATGCGGAGGGCTCCTGGAGGGTGATCCGGGTGAGGTCATGGCCGCCGGCCAGGGCGCGGAGCCTGCCGGCGCGTGCGCGCAGCCGGTCGCCGACTGGCTGGGGGGCGTGCGTGGCGCGTTTGTCCAGGACGTCAGCGCGGTCGCGCAGACCGGTGGCGTGGCGGTCGGTGCGGACGATGTTGCCGCAGCCGGGGACGCAGTGATCGAGGCTGGGGGTGTCTTTCACGTCGTCGCGGTGGCAGAGCGCTTGGGCCCGTTTGTAGTGGCAGAGCACGAAGGCCTGTGGGTTGTCATAGATCATGACGTCTTCGTTGGCGATCAGGCGCTGCGCGGTGCGTGCGGTGATGGTCGTCCCTTCAAAGCTCGTAGCGCGGGCGGCGGCTTTGATGACGCGCCGGGCCGCGGGCCCGGAGATTCCCTCTCCGGAGTGGAGGCCGTCGCGCAGGTCGGCGACGGTGTCGGCGACTGCCCGGACGGTCTCAATGTCGATGAGGTCGTGGATGCCGCCGCGGCTGCGGGACGCGTAGCCCTCGGAGACGAAACTGCTCCTCAGATGTCCGTACTGGATGGCGAGCGCGACGAGGCCGTTCGGCCTTCGGGCGATGTGCCAGGCCAGCGACCTGCGGAACCGCTGGGGCCCGACCCTGCCGTGGGGATCGGGCGGGATGAGTTGATCGCTGAGCCCGCGGGCTGCCGCCTCCGCGTTCGCCCAGGCGATGAACGCCTCGATGCGCTCTCCGAGCGCGCTATGTTTGAGCGAGCCTGTGCCAGGCCGGTTGTTATACAGGTCGTGGGCGTTGTGGTCGAACAGCAGACAGCCGTTCGGAACCATGCGTTCCAGGACCCGGATGGCGTTGACGACCGGCGTGATCGCGACCCAGGGGACGTCGCGTTCGGTCCCGGCGGATCGATGGTTGCCATGTTCGTCGGTGGAATTCTTGTATTCGTTGCCGCGGATCAGGTGCCGTCCAATGCTTCCGTGCTCGTCGGGCTCGGGGTCAGGGCAGCATCCGGTCCGCAGGCCAAGCACTTCTCCCGGGCGCATCCCGGTCAAATACGAACAGACCACGAAAGCCGCTGTCCCCAGATGCCGCATCAAGTTAGTGGCGTCGTTGAAGTCGAGTGCCTCCCGCCACGGGGCTCCGTTGATCTGGCCGGTCACTGGGACGTTCAACGGGCAAGGTCCCGGCCGGCGGGCCACTGCGGCTTTCAGATCGTTCCGCTGGGAGAATCTCCCGATCTGTGAATTGGAGGCACCGGTCATGCCGCCCACGTAGGAGCGGGCCAGGGTCAAGCGTCCGAGGCTCGTCGTGGTCGGCAGCGGAGCCATGCCGGTGATCAGCGGGTCGAGGTAGGCGTGCAGGGCCGCTTCCCCCGCGGGAGTGGCGGGGTTGGAGCGGGCGGCTGCCTTCAATCGCTGTGTCTCAGCCCAGGCGGCGAGGATGTCGTCGGCGAAGTCGTCGACCATCCGCATCGCCCAGACCAGCAGCGGCCCCATGGTCTCGGCCGCCAGTGGTTCGGTCGTGTTCTCCCCGCCGCTGGAAGAGGACGCGGCAGGCAGGTAGTCATCGGCCCCGAATTCATCCCAGGGCGGCCGTCCGATCCCGGCTGGGCGGGCGCTGAGATTGTCGAACGCCCACAAACGTGTCACTGCTGACAAGATTTTGCAGGTACTGCCTCGGCCGCGATCTTGTCTGCTCAGGTGCAGACCGTAGTCATGCAGGACGCTGGTGCCGCAGGCGGCAAGGCTGTCGATGCCCCGGGAGTTCAGCCATATAGCCAGATGAATCCACTGCCGTATCGTGTCCGCCAGCGCGGCGAGGCCCAGGCGGCTTCGCAGGCCGGTGCCGCGTTCGGCAAGGAAGGCGGGCCGAAGCTCGCCGTTGATCATGGTCCAGGCGGCCAGCCGTAGCTCGTCTCGGAACGCAGCGGGGCAGGTGTTCCAGTGGATCGCGTGCTTGCTCGAGCTGGGGTTCTCCGTCAGCGCGGCCAACGGCCAGATCGCAGCGCCGTAGCGGCCGTTGAGGTGGGCATGCTCAGCCTCAGCGGTCACGAGGTGTGGTAAGACGATCGGGGTGTCGGGGGTGGGCAGCGGCAGCCGGTAGGGGTCGAGGTCGGGGGCGATGCTCATGTGTCGAGCTCTCCTGTCAGCAGGTCGGCGATGAGCGCGCGGTCGGCGTCGGTGACGCGGGCCAGGGCCAGGCGCCAGATGCCCTCGCCGAGCTTGGTCTTGAGGTCTTCCAGGCGCTCATGGGCTTCGCCCCAGTCCCGCGACCATGCCTGGGGTGCCAGGATCGAGCGCAAGTTGGACAGCGCGTGGTGCAGGTGGGTGAGCCGGCTGTGGTGACCTGGGTGAACGCGGGCGTTCTCGCAGCCCAGACACATCAGGAAAGACGCGCCGCAACCGCCGCCGGGCGCTGGGTAGGGGCCGTTGTCGTAGTCGTGGCAGTCGGCGGTCGCGGTCTCCACGTCCCCGCCCTGGGGCTCGTTGCGTAGTTCGGCGACCAGGACCGACGCCCGCGCACGGTCGGCGGCGTCTTCGGCGCCGGTGGCGATCACCTCGACAGCCCCGGCCTGGACCCGTTTGTCGACCAAGGCGTAGTGGCGCTCGTGGGTCTCCTGGCTGTTTTGGCCCGGCTGTCGCCGATCCAGCGCGTTGACGGTCCGGCGTCCCCGGCGAAACGGCGAACCCGTCAGGCCTACCGACTTCGCCCAATGCGTCGCGCGTTGGGTGGTGATGCCGAAGTGGAACCTGCCGACCGGAGGAAGACGGTCCAGATCCTTAAGCTGATCGCCGCCCAGTGCGGCATGCCAGATGATCAGGCGATCGGTTCCGGGGGCGAGTTCCTCCACGAGAGTGCGCGCGAACCGGGTGGCCTCCAGGGCTTCGGTGATCAGGCGGCCGGCCGAGGCGGCGCCGTCATCGGTGACGTTCCGGGTCTCGAAGTAGTGGCCGCCGCCGCGGCGATACTTCTCCAGCGGGATCCGGTAGGTGGGGTGCCCATCCTCGCCGGGATCCGGTGCCGCCCGGGGCACTTCAGCCCGGTCGATCACCGAGAGGTTCCAGCCGTACTCGGCCATCAGCAGCACCCCCAGCGCCACCGCTTCATGGCACGACAAGAACAGCCGCTGCCCTGCCTTGGCGCTCGAGGCGCCCAGTACCTTGCGATACTTTCGCGCCATGGTGGGCTGGCCGCTTGGGCCGACCGTGTGAGGAAACCGGCCGGTGCGGGCCAGGAAGTCCAGGCCCTCCCCGAGTACCCAATCCTGGCTGCCTTCGACGCACTCACCCCGCCGCCACCGTTGCAGATGCCGGGTGTTGTCTGCGATCCGCAGCAGGGCCGTCCGGAACGTTCGCCGGGCAGCGAGCTTGATCTTCTCGAACTCGGCCTCGCTGTAGGACTGGCTTGTGCTCTTTGGCCGCCGCACTCGGGTCGCCAGCTCGTCAGCGATTCGCCCGGCCTGAAGCCGCGGATCACCTCGGAGCAGGCGGGCGATCCGGGTGACCCGGTTGTAGCCGCTGGCGGAGCCGGACTGACTGGTGCGCCACCGCTTCAGCATCGCGGCGGTGAGCTCGCTCAGGTCGCCGGGGGGCTGTTCCTGCTGCGACAAGAACGTCGCGAAGATCACTAAATCCTCCCAGGAGTTCCGGGACGTGTTGTGCGAGGTCCACCGGTGCGGGACGCATCGGGCGGCGAACAAGGCGCTCAGCGAACGCTGTAGCGGCTCCGCGACCGCAAGGACGGAGAAGTCGTAGTCCGCCACCTGGTTGTTCCTGTTGGAGTGGTGAACGACCAGGCCGTCAGGGGACAGCACCGGCGGCCGGGCATGATCGGCCGGGGGAATGGACGCCTTGCGCCCGCGCGTGTTCACGCTTGGCCGTCCTTGGGCTGAAACCGGTCGTCGATGTCTTGGATGCCTTCCGATTGCGCCGCGATCCGGGCGAACACCGCGTCCAGCTCGGCCATCGGCGCCGGACCTGCCTCACCATCCCTGGCGGTGGCGAGCATCGATCGCAGCTGCAGGTCGGCGACCGGAGCCAGATACCTGGAGGTCGTCGTCTCCCGGGCGGCATGACCTAGCAGGTTCTGCACCATCAGCCAGGGATCGCCGTAGAGCATCCGAAAGTCCCTGCGCTCCTCGGGTGTCAGCCCGTAGCGCTGATCCATCAAGGTATCCAGCACGACCAGCATGTAGAGGGCGAAGCTGTGCCGGGCCGAGTGCACCGTCGCGTAAGGGGCGTAAACCTTGTGCGGGTCCATGCCCAGATGCGTGGGCGGGGTCAGCACCGCCTCGCAGCGCTGGTTAGCGGTGCGAAACACCCCGTTCCACGAATGTGGATGAAACGGCAGTCCCTGCTCGTTCAGCCACAACCACAACGGCTCCGGCCCATGTGGGCCCTCGGTGAACAGCAACGCTCGCTCGGCGATGGGCAGCCTATTCAGCAGGTCCTGGCCGGCGACACCGTCCCGGTCGACCCAGCGAACGGCCGGATTCAGACCGCGGGTGACCTTGGTGACGAGGCGCATCTCGGGCAGCTGCTCATACAGACCTTGTCGCTGAGCCCGCCGCACCGCCCACGCCCGCGAGGAACCCACGTAAGCCTCGATGTCCCCGATGGCCTCTGAGGCGGCATAGAACGTCCGGGTCTTCTTCGACCGCGTCACCGCCGCGGAGATCGTGCCTCGGTAGTACCGGCCGCCGTCCAGCCGCCGCTGGGGAACCTCGAACGTCAGCAACGAC
This sequence comes from Streptosporangium sp. NPDC006930, assembly GCF_040635605.1. Classification (NCBI taxonomy): domain Bacteria; kingdom Bacillati; phylum Actinomycetota; class Actinomycetes; order Streptosporangiales; family Streptosporangiaceae; genus Streptosporangium; species Streptosporangium sp. NPDC006930. The sequence continues at coordinate 94,084 of NZ_JBEYID010000017.1, read as the reverse complement.
CCACCCTCGCTGCGGCGCAGACCCGAGGACACCAGCAGCCTCACGAAGGCAACGTTGCGGTCCTCCATGCGGCCCACCCAGCCTGATTCCGGGACCCCCTCCTTGGTGTGGCCCCGCAAACCGACGTCGATCCACCGCCGCCAGGTCCGCGGCGTCAGCCAGTGCACGTTGCTCGGCCGCGCGTCCTTCGCCCGGGCCTCAGCGACCATCAGCACCTCGCCGTAGCGGCCCGACACCTGCTTCGTCGCCACTGGATTTCGCGTTACGACCTGGTTCTTCACAGCCCACCGATAGAGGCTCATGAAGGCTGCCAACTCCCGATCCCACTTGGAGCCGCCGATCCTCCTCGGGTTGGACTCCTCGACCCGCCGCCAGTGCTCGAAGTCCTCCAGGTCCCTTTCCGTCGCCTCCGTCCACCCGCGGCCCCGACCCCAGAGGAAGTTCAGTAACAGGCAGATGTCCGTCGCATAGTTGCGCCGGGTCTCCCGCGTGCAGCGCCGAAAGCCCTTCGACCGGCCGTACGAACACAAGGCCGCATCCACCCGGTAGTCCGGCGACAAGAAGATCGGATCCCCCGCTCGGACACCCACCTCCCGCTCCCTGACCGCAAGGTCGGTCCACCCCTCCAGAACCGACCGCCGAACGCCACCCCGCGCCGCGTCTCGAGGCACCCAGAACACCCGCCAGTCCGTCACATCAGCTCCTCTACTGAACAGGAACAACACGCCTATTCAATAGGGAAGGGCTGAAAGGCAACCCCCGCTGGCACGAGGACTTCTACCGCAAGGCCCTCACCGGCCGGAGGCCGAAACGAGCGTTGGTGTGCGGCTCCTCCGATGAGACCATGCCGCGCCTGCTCACCGAACTGCTCCCCGACGCGCGGATCGTGGTGACCGACATCTGCCGGACGCCGCTGACGCTCGTCAACGCCTGGGCCGATCGGTGCGGCCGGAACGTGACGACCATGTGGGCGAAGGCGCCGGAACTGGCCAACGTGTCCGGCCCCTTCGACATGATCATCACGGATGGGTTGTTGTCCCTGCTGCCCACCCCGGACGACCGGGACACGGCGCTCGCCCGCTTGGCCAACCTGCTGACCGACGACGGCATGCTGCTGTACACCACCCGCATCGCCGGCCCCGCAGGACGGCTGGAATACGACCTGCCCGGCCGCGCCGTTCAGGCGCTGGCCACCGCCGCCGGATGGCCCGGCCCGCCGGGCGAACGGCTATGGCTGGCCCGGCAACGACTGCGCGGCTCATCGCGGCCCGCCCCGTTCACCACCTCCACCCAGCTGCGCGACACCTTCTACACCGAATTCGCCCAAGTGCTCCTGTCCACCCATGCGGCTGCACCGACACTCGCGTTGGCCCTGCACCCGGCGTTCTGGGCCGGGCGAGGCAGCATATGTGTCGGCGTGGCCGCCACCCACCCAAGGAGTCGGCTGTGACACTGCCGATCAGCATCTCCGTCTACCGGCCGGGAACGGCCCTCGATGAGGAACTCGCCACCCTCGGCTACGCCGCCATGCGAGGCCGGCCCGATCAGCGGCCGGTGACCGCTGCACTGGTGCGGTCGCGGCTGCACCCCCCGGGAGGCGCCTTCCCCACGATCATGGTCGTGGCGCGCTCAGCCACCGGCGGCCTGGCCGGGGCGGCGGCGCTGCGCCACCCCGCCGCGCCAGGCGCACCGGCCAGGCTGTGGGGGCCCGCCGTCGCCCCCGAATGGCAACGGCAAGGGCTGGGCACCCTACTGCTGAAGTACGCCGCCGATTCCCTCCCCCAGGGGATGGTCGTGCTCACCGCGGAGATCCCCGCGACCCGCGAGCACGGCTGCACGTTCTACACCCGCGCCGGGTGGCGCCCACACTCCACTGCGGCGCTGCTGAAAGCCCCCATCGCTGGCGACCTCGCCACGCTGGATGAAGACCACACGCTGGTGCGGCCGGCGGGTCCTGGCGACGCCGCAGCACTGGGCCGCCTCTACCACACGGTTCACCCCGGTCACGGGTTCGCCGTCGCACAAGACACCTACCCGCGGTGGAGCAGCGACGAGCGGTTCGTCGCCGATGGCCTGCTCGTCGTCGACGGCGACGGCTCCGGTCTGCAGGCCGCGGCCCTGGTCTATCCGCTCATCCACTCCGCCCCCGCAGAACCGGCGGAGGCGCTGCTGGCCGACGTGCTGATCCACCCTGGCGCCGACCGGGCGGCCCTGGCCGGGCCGCTGATCGCTGCGGCGCTCGCCGCAGGCGCCCGCCATGACGCCGAAGTGGCCCGCGCCATCGTCCCCACCACCCACACTGAGCTGCTGGCCGATCTGCGCGCGGCCGGTCTGGCCACGGTGGAGGAGATCCGCTACTACCAGGCGCCACTGGTGCCGCACACCGAAGGAGAATTCCTGTGACGACATCGGTCCCTGTGTCTCTGCCGAAGCGCACCCTCGGCCGGTGCGGCATCACCGTGCCCGCTGTCGGCATCGGCTGCTGGGGCATCGGCGGACCGGCCGAAAACCTCGGCCTGCCGATGGGCTGGTCCACCAGCACCTCACCGGAGGTGGCCGCCGCCGGCCTGGAAACCGCGTGGCAGATGGGCGCCCGCCTGTTCGACACTGCCGACGTCTACGGGCACGGCCGCTCTGAACGCCTGCTCGGCGACCTGGTCGCGCAGGTGCCGCGCGAGGAAATCGTGCTGGTGTCCAAGGTCGGCTACTTCGCCGGCACCGCACCGCACGGCTTCGACCCCTGGCACATGCGCCACCAGCTGGAGCAGACCCTGAACAACCTGCGCACCGGCCACCTCGACGCCTACTTCCTGCACCACTCCGACTTCGGTGAAGGTGACCGGTGGCTGGAGCCTGCGGTGGAGGCGATGCGTTCCTTCCAGCGCGAAGGGCTGATCCACGCAGTCGGCATGCGAGGTCCGCACCGGTTCGCCCGCGACCGCCTCACCGTCGCCGCCGACCAACGCGGCGACAAGATCGCCCGGTTTCAGGCGGTGTTCGACACGGTGCGCCCGGACCTGCTCGCGGTCCGCGACCACCTGCTGTCCCCGGCGGCCCGCTCCGAGGGCATCTTCGCGTTCGCCGAGAAGCACAAGGTCGGCGTGCTGATCAACAAGCCACTGGCGCAGGGCCTGCTGACCGGCGCCTACGACCCTGCGGCCATGCCGCTGATCGGTCCCGGCGACCACCGCTCGCGCAAGCGGTGGTTCACCCCTGCGGCGGTCGAGGTCATCGCCGAGGGGCTGAACGAGCTGCGCGGCCTGGTCGGGTGGCGCCGCGAGGACCTGATCCATATCGCCCTGTGGGCGTGCCTGGATCGCTATGATCAGGCGGCTGTGCTGGTCGGATTCACCACTGCGGAGCAGGTGGCGATGAACCTGTCTGCGCTGGGCGCGCCCCCGCACCCCGAGGTGATCGACCAAGCCCGCACGATCATGGGGCAGGTGCAGGCCCGCCTCGACGCCCAGGGGGAGGTCTTCACCGACGAGACGGTGAGGGAACGCCAATGAGCGGCGACGACCGCCAGCAGCTCAGCATCCTGCAGGCGGGAGAGCACTATGCCCGCCCCGGCCAGGTGCGCGTCCTGACGCTCAACGTGCAGCACGCCAACCCCGCCCGGTCCCGGCGGCAAGCCGACTGGCTCGCCGCCCAGGACGCCGACGTCGTCGTGCTGACGGAGGTCACGCCTGGAGCACACGCCATAACTCAAGCGCTGGGCGAGCACGGGTTCAGCGTGCATCTGGGCGACGGCGGCGCGGACTATCTGACGGTCGTCGCCTCCCGCATCGGCAAACAGGAACCGGCCCCGCAGATTCGTCCCGGCCATCTGCCGCACCGGTGCGCCGCCATCCGCCTCCACCTCGACGACGGATCCAGCATCGGCGTGGTCGGCCTGTACGTGCCCTCCCGCGGTCCCCAGCAGCGCCGCAACTTCGACAAACGCCTGTTTCAAGACGCGGTGACGGAACTGCTGCCCGCCCTGGCCGACGACCTCGCGGTGACCGGCCCGATCGTCATCGCTGGAGACCTCAACGTCGTCGAGCGGGGCCACAAGCCGCATCACGCGGTGTTCGGCAACTGGGAGTACACCTTCTACGACGCGTTCGCCGCCGCCGGATACGGCGACGCATTCCGCCGCCACCACCCCGACCTGGACGATCACTCCTGGTACGGGCGCCGCAGCGGCGAAGGCTACCGATTCGATCACCTGTTCTGCTCCCCGGTCGGCGCGGTCATCGACTGCCGCTACGTGCACGAGCCCCGCACCTCGGGGCTCAGCGACCACGCGGCGATGACCGCGACCATCACCCTGCCCACCGGCACCCCCTAACCCCTTTTTTCACCGCGCAGCCCTGAGCGCCCCCTGAGGCGCCACAGGGCGGGTTCGTCATGCCCTCATCCACGTATCTCACGTACGGAGGCTTCGCATGCCCCCCACCATCAGCGCCAGCCACAGCCTGCTCCTGGAGGCCATCGGCCGGCTCAGGCTCACCCCACTGACCCCCGCCCAGCAGCAGGCGATCCACGACATCCCCCGCAGCCAGCCCAACGCGCTGCGCGACACCATCGTCAGCCTCCTGCCCGGCCGTAACGTCGTGCTCACCGGCACGCTGGAGCGGCGCCTACTCGCTGTCAGCACCGGCCGGCGAGCCGACCATCCGCGACGTCATCGCGCACTGGCACGGCGACCTCGAGCGCGACCAGGTTCACGGCATCGGCTACGTCGGCGCGGCGCGCGGCGGCGCGATGGCCGTCGGCCGGCGCCGCACCGCGGCGGTGCCCAACCGCGACGCCGACGACTTCTTCCCCGAGCTGGACCTGCTGCAGGACACCTTCGCCCACCAGGGGGTGATGCAGTTGGAGACGACCCGCGGCTGTACCAGCCAGTGCTCGTTCTGCCCGCGCGGCCATAAAGGGATGTGGGCGGGCGGCGCCCCTGAGCAGCTGCCGTGGATGCTGGAGGCGCTGAAGGAGGAGTTCGACCGCCACCCCGACCTCTCCCGCACCCTGTACCTGGTGGACGAGGAGGCCATCGGACGCGGCGACGACGCCGTTCCGCGGGCACTAGCCGTCGCCGCCGAGATCACCAAAGCGGGTTTCAAGTGGGAGACGTCGTGCCGCATCGACCAGGTCGTCCACCCCGGCCACGACCGGGAGTGGCACATCGAGCGGGCCGAGATGTGGCGGGCTCTCGTCCGCGACGGGCTGCGCCGCATGCTGTTCGGGGTGGAGTCCGGCGTCACCTCCATCCTGCGGAGATTCAACAAGGAAACCACCGGCGAGCAGAACGCGGTCGCGATCCGCACCTTGTCGGCGCTCGGCGTGCCGACGCGCTTCACGTACATCACATTCGATCAGCTGATGAGCCTGGAAGAGCTGCACGCCACGCACGCCTTCCAGGGGCGGACGGATCTGCTGTTGCGTCCGATGCCGCACCTGAGTGCTGAGGAGATCGTCGACGGTGTCCGTAATCCGTCGTTCGTCGCCGAGCGCAGTACCGGTGTGGGTCGACCGGAACTTCGCGCTGGACTACACGCTGAAGTCCCTGGAGAAGGTGCTGGACGGTGAGCCACGCCGCGAGGTTCGTGCGGCCCGGGTCGTCATCAAGGACGCCGCGTACGCCGTCTTCACCCGCATGCTCGACCTCATCGACGAGCATTCCGGCCCGGTGCAGCTGAGGCAGCTCATCATCCGGCTGGACGCGATGCTGGACGAGCAGGTCGAGGTGCTGCGCAGCCGCATGGCCGCCACCGTGCCAGGAGTCGTCGCGGCGTTGCCATCGCAGGCCGCCGACCGGCTCGTCCACGAGCACAGCCGGTGGGCGGCCACGACAGGCTGGACATTGATCAACGCGGCTGATCCGTGTGGAACCTGAGCCGCTGCAGGTCAGGCAGGCTCAGAGATCGGCACCCAGTTGAACTCGGGGCAGTATCGGGAGTATGTGGCCAGCTTCCAGGCCGCGTACTCCCGCGTCCGGCCGGTAGCGCGCAGCAGGTGTTTGACCCAGGTGTGGGCGATCCGTTCCCGTCGGCTCATGCCGGTGTCGATCTCGTCGAGCATGCGGCACGCGACCACGAAGTCCTCCTCGGTGAGCGCCGACAGGTCGATCTCGACGCCGTCGACCTCGAAGGAGAACACCAGTCGGGTGGTGGTGAACCGGGTGAGACGCTCGCCCTTGAACGCCGCGTGCGGGGCGAGCGCCGCTGTCAGCTCCTCGCGGCCGGCGACCGGGTAGCCGATTCCCAGATCCAGATCACTGGTCTCCAGGTTGAGCTGGATCCCGAAGGAGCCGACGTCACGCGGCGTGTGCCCGGTCCAGGACTCGACAAGGCGGGCCGCCGTGGCGCGGACCCGCAGGAGTCGCTCATCCTCCGCGCGCCGTGCCTGCCAGAACGCCTCGGCTCGGCGGAACTCCTCGGCGTCGAAGGACTCGGGAACAGCCCACCCCGAGGCCAGGACGGCCTCAAGATCGAGGCTCGTCGCCGTTCCATCCGCAGAGATCGTTTGTTCGGTCATCGACCCAGCGTAGTAACAGCGGTATCGCGCGCCTCGGAAGTCCCGCGTTTCCCATAGGGCTCCTGGCATCGGAGCCTCAGGGGCGGAGCGGGTCCTTGTCGGCGGGGGAGAGGTCGCTGGGCCAGAGCCGGTAGACGTTGAGACGCGTCTCGTAGTACTTGTCCGTCTCCCCGACCCACTGCATGCCGATGCGCTTGGCCGTCGCCGCGCCGCGGTCGTTGTTCACCCGGACGACCGCGACCAGCTCGTGGGCGCCGATGGAGAACGCCCACGCGGCCAGGGCGCGGCCGGCCTCGGTGGCGTAGCCCTTTCCCCAGGCGTCGGGGGAGAGCTGCCAGCCGATCTCGATGTCCTCCTCGTCGGGCGGCAGGTAGCGCAGGGAGAGGCCGCCGACGACCCGCTGGTCGGAGTTGCGGACGATCGCCCACCGGCCCAGCGGGGGCGTGAGGGTGCTGCGGTTACGGTCCCACGACTCCAGCGTGGCCCGCATCGCCTGCTCGCCCTCGAGCTGCGTCATCGCGGGGGAGAGCCACCGGGTGACCTCCGGGACGCCGTAGATGGCGAGGGCCTCGGCGGCGTCGTCGGGACTCCAGTCACGCACCGTGAGGCGGGCGGTGGTCAGTAGGGCCATGTTTTCCTCTCCCTGGCGAGTTGACCGGCCGTACGGCGACGAGAGGACGCCGACCTGGAGAAATATCAGTTTCTTGCTGGAAATGTCCGACGTATTGCACTTGTGAGAGTACGCCTATTCGCCGGGTAGCGGCGAGGCAGGGCGGGGATAGCCGGGACGTCCCCTTGATGTCTCCCGGAAAAAGGGCGGTCATCGCCCGCCGTGACCGCCCGTGCTCTCCCGAGGGAGGACGCGGGAAAGGGGGGGCGGCCCCCTCGAAGCCGGGAGACACCAAGGAGGAACGGCCTGCCTCTCCAGGACGGGAGGAGGACACCGGATCGGCGTCAACCCTCCAGGGCGTATCGCATCACCCGAAACTTGGCCTCGGCCTCGGCGAGCTCGGAGGCGGGATCGGAGTCGCCCATGATGCCGCAGCCGGCGAACAGCCGGGCGGTGGGGCCCTCGATCTGGGCGCAGCGCAGCGCGATGCCCCACTCACCGTCGCCCCGCGCGTCGATCCAGCCCACCGGGCCCGCGTACCCGGCGCGGTTCATGCCCTCGAGCTCGCGGATGACGCCGAGGGCCGCCCCCGTGGGGGTGCCGCCGACGGCGGCGGTCGGGTGCATGGCCGCCACCACGTCAAGGACCGAGGCCCCGTCCGACAGCCGTCCCCTCACCGGGCTGGCCAGGTGCTGGACGTTGGAGAGCACCAGGAGCTCGGGCTCCTCGGGGATCTTCAGTTCGGCGCAGAGCGGGTCGAGTGCCTCGCGCACCGAGGCGACCGCGCAGGCGTGCTCGTAGCGGTTCTTCTCCGAGGCGAACAGGGCCGTGCCGCGCGCCTCGTCGTCGGCCTCGTCGGCGCCCCGCGGGATCGTGCCGGCGAGCACCAGGGACTCGACGGTCTCCCCGGCGCGCCGGACCAGCAGTTCGGGCGTGGCGCCGACCAGCCCCGCGCAGGAGAAGGTGTAGCACTCCGGGTAGCGCCCGGACAGGCGGGCGAGCAGCAGCCGGACGTCGATCGGACGCTCCGCGACGGCGGCCAGGTCGCGGGCGAGCACGGTCTTCTCCAGCCGGCCCGACCTGATACGCCGGACGGCCCTGGCCACGGCGTGCTCCCACTCGGGCGCGGTCAGGCTGCCGTCGCCGTACCGGATCCTGCCAGGGGCGCGGAGCGGGGTGACCGCGTCGAGTCGCCGCTCGCCGACGGTGGTCAGCCAGGCGCGGCCGTCGCGGCGGGCGAGGATGGTCTGGGGGACGACGAGAACCGAGCCGTGCGCCTCCGGATCGAAGGTGAAGGAGCCGAAGGCGACGGGACCCGAGCCGGGCGAGGTCACGTCGTCGTCGACGTGCGCCTCGCCGAAGAGGCCCGACAGCCGGTCGCGGGCCCAGTCGAAACGCCCCGGGCCGGGCGGCACGGCCAGGCGGACGGCCTCGCCCCAGGCGACGAGACCTTCTCCGTGTCTCACCCAGGCGTAGGGGGCGGCCTCGGGCAGTCGTGTGAACAGGTCACCGGGGTCGTCGATGGGGGTGGTCGTCACCACGAGAGGACGGGTTGATCCGAGCGCTACACTCACCTCCGCCACTCTATGCGGGGAACTGAACGTGTTCGACGGCAGTATGCCCGCCAGCACATCCGCCACGCGCTGTCAAGAAAACCAAGGCACTCGGTCAACAGACTCTACCGTCCTGGCCTGCGGTGATACATCCGAAGCAGACGCGATCTCTCAGCGGAGGTGTCATGCTTCGCACGACTGTGACAGCACTCACAGGGCTGGCCGCCCTCATGACCGCCTGGGTGCCCCCGGCCGGAGCCACCCGGACGGCGGAGCCCTGGCGGCCGGTGGTCATGGCCGCGCTCGGCGACTCCATCAGCGCGGGGTTCAACGCCTGCGGCTGGTATCTCACCTGCGCCTCGCGCTCCTGGTCCACCGGTGACCACCCGAGCGTACGGAGCCAGTACGCCAGGCTGCGGGCCGCGGACATGGTCGCCGGGAACAACGTGAACCTCGCCGTCCCCGGTTCCACCAGCGCAGACCTCGCCGGCCAGGTGGCCCGGGCGGTCAGCCGGCGTGCCGACTACGTGACGGTGCTGATCGGCGCCCAGGACGCCTGCGTGTCCGCCGAACGGCTGATGACCCCCGTGGCCGTCTACGAGAGGCGGGTGGCCGAGGCCCTGGCGCTGTTTCGTGCCGGGCGGCCCGGCGGCCGGGTGTTCGTGGCGAGCGTCCCCGACCTCAAGCGGCTGTGGCAGATCGGCAGGAAGAACCCGGTGGCGCGCGGGTTCTGGGCGGTGGGCCGGATCTGCCCCACCATGCTGGCGCGGCCCACCTCGACCTCGGCGGCCGACCAGGCGCGCCGCGACCGCGTGCGCGCCAGGGTGGCCGACTACAACGCCGCGCTCGCCAGGGTCTGCGCGGCGTACGGCCCCGCCTGCAGGTTCGACGGCAACGAGGTCTTCAGGCAGCGCTTCACGGTCGGCCACCTGAGCAAGTGGGACTTCTTCCACCCCAACGCCGCGGGCCAGAAGCTGATCGCGGAGAAGACCTACGCGATGATGCGCGACTGGCTCACCGCGGACGACACCGCGGACGACACCGAGCCCCTCCCCGCCCCTGCCCCGGCCCCCGTCCTTTGATCTCGGCCCTGTCCGGCGCCGTGCGCGCCTCCGTTGCGCACGGCGCCGGTTCTCCCTCGTGGTCGGTCCGTTTCGGGGGAGAGGCGGGCGGCCTAGAGCCAGCCGTTGTGCCGGGCGGTGCGGGCGGCCTCGATGCGGTTACGGGTGCCGGTCTTGCCGATCGCGGCGGACAGGTAGTTGCGCACGGTGCTCTCCGACAGGTGCAGCCGCCGTGAGATGTCGGAGATCGCCGCGCCGTCGGCCGCCGCGGCGAGCACGTCCCGTTCGCGATCGGTGAGCGGGCTGGCACCGGTGCTCAGCGCGGCGGCGGCCAGTACGGGGTCGATCACCTTCTCACCGGCCAGGACCCGGCGGATCGCCGCGGCGAGATCCTCGACGGGACCGTCCTTGACCATGAACCCGGCGGCGCCCGCCTCCATCGCCCGCCGCAGGTAGCCGGGCCTGCCGAACGTGGTCAGGATCAGCACCCTGCAGCCCGGCAACCCGTCCCGCAGCCCGGCCGCGGCCTCCAGGCCGCTCGCTCCCGGCATCTCGATGTCCAGCAGGGCGACGTCGGGTCGCGCGGTGAGCGCGACCGGCACGACCTCGTCGCCCCTGGTGACCGTGGCGACCACCTCGATGTCGTCCTCCAGGTCGAGAAGCAGGGCGAGCGCGCTGCGCATCATGCCCTGGTCCTCCGCGAGCAGCACTTTGATCATGGAAGCGTCACCCTCAGCAGGAAGCCGTCGCGGTCATGGGTCTCCAGCGTCCCGCCGAGTGCGACGACCCGCTCGGTCAGGCCGCGCAGGCCGTTGCCCGCCGGGCTCCCGCCGCGTCCCCGGCCGTCGTCACGGATCTCCAGCGTCGTCCCCTCCAGGAGGATCTCACAGGTGCCCGCGGCGCTGTGGCGGACCACGTTGGTCACCCCTTCCCGCACGGCCCAGCCCAGCAGGGCGTCGGCCTCCGGCGCGGGCCGTTCCCCGGTGACGGTGACGGTGGCGGTGATACCCGCGTCGGCCAGGGCCGTGCGCGCCGAGGCCAGCTCCGCGTCGAGCCCTCGGCCCCGGTAGCCGGTGACCGCGGCCCTCACCTCGGTGAGCGCCTCCCTGCCGACGGCCTCGATGTCGGCCGCCTGCCGTGCCGCGGCCTCGGCGTCGCGGGGGGCGAGCCGTCGTACGGCCTCCGCCTTGACCACCATCACCGACAGGGTGTGCCCGAGCAGGTCGTGCAGGTCGCGGGAGAAGCGCAGCCGCTCCTCGGCCACCGCGACCCGGGCCAGCTCCTCGCGGGTCTCCTGGAGTTCGGCGATCACGGAGAACAGCTTCAGGACGACGCTGACCACGAGACCGCCGGTGGTCGTCCCCCAGCTGGCCAGGGAGATGCTCTGCCAGCTCGCCCCCGCGCGCCACATCACCGCCACCAGCGCGAGCGTGAGCGCGGTGAGGATGACGTAGACGGATCGGCCGCGCAGCACGACCCCACAGGCGATGGTCATCAGCGGTGCGAGGTAGAACCAGTTGTGCGCGAAGCCCGCCAGCAGCAGGAAGGCAACCGTGAGCAGCCCGGCCAGCGCCACGGTCGCCGCGCGCCGCCCATTGTGGAAGGACAGCCGGACGCACAGCACGTACAGGACGGCGAAGACGGCGACGCCCAGCGCGGCCGGTGCCGTCGGCCGCACGTGGCCCGCCGCGAGGTCGCTGATCGGGGGGTAGGCGAGCAGCAGCCACGGGTAGAAGGCGAACTCTCCCGGCCCTTCCCGCCTCGTCACCCTCCCCTGCCCCTTCCGGGCCTTTTCCCCGCCCGGCACCTTCCCCGGCGTCTCCCGGGGCCGCTCCGCCTTCCCGTTCACCCGGCCACTCCCATCACGCGGCTCATCGCACGCGCCCTGCCCGGCGGTAGCCGTACACCGCCAGGATTCCGAAGACGACCAGCCAGCCGGTCAGGATCAGCGCCGTGCCGGCCCCGGGCGTCTCGCCGAAGGCGACCTTACGCGGCAGGTCGGCGTAGCCGAAGCTCGGCGTCCACTGTGCGACGACCCTCAGCCAGGAGGGGAAGCCCTCGGTGGGCAGCCACAGCCCTCCGACGATCGCCATTGTCATGTTGGCCGCGATGGTGAACACGGCGGCGGTCTGGCCACTGAACAGGTAGCCGAGGGCCATGCCGAGCAGGGTGAAGGGCAGGGAACCCACCCAGAGCAGGAGTACGATCGAGATCCACTGCCAGACCTCCAGCCGTACCCCGTTGAGCAGCGCCGCCGACAGGCACGCCCCGGTGATCGCGGGCAGCACCATGAGCACACCGGTCGCCGCCTTGCCCGCGACCACCCGTACCGGGGCGAGGGGAGTGGTCCGCAGCTGCCGCAGCCAGCCCGCGGTCCTGTCCTCGGCGATGCCGGCGCCGTTGTTGAAGGCCGAGCCGATCGCGCCGAAGGCGGCCATGTTGACCATCATGTAGAGGGCGGCCCAGACGCGGTCGTCGCCCGCCACTCCGAGGTTGGTGAAGACGAGGTACATCGTCACGGGCATCGCGAAACCCATGATCACGTATCCGGGGTCGCGGAGGATTCTGGTGACCTCCAGGCGGATGTAGCCGAACATCAGACCTTCACCTCCGACGCTTCCGTTGCCCGCTCCGCCTGGCCCGCCTGTCCTGTCAATGCGAGGAAGGCGTCTTCGAGCGCGGCGGGGACGACCTCGAGGTCTCGTACGCCTCCCGCCGCCGCCAGTGCCACGACGGTGGCGTCGGCGTCGCGGGTACGCAGGTGGGCCCGCTCCCCCCGGATCTCGACGGAGACGACCCCGGGCAGGCGTTCCAGGAAGGCGCCGTCCCCGGCGGCGGTGACGCTGACCGTGGACAGCGCGACCAGCCGCTTGATCTCCCCGCTGGTGCCGTCGGCCACGATCCGGCCTTTGTCGACCACCACGACCCGGTCGGCGTACTCGTCGGCCTCCTCCAGGTAGTGGGTGGAGAACAGGATCGTCCTGCCGCGCGCGGTGAAGGCGCGCATGCTCTCCCAGAACTCCCGCCTGGCCCGTACGTCCAGCGCCGCGGTCGGCTCGTCGAGCAGGATCAGTTCGGGGTCTCCGGCCAGCGCGAGCGCGAAGCGGACCCGCTGTGCCTGGCCGCCCGACAACCGCTCCAGCCTGCGACCGGCGAGCCCTTCCAGCCCGGCGATCGACAGCACCTCCTGTAGGGGGAGCGGCGCCGGGTAGGTCCCTGAGACGAATCCGACCAGCTCGCGGACCGTGGTCCGGGAAACGAGGCCGCCCTCCTGGGGCATCGCCGCCAGCCGCCCGCTCCGGATCGCGTCCTCGGGGGTGCCTCCGAGGACGCGCACCGTTCCGGAGTCGGGGGCCAGCAACCCGAGCAGCAGCGCGATCGTGGTCGACTTTCCCGCGCCGTTGGGACCGAGCAGGGCGACGGTGCGCCCGGGGGGGATGCCGAGGCTGAGACCGTCCACGGCGCGCACCGCCCCGAAGCGTTTGGTCACGTCCTTGAGTGACACTGTGTCATTCGTGTCATTCGTGTCGTCTGTCATGTGGACGACGCTACGGAGAGCGCGTTTTCCGCGGCAGATCCATCGATCCAGCGTCAATCATGACAAATGTCCTGGATCTCCTATGGGCGTGACCAGGTGAGCGTCGCGCGGCGAAAGCGGACGACACTCCGATATATCGAACTTGACTTATATAAGCTTAGCCTGAAATATTTGCCGAGCACGTGTTCGATGTTTCTGGCCGCCGGGTCCGGCGCCGAAGCCGTCGGCGAGCGGAACGTTCCCGTGACGGCGGACACTCTCATCCACCCCCCTCCGACAGGAGCTCCGATGTCGCAGAAGATCACCACTTTCCTGATGTTCCAGGGCGCAGCCGAGGAGGCGATGACGTTCTACACGTCGCTGTTCGACGATGCCGAGATCCTCAGCCTCCTCCGTTACGGCCCCGAGGGCCCCGGCGCGGAGGGCAGCGTGATGCACGCCACGTTCACGATGGCGGGCGGGCAGTACATGGCCATCGACAGCAACGTGGAGCACGCCTTCGGCTTCACCCCGTCGGTCTCGCTGTACGTGCAGTGCGAGTCGGATGCGGAGATCGAGCGCCTGTACGCGGCGCTGTCGGAGAACGGCGAACCGCTGATGCCGCTCGGCTCCTACGGCTTCAGCAAGCGCTTCGGCTGGACCAACGACCGTTTCGGCGTCTCCTGGCAGCTGAACCTCGCCTGATCTTCCCGCCGTGACGGATCCCGCCCCCGTCGGTGGGATCCGTCACATGCGAGCACGTGGCCACACGCGCCCACGGCGTCGCCGTCCGGTCAGTCGCCTCGCAGGACTTCACGCAGCCGGGGGACGAATCCCTCGGGATCGTCGAGGAAGGCGATGTGGCCACCGGGGAAGTACGTCGGCTCCGTGCCGAGCGCGGAGGCGAGCGCGGTCGACGTGTGATCGCAGAGCTGGCCTGCCGACTCCTTCCCGATGCCGACCACGATGCGGGGCGACCCGGTCCGCAGCGCGGCGATGTCGGGCTGCCAGCGGGTGGTTCCGCGCATCTCGTGCAGGAACCAGAAGCGCTCGTCCGCCGCCTGCTGCGGATCGGGCTCGGCCGGAGCCTGTGTGGGGCCGCCTGTGGACTCCTCGAAGTCGGGCAGCGGGATGTTCGCGTTGATCATGAACTTCGTCCAGGCACCCGCTACGTCGCCGGAGACGTAGGTGGCGATGATGTCCTCGACCGCCGCGTCGCGCTCGTCGGGGTTGTCGAGCAGACGGTTCAGCGGGGGCTCGTGCGCGATCACGGTACGCACCCGCTCGGGATGGGCGACGGCGAGCGCCAGCGCGGTGACGGCGCCGCCGCTGGAGCCGAAGACCGCGGCAGGGCCGGCGTCGAGACGGGCGAGGAGCAGGGAGAGGTCGTCGGCGCGCAGCCGCGGGGTCGAGTCCTGGCCGGGGGTGTCGAGGGAGCTTCGGTTGACGCCCCGGGGGTCGGTGGTGAGCACGGTGTGGTCGGTGGCGAGCAGGTCGGCCAGCGGCGCGAAGTGATCGGCGTGCATTGGGGCGCCGACGAGCGCCACGAGGGGTCCCTGCCCTCGCACCTCGTAGTGGAGCGTGGCGCCGGGGACCTTGAGGGACCCGGTGGTGACGGTTGTGCGGCTCATCGCGATCTCCTGGAACAGTCTGGAACGGTGCTGTGGTGCTCGGTCGAAGTAGAGACTCCCTGCGTGGGGCAGAATCGTCGTTCGTGAGGGAGATTTCTTCGCGGTTCGCGGACATGACGGCGGAAGGTTCCGGGGATGCCGGTCCGGCGCGGACGCGTGCCGGGAACGAGGACCTCGCCCCGGGCCGCGACGGGGGCACCGATCCGGCTCGCGACGGAAACATCGACGGGGACATCGACGGGGACACCGATCTGGTCCGGGCGCGTGCCGGGGACGACGCGGCGTTCACCCGTCTCGTGGAGCCCCTGCGCCGCGAGCTGCACGCCCACTGCTACCGCATGCTCGGCTCCACCCACGACGCCGACGACGCCCTGCAGGACGCCCTGCTACGGGCCTGGCGGGGACTCGCGCGCTTCGAGGGCCGAAGCTCGCTGCGCTCGTGGCTCTACACCGTGGCCACCCGCACCTGCCTGGACGTCGTCGGCGCCCGTGGCAGGCGGGCACTGCCCGTCGACCTCGGCCCCTCCAGCGACCGCGCCGTGCTCGGCGACCCCCCGCTGACCGACGTCGCCTGGCTGAGCCCCTACCCCGACGCCGGTCTCACCGACGCCCCCGTGGGCCCGGACACACGCTACGAGCAGCGCGAAGCCGTCGAGCTCGCCTTCGTCGCGGCCCTGCAGCACCTGCCGGGCAACCAGCGGGCGGCACTGCTGCTGTTCGAGGTCCTCGGCTTCTCCGCCGCGGAGATCGCCCTCACGATGGACACCACCACCACGTCGGTGAACAGCGCCCTGGCGCGAGCGCGCAGGGTCGTCGCGGACAAGGTCTTTCCCCGCACGCAGCAGCCGACGTTGCGGAAGATCGGAGACGCCCGCGTACGGGAGATCGTCGCCGACTACTCCTCCGCGCTGGAACGCGGCGACACCGACGCCCTGGTCGCGTTGCTGACCGAGGACGTCACCTGGTCGATGCCGCCGATGGCGCACTGGTACCGCGGTCTGGAGGCCGTCACCGACTTCGCCGTACGGGTCCCGCTGACGACCTGCGGAAGCTGGCGGCACCTTCCGGTCGGCGCGAACGGCCAGCCGGGAGTGGGCTGCTACCTCTGGGACGAGGGCGCCGCCGCGCACCTCGCCTGGTCGATCAACGTGTTCACCCTGCGCGGCGATCGGATCACCGACATCACCTCGTTCGTCGACCCCGGCCACTTCGCCGCCTTCGGACTGCCCGCGTCACTGCCCTGAGCCGGGAGCGCCCCGAGGTCCCGGGGACCCGAGCACCCGGGGACGGTCACCCGCCCCCTTGCCGGGACGACGCACGCCCGTCGACGCCGCGGCATCGGCCGATCCGTCGGCGCGTCACGGGAGACCGGCCCCGGACTCGCGACCAGGACTCGGACACCTCCCTCAGGGCGGCACGAGCCCGCCGCTCCGCCCGGGGTCAGCTGAACCGCTGGTCGAGGTGGAACGTCACCTCGGCGCCGGCCTGGTCCTTGCCGATGAGCTTGCACAGCGCGGCCCTGATGGGAAGCCAGTGCGGGCCGTTGCCCGACGGCATGAGGGTGGCGGTGAACGGGTGGCCGTCGATCGTCCCACCGACCTTCACGGCTCGCCTCGTACCGAGGAGTTCGGCGGAGTCCGGCACGGTCACGAAGGTGGCGAAGGCTCCGTCCTTCTCAATAGGCGCCGTGAAGGCGTGGTCGAGCGGTCGTGCGGGCTTCTGCGTGGACATCTTCGTCTCCTGAAGTCGTCTTGAGTCACCGGAGGTCATCGGGAAAGCCGTCTGCCGATGAGGTGTCGCCACCGGGCCGGAGGTTTTGGCGCCGGTGGAAGAGGTGACTCCCGCGACGGGATGGAATCGTCGCTCATGGGCGAGAATCGTCCGCGGACCGTCGGCGGGCAGGCGGACATCGCGCCAAACCATGATCGGGTGATCGGGGTGGAACCCCGATCACCCGATCACGGTCTCACACCCTCGGCTACTGGACCGCCCGCCCACCCGGGTGGGCGGGCTCCGCCGCCGGCACCCTGACCTCGGGCTGCTCGGAGTGTTTCCTCGCCTCCTTCGCCGCTCGTGTCGCCTTGATCGCGGCCTTCTTGCTCTTCCCCGAGCTCTTCGCGGCCTTGTTCCTGGAATCCTTGGCTTCCTTGGCGTCCGTCATCTTTTCCCCCGTTGTGCTTGATGGACGATGCCTTCGATTAGGCATTCAAGGAGGTTTAATACCCTTTGCGGGCATCAATCATCCACGTTCGGTGTCCTGCTGGACACGGAGCGTGTCCGGACGGCGTGATGGGACCCGTCGAGTGCCGGGCCGCATGTCGAAGTCCTGTGCTCCGACCGCCGTGCCCCACTCGCCGCGCACCGGGCCGGAAATCCGGTTGCGATCCCATCCGGTCGTACCCGACCATGAACGCATGTTCCGGCACGCCACTCTCGCGACGCCCGCCACCGCGGGCGCGCCGGAGCGTGCCCCGATGTCCGCCGCACCGCGGCTCGACGGCGCGGAGCGCTGACCCCTTCCCGTGAGTCCCGGGTGACCCGGCGGGGAGGGGTCGGCCGAGCACGGGTCGCCACCACAGGCGAGCATCGAGGGAAAGAACAGTCATGGCCAAGCAGGCCTACGTGCGGAACAAGCCGCACCTCAACATCGGCACGATGGGACACGTCGACCACGGCAAGACCACGCTCACCGCGGCCATCACCAAGGTGCTCAGCGAGCGGGGCGGCGCGAGGTACGTGCCGTTCGACCGGATCGACCGCGCTCCCGAGGAGGCGACGCGGGGCATCACGATCAACATCTCCCACGTCGAGTACGAGACGGCCACGCGGCACTACGCGCACGTGGACATGCCGGGCCACGCCGACTACGTGAAGAACATGATCACGGGAGCGGCGCAGCTCGACGGGGCGATCCTGGTGGTGTCCGCGCTGGACGGGATCATGCCGCAGACCCGCGAGCACGTGCTGCTCGCGCGGCGGGTGGGGGTCGAGCACGTCGTGGTCGCGCTCAACAAGTCCGACGGGGCCGACCCGGAGCTGGCCGACCTCGTCGAGCTGGAGCTGCGGGAGCTGCTCGCCGAGCACGGCTACCTGGACGTGCCCGTCGTCAGGGTCTCCGGGCTTCGGGCGCTGGAAGGAGACCCGGAGTGGATGGCGTCGGTCGAGGCGCTGCTCCAGGCGGTCGACGACCACGTCCCGGTGCCGGTCCGCTACACCGACGCCCCGTTCCTGCTCCCGGTGGAGAACGTGCTCACCGTCACCGGGCGGGGCACGGTCGTCACCGGGGCGATCGAGCGCGGCACGGTCAAGGTCGGTGACACTGTCCAGGCCGTCGGGCTCGGCGAGGGTTTCACCGCCGTCGTCACCGGGGTCGAGACTTTCGGCAGGACCATGGAGCGGGGCGAGGCCGGTGACAACGCGGCGCTGTTGCTGCGCGGGGTCCGGCGCGAGCAGGTGCGGCGCGGTCAGGTGCTGGCCGCACCCGGCTCCCAGAGCGCCCACCGCGCCTTCACCGCCCGCGTCTACCTCCTGACCGGGCAGGAGGGCGGGCGCAGCGGCGCCGTCGCGACGGGTTACCGGCCGCAGTTCTACCTGCGGACGACCGACGTACCGGGCCGGATGGACCTGGGGGACGCCGGCCTCGCGCTGCCCGGCGAGACGGTCGAGGTGACCGTGGAGCTCGGCAGGCCGGTGGCGCTGGAGGCCGGTCTCGGCTTCGCGATCCGCGAGGGCGGCAAGACGGTCGGCGCGGGAACGGTGACGGCCCCGCTCGGCTGAACCGGGCTCCGTGCGATCCGGTGCGAGCCGCGTCGGACGGCCATTCGATGCGGGCCGTGCCGGTGATGTCCCCGCACCGCGTGACGATCCGGTACGGACTGTGCCGGTGACATCCCCGCCTCCTGCGGTGAGCCGCCGTACGAGGCGGGTGATGTCACCGGCGCGAAGATCGTCACCCTTCTCGCGAGGTCGGCGGGCGGCCCGGTCAAGGGCTCCCACTCATGTCCCGCCCCCGCCCCCGCCGTCGGGGGCGTGGACGTGGCGTCAAGTGATCTGCCGGGTGGTGCGAAGGGAAGGCCGAGGGCGGTGGAATGTCGAGATCGCGGAGAAGGCTGGGAATCGCCCGACACCCCTGCCGGCGCCGTATCGCCCCCGTGAGAGGGCATGATCGCGTGCTCAGATTGCGTCCAGGAAAAGAACGGGTAAATCGAAGCTCTCGGAAAGGATAATGATCTTCACGATTGGGCAGAACGTCCGCACACGGCTTGCGTTCCGGGGAGGTGATGCATGGCCTGGTCACAAGACGAGGAGCGCATGCTGCTGCAGATCGAGCGGCACCTCATCGACGAGGATCCACGACTCGCCGCGCGGCTGGAGTCGTTCAACGAGCGCGTCCAGCGCAAGGAGGGCGGCGGCCGCAGGCGTGGCGCGAGGAAGGGGCGGAGCCGGTCCTCCCGGCGTCTCCGCCGCTCGACGGTGATCATCATGTTCAGCTGGCTGCTGATCGCGACACTGATCGCCACGCTTCTCATCATGGTGCTACGTCACGAGGCGGTCGCGGCGCTCCCGTTGTGATGGTGGCCGCCACCTTCGTCCGTCGGTCGATGTCGCGATCGCCCGACCGCTCGGAGCACTCCGAGCGTTCGCAGTGAAGACGGCGGGTGGTGCGGAGGCTCGGTCGGCGGCCGGTCGCGGCGTGTGTTCAAGCGGCGAGTTCACGAGGGCGGAGTACGGCTCCGGCGGGGTGACCGGCGGGTAGGCGCAAACGGCCGGATCGGCCGCGTCGCCCAACGAGGTGCGGCCGGAGGTCCGGCAACGGACGGCTCGCGCGAGATCAGCCGAGAGCGCGCAGGAAGTCGGCGGCCACCGGGGCGGCGACCGCGCCGCCGCCCGAGCCTCCCTCGACGATCACCGCGAAGGCGACCTCGCCGCGGAACCCCATGAACCAGGCATGCGTCTTCAGATCGCCCTGCTCGCCGTACTCTGCGGTCCCGGTCTTTCCCCGGGTGCCCCGGGGCAGGCCCGCGTCCTTGGCGGTGCCCTTGGTGACGACCGCGGACATCATCTGATGCATGCTCGGCATGACCTCCTCGGGAAGGGCCTGCGGCTGCACTTCCTGCTTGAGCGAGGGGACCAGGGTCGGCGGACGCCAGGTGCCGTCGGCGAGCGCGGCGGCGACCGAGGCCATCATCAGCGGGCTGGCGGTGATCCGGCCCTGGCCGAACGACTCCGCAGCCAGTTCGGCGTCGCTCTCGGCCTTGGGAAAGCTGCCCTTGGCGGCCGCGACGCCGATGTTGAGCGGCTTGTTGAAACCGAACAGCTCCGCGGTGCTCAGCAACTTGTCGGCGCTCAGCCGCTCCTTGGTCAGCGGGGCGATGGTGGTGTTGCAGGAGTAGGCGAAGGAGTCGGACAGCGACACCGAACCGTAGGCGGCGTGGTTGGAGTTGCGGATCGGCAGACCGCCGACCGTGACGTCCTTGGGGCAGGTGACCCGATCACGAGGGCTCATTCCCTCGGCCAGCAGTCCCACGGCGGTGACCGCCTTGAAGGTCGAGCCGGGAGGGTAGTTGCCGTCCAGGGCACGGTTGAAGCCGCCCACGTTGTTCACCACCGCGAGAATCTCGCCCGACGAGGGCCTGATCGCGACCAGGGCGGCGGTCTTCTTCAGGTCGCGGACCGCTCCGACGGCGGCCCGCTGGACCCGCGTGTCCAGAGTGGTCTCCAGATCCTCGCCGGCCTCACCCTTGATCGTGTCGAGCGTCTTGATCGTCTTCTTGTCCGCGCCGACGAGTTCGATCTCGGTGTCCGGGGTGCCGGCCAGGCGCTTCTGGAAGGTGTGCTGCAGTCCGCTCGCGCCGACCGCGTCGCCCACCTTGTAGGGCACGCCCAGCTTCGCGACGCTCTTCGCCGTGGCCTTCTCCAGGTAGCCGACGATCTGCTGCACCGAGCCGCCCGCGTCGGAGCCGTCGATGCGGCCGCCGTTCGCCGAGGTGATCGCGGCTCGCTCCGGCCACTTCGTCTTCAGCGCGAAGGCGGTGTTCGCGGTCAGGTCGGGGTGGACGGCCTTGGGCGACCACCTGACCCGCCAGTGCCGGTCGACGACCGCGAGGTCGACGCTGCCGGAGTAACTCCACTCACCGACGTCCTTGAGCTTCAGGGTGGCGGTGTAGGCGGCCTGTCCCGTGCCGTCCCCGGTCTCGCTCACCCCGTCGAGCCGCACCGTGGTGCTCTGCACCGCCAGGGCCTTGCGCATGTTCTCGTACGCCGCCGGGAACGCCGGGTCCGGCGCTCCCAACTCGGCGCGCATGCCCGCCAGGTCGCCGCGCTGCCAGGCGCCGACGAACCGCTCCGCGGTCTCCTGGGGTGTTCCCCTGGTGTGCAGGTACCACCAGGCGCCGCCCCCTGCGGCCCCCGCCACCAGGACGACGGCTGCCGACGTGATCGCGATCGTTCTGCCCCGTGCCACCTGATCCCCCCAGATCTTTTCGCCCAAGGGCCGCAGCCTAGCGTGCGCTAACGCGACATATGTCCATAAAAGATCATTTGGTCTGTGAACGGCTGGGTGCGTAGCTTGTCGCGTACTCTTGGCCGGAAAGCTCCTGGATCGCGAACATGATCTCGTCGGTCACCCTGCGCCGGTCGCGCGCGCTCGTCTCCGAGCCGGTGAAGGTCATCGGCTTGCCGATGCGTACGTTCACCCGGCCCAGCCTGGGCCTGGCCGCCCCGATCGGCAGCACCTCACCGGTGCCCTCCATCGCCACCGGGACCACCGGAGCGCCGGTGGCCAGGGCCAGCCAGGCGACGCCGACCTTGCCCCGGTAGAGGCGTCCGTCGGGGGAGCGGGTGCCCTCCGGGTAGATGCCGAACAGCTCGCCCTTCCTGAGCACCTCCGCCGCCGCGTCGAGCATGTCCTGGGCCGAGGTGGGGCTCTGCCGGTCGATGCTGATCTGACCGGTGGCGCGCATCCACATGGCGGTGACGGGATTGCCGGTGAAGTACTCGGCCTTGGCGACGAAGCGCACCTGGCGCTTGAGCACCAGCGGCAGGAAGGTCGAGTCGAGGATCGACAGATGGTTGGAGGCCATGATGGCCGGACCCGAGACGGGGACGTGCTCGTGTCCGGTGACCGTGGTCGGCCAGAGCAGGTGCAGCATCGGAGCGCTGACGATCTTGGTCAGGCGATAGAGCACGGGCTCTCCTCATGGGACGGGTTACACAACACTAGGCGGTGGCCCGACGGCCAACGGTTGTACGCACCCACACAAGCGGAGCTCACAGGTTTGTAGCCCTCCTCCAACACCATCGCGCTTTTCCGTGACGAGTCCGATGAAACCGCTCACCAGGCACGAAGGGAGCAGGGAGAAAAAGAAACGCCCCGCGGGCCGGAGGGGCCCGCGGGGCGTGACGTTTGGTGCCGATGTGGCGGTCGCCTCCTCGGCGAGAGGCACAACACGGCTCCAGCCGAACGGTATTCCGTGAAGGCGGTAATTTGCGGCCCGGGGGACACAAACCACATCGGCACGATCACTCTAACCGACGTCTGCCGCTGGTTATTCCGCTTTGAGGGCACCGGCGTGTCCCGCGCGGTCGCGGGACCCGAAGATCCGCAGGTCGCAGCTCTTCGATGCTCTTCCGGAGAACCGTCGGCCGAGCCCGCCGTCACCCGTGTTCGGCGGGTGTTCACCGGTGGGCGGGCGGCGAGCACCGCCTCGGCGGTACGAAGCCGCGAGACGTCCCTTATTCGCGGGACGTGAATCTTTCACCCGCTTCCGCCTGCTGTCCCCAACTGGACAACGGGTGTGAGGGCGGCGTTTCCCGAGCTCTCGAAGGCCCTTCCCCAGGCCTCACACGGACGCGGGGAGGCGATGACCGTAGGGACGATGACGGTATCTGTACATCCTCCGGAAACCGTCCGAACCTGGAACCGCCGACGGGGGCGGGCGGCAGTCAACGGGGTGCCTCAACAGGAGGAGAATCATTCGTGAGACTTGGTAAGGGCTCGTCAAAGAACAGGGTTCTGGCGTCGGCCGCGGCCACCGTGCTCCTCGCGGCCGGGGCCGTCATGGGCGGAACGGCCACCTCCGCCGCCGCGGCGGCCGGTTGCGAGGTGACCTATACCTCGCACAGCTGGGGCACCTCGTCGGGCGGCTTCACCGCCTTCATCGACATCACCAACACCGGAGACCCGATCTCGGGCTGGGCGCTGACGTTCACGTTCCCGAGCACCCAGCGGATCACCAGTGGCTTCAGCGCGCAGTGGAGCCAGAGCGGCCAGCAGGTCACCGCCGGAAACCCCGCGTGGGGCGGATCGCTCGGCTCCGGAAAGACCTTCGGCATCGGCTTCAACGGAACCTGGACCGGCGGCAACCCGCCGCCGACGGACTTCGCCCTCAACGGCGTGCCGTGCACGGTCAGGCTGGTGCCGAGTCCCGCCCCCTCACCCAGCCCCTCGCCCTCCCCCCCGCGGCTGCGGATCCTCCTCTCCCCCTCCAAAATCACGGTGCCCGAGGGCGGCACGGCCAGCGTCCAGGTACGGCTCAGCCAGCAGCCCCCGGGCAACGTCATCGTGGGCAGCGCGCGGGTCTCCGGCGACACGGACCTGTCCGCCGGACCGCCGCTGACCTTCACCCCGGACAACTGGGACGTCCCTCAGCCTCTCACCGTGACGGCGGCCGAGGACGACGACGCGGTGAACGGCCTGGCGACGTTCGACTCCCGCAGCAGCCAGATCACCGGCAGCAGCGCCTTCCTGTGGACCGCCGTCGAGCAGGACAACGACTAGCGCACTCGCCGCCCACGGCGCCGCACCGCCGGAGCGGGGTGGTCCTTCCCCGGCCGGACGGCCTGCAGGCCACCCCGCTCAGACGGGGGCGCTCAGGGACGGCACCGCCTCGGGCAGGGGGTCCACGGCCGCCTCCGATCCCACGAGGATGGCCGAACGGGGGGTGCGCTCGCGCACGTCCTCGCTGCGGATCGCCATCACGGCGGGCGGGCTGCCCAGGTCGCCGTACCGGACGGCGACGGCTGCGGTGATCGCCCGGCCCGCGTCGGCGACCGTCTCCCTCGCCGAACCGGGTGGGTGCGCCACCGACAGATGGCCCAGCAGCGCCGCGAACCGCAACTCCTCGGCCGCCGCGCGGGAAAGCCCGTCGTCGGACGGCGGCAGCGGCCGGTCCAGCCAGAACACCCCGCCACGCAGGAGCGCGGGGTATGTCACCTCGTCCCGCTGGAGCGTGAGCACGGAATCAGCCAGCAGGCGCCCGAACTCCTTCAGGTCGGTATCGGGCGGCAGATCGGTCGTGACCAGCAGCGAAACCCGCAGTGCGTCCACCATGAGCGGCTATCCCTCCTTGAGGTGGCTCATAGTAGGGGTCGCCACCGACAGTTATGGCGCGCCCGGTGAAACGTGTCGGGATCAGATCTCGGCCACGATGCCGCGAGAGGGGGCGTCGGCGGCGGCCGTGCGGGTCCCCGGACGGATGCGGACCGGTCTTCGACCGGCCCTCGACCGGGCGAGGGCCGGTGCGGGCCGGCTTTCGCCCGGTCCACGGCCGAGGGCCGGATGAGAGTGGGGCCATCCTCCGGAGGCGGACCTTCGCCGGTGGTCAGAGGGGCTTGGGCGCGGGAAGGGTGATCCTGTCTACGGCCTCGCGGCGGCGCCGTTCCGGGCGACGGTCGTAGCGCGCGGTGGTGGCGGGGGAGGAGTGGCCGACGAGGGCCTGCGCGGTGGCCAGGTCCACCCCGGCGTCGAGCAACTCGCCGATGAAGGTGCGCCGGAAGTCGTGCGGGGTGCGCGCCGAGGCCCCCGCCTCGGCCAGGCGTCTGGCCAGGATGTCGGCGACGGCCTGCCCTGTCATGGGGGCGGGCCCGCCGTTCCTGACCCGCAGTCGCCCGAGCCTGCTGATGGGGCAGAACAGGGCGCCGGCGGGGCGGCCTCGCACCGCGAGCCAGCGTTCCATCCTGGCGAGGGCCTCGGTGGTCAGGTAGACCAACCGCTCCTTGTCGCGCTTGCCGCGTACCCGCAGCGAGCGCGACCCGGGATCGTAGTCGGCGAGCGCGAGCCCGGCGATCTCGGCGCGGCGGCAGCCGGTGGAGTAGAGCGCCGCGAGCAGGGCGGCGTCGCGGACCCCCGCCGGTGAGTCGTCGCGGTCGCACGCGGCGAGCGCGGCGCCCACCACCTCGGGCGGCACGTGCAGGCCCGCGGGCAGGCGGGTGTGCTCGACGGTCGGCAGGTCGGCGGCGCGCTGGTACTCCTCGGCGGTCATCAGGCCGAGCCGCCAGGCCTCGCGCAGCACCCTGCGCAGCGCGACCAGGTGCTTGTTGACGTACGACGGAGACCAGCCGCGCTCCGTCATCAGGGCGCGGATGCGCACGGTGTGCTCGTAGCGCAGCAGGTGCCAGGGCTGACCGGCGCCCGAGGAGACCTCGTCGCCGGAGACGAGCGCGGCGAGCCTGTCGAGGCAGCCGCGCATGGTGCGGCGGGACTCCGGGCTGGTCAGCGAGTCGAGATACACCCGATAGGGATCTCGCGCGGGCTCGATGGACGGGCCGGGCGAGGCGGGGACGGCTGGCACGCTCACCATGCGGATCCTAGCGGCCGCCTGTGGGAATCTACGCTGTAAAGGAGCCAGGATGAGGCAGAAAGCCCCAGACCGTGTCCAGGCCCATGGGCATGTCGGAGGCGATGAGTGTGTGGTTGGCTGTTCGCAATGAACATTTCATCACGGGCTTCCGCCTATCTCAGGGCGTACGACGAGCAGTTGCGGGCCAGGCCGATGCCGGGTCGCACTGCCGAGCGGATCGGGCCGCTGCTGAGGACCGTGTCGAACGGTCATGGCCAGGGTTTCCTGACATATCGGGACCTGGGTGGTCTGGCGGGCGCCGAACTCGACGCCTTCATCGTGGGTCAGCGGGACTTCTTCACCCGGGTCGGACGCGAGGTCGAGTGGAAGTACCACGGCTACGACCTGCCCGCGGACCTGCCCGAGCGGCTCGCGGCGGCCGGATTCGAGCCGGGGGAACGGGAGACGGTGTTCGTCGGCGAGGCCGGTGAGCTGGCCGACACCAAGGCGGCGCCCGTGGGGATACGGCTGCGCGAGGTGACGGGGCGGGACGATCTGGAGCGCATCCGCGAGTTGGAGGAGACGGTCTGGGACGCCGATCACAGCTGGCTGCCCGGCATGCTGGAGCGCGACCTCGCCGGGCCCGGGGATCCGTGCGCGGTGGTGATCGCCGAGGCGGACGGGCAGGTGGTGTGCGCGGCGTGGGCGCGCTTTCACGAGGGCACCGACTTCGTCTCGCTCTGGGGCGGTTCGACCCTGAAGGAGTGGCGGGGCAGGGGGGTTTACGGGGCGATGGTGTCCTACCGGGCGGAGTTGGCGGCGGGGCGGGGCTTCCGCCTGGTGCAGGTGGACGCTTCCGACGACAACCGCCCGATCCTCGCCAGGCTGGGCCTGGAGGCGATCACGACGGTGACACCGTACGTGTGGGTGCCACCGACCCTCTGATCACCCGGGATGTTTTGTCGGACGCCGGCGATATCCTGGCGCGGATCCGCGAACGGACATCACGGGTCGCCGGGCCCCGGGGCCGCGACATCGTGACGCGTCACGAGAGGACACGCATGCCCGAGGTGCTCAGCCGGCGCGCGCTCAACCGGGCCACGCTGGAGCGGCAGCTGCTGCTGGCTCGTGCGGAGCTGTCCGCGCTGGAGGCGGTCCGGCATCTGTACGGCATGCAGGCCCAGGCGCCGAATCCTCCCTACATCGGGTTGTGGACCCGCCTGTCGGGGTTCGCCCACGACGATCTCGCCCGGCTGATCAACGAGCGCCTGGTGGTGCGGCTGTCGCTCATGCGCTCCACCATCCACCTGGTCACCGCCGACGACTGCCTGGTGTTGCGCCCGCTGCTCGGCCCCATGTTGGCGCGGGGCCTGCGCGGTCCCGCGCACGGCAGGGGCCTGGCGGGGGTGGACCTGGACGAGCTCGCCGCCGTGGGGCGGAAGCTGGTGGAGGAGCGCCCCCTCACCTTCCGCGAGCTCGGTGCGCTCCTGCGGGAGCGGTGGCCGGAGGCTCCCGCCTCCGACCTGGCCGCCGGGGTGCGCAACACGCTGGCTCTGGTCCAGGTCCCGCCGAGGGGGATCTGGGGTGTGGGCGGGCAGGCCGCCCACACCACCGCCGAGGCGTGGCTGGGCCGTTCCCAGGACGAGCGGCCCAGCCGTGTATCCGCGGAGGAGGCGATTCGCCGTTACCTCGCCGCCTACGGTCCCGCCACGGTGATGGACGTCCAGCAGTGGTCGGGCATGACCCGCCTGCGGGAGATCGTCCGGGGGATGGGCCTGCGGACCTTCGCGACCGAGGACGGCGCGGAGTTGTTCGACCTGCCGGAGGCGTCGCGCCCGGACCCCGGGACTCCCGCCCCGGTGCGCTACCTGCCGGAGTTCGACAACACGCTGCTGTCGTTCGCCCAGCGGACCAGGACCCGTATCACGGAGGAGGAGTACCGCAGGCGGATCTTCACCGTGAACGGCATCATCAAGGCGACGGTGCTGGTCGACGGTTTCGTACGGGGCATGTGGAAGGTGACGCGAAAACGGGGCGAGGCGATCCTGGAGGTCGAGCTCTTCGCGCCGGTGAGCGAGGGGGAGCGGGCGGACCTGGAGGTGGAGGGGGCACGCATGCTCGACTTCGTCGCCCCCGAGGCGACGTCCCGCGACATCCGCTTCCTCGAAGCCTGAGCCCGTCGTTCCCACGACGGCCGGAGTGGGAGGCGTCACTTCCGCGGGGCGGAGGTCCAGGTGGTGTGGGTTTCCGTGCGACCGGAGCGGGGGCGCTTCCGCGGGGCCGAGGCCCGGGGCATCGTTCTTCGCGCGGCCGGAGCGGGTCATGGCGGCCTCGCGCGGCGTTCAGGGCGTGGGCGGCCGGGGCAGGCCCGAGACGACCATGGCGATCAGCGTCTCGTAGCTGGTGTCCAGGTTCTCTCCCAGGCCGAAACCGCCGACGGCCTCGATGGAGGCGAAGCCGTGCACGGCCGCGCGGAGGCAGCGGGTGGCGTGGATCGCCTCCGTCCCTTCCAGGCCGTAGCCGCGCAGCACGGCGAGGATCACCTCCATCAGGCGGGTCCCCGTGTCGACCAGTTCGGGATCGATCAGCGGGTTGTCGGGGAAGGCCGCGTAGCGGTGCGGGAAGTCGACCACGTAACTCCGCCAGGCGCGCATCAGGGCCGCCGTCGCCTCGTCGCGACTCCGGCCCATGGCCGCCGTGCCGAGCCTCGCCGTCATGTCGTCCATCACGCGCAGGCCGACGAGCTTGCGCAGCTCGGGCAGGCCCCGGACGTGCTTGTAGAGCGAGGGGGCGGCCACTCCCGTGCGGGCGGCCACCGCGGCGAGCGTCAGCGCACCGGGCCCCTCCTCGTCGATCAGGGCCAGCGCCGCGTCCACCACCGCACCGGAGGTCAGGCCGGCCCTAGGCACGGACCGCTCCGGTCAGGAAACCCGCCAGGGCGGCGAAGGTGGCCTCGGGCATCTCGGCGTGCGGGTAGTGGCCGGCGCCCTCGATCATCGCGACCTTGGCGGTGGCGGCGTACGGCCGCAGCACCTCCTTCGCCAGGTGTGCCTCGGCGGCGGGGTCGGGGAAGTCGGGATCCTTCGATCCCATGACGATCAGCACCGGGCAGGTCATGCGGGGGGCGCAGTCGGTCCAGTGGCCCTCGGAGGGGGCGACCACCCCCGAGACGGCGGCCATCCTGCCGGGCTCGCGCAGCGTGGCCCTCAGTTCGCGCAGGTAGCCGGAGAAGTCGGCGGGCCTGGCCGTGGGATAGAGCGAGCGGTAGTACATCCCCCACAGAAGCGGGCTCG
Source organism: Streptosporangium sp. NPDC006930 (assembly GCF_040635605.1). Taxonomy (NCBI): domain Bacteria; kingdom Bacillati; phylum Actinomycetota; class Actinomycetes; order Streptosporangiales; family Streptosporangiaceae; genus Streptosporangium; species Streptosporangium sp. NPDC006930. The sequence goes on along the minus strand of NZ_JBEYID010000017.1, from coordinate 65,344 downwards.
CCATGACGAGGTCCTTCACCAGCCGCAGTATCAGGCTGAGCTGCGGCTGCCCGACGAAGGGCGCGAGCATGGCCACGGCGCTCACCTCGCCCTCGGCGGCGGTCGCCGTGGTCCACGCCGCCGCTCCCGCGCTGGAGGAGCTGCCGACCAGGACGGCGGGGCCGCCCAGGTGGCGAATCAGGGCCAGCAGGTCGGCGCCGACCGACTGGGGGCTGTAGTCGGGCCAGCCCGTGCTGGACTCGCCGTGGCCGCGCACGTCGACCGCGGCGACCCGGTAACCCATCTCCGCCAGCCGGGGCGCCAGGAACCGGAACGCCCCGCGGGTGTCGCCCATGCCGTGCGCGCACACCACCAGCGGCCCGTCCTGTGGCCCGCTGACCTCGTACGCCAGCCGTCCGCCTGCCACGTCCAGGAACTCCGTGCCCACCGCGTCCACTCTTTTGTTATTCGTCATAGCTTTTAAGCTATTGCTAATAGCTTTGTGCGTCAAGGTTGAGCCAGCAACGTCTTCTTGATGCCAATCGCGGGAATTGGCCATTCTTTTGGCGGAGAAGGTGCTCGATGATGTGGTCATGATCTCTGTCAGTGCTCTCGCGGGCATCGCCGCGGTCGCCCTCGGCCTGGTGCTCACCCCCGGCCCCAACATGATCTATCTGGTGTCGCGGTCGGTGACGCAGGGGCGCCTGGCCGGAATGATCTCGCTGGCGGGTGTCGCGGCGGGCTTCCTGGTCTACCTGCTCGCGGCGGCGGCCGGGATCGCCGCGATCTTCGCGATGGTGCCCGCCGTCTACGTCGGGATCAAGCTCGCGGGCGCCGCGTACCTGCTGTGGCTGGCCTGGAGGACGATCCGGCCCGGCGCCCGGCCGGTCTTCGCGCCCGGTGCCCTTCCCGCGGACCCGCCGCGACGACTGTTCTCCATGGGGCTGGTCACCAACCTGCTCAACCCCAAGATCGCCATCCTGTACGTGTCGCTGCTGCCGCAGTTCGTCGATCCCACCCGGGGGGACCCCGGCACGCAGAGCCTGCTGCTGGGGGCCACCCAGATCGTCGTCGCCCTCTCGGTCAACACGCTGATCGTGCTGACCGCGGGTTCGGTCGCGACCTTTCTCGGCGGGCGGCCCACCTGGATGCGCGTGCAGCGCTACCTGATGGGCGCCGTGCTCGGCGGGCTCGCCCTGCGCATCGCCACCGACCGCTCACCCGCCGGGGTCGCGTAGGCGCTCGTCCCCGCCTACCAGTGGCGGCCCGTCGCGATGTCGCCCAGGTGTGGCGTTGAGAGGTGCAGCACTCGATAGGCGGTCCCTTCCTCGTCGGCGGCGACCTCGTGTTCCCACAGCGTGAAGCGCACCAGTTCCCAGTGCCGGGGATCGACGGCGAGGGCCGCGGAGTGCACGCCCGCCATGCCGGAGTATCGGCGCAGCTCGGCCAGTGCCCGTTCGACCGCGGTGGCGGGGTCCGTGTCGGCGGGGATCGGGTCGGTGCGGCGCGAGGCCGCGCGGGGAACGGTCTCCGACGAAAGCCCCCGCTCGTAGCCGGCGCCGGTCCAGTGCCGGATCACGGGCCTGCCGAAGTCTCGCACGATGTTCTGGAAACCGCCTCCGCCCCATAGGAAGCCGTTCATACCGGTGAGGGAACTCCACAGGTAGAAGGGTGAGTACTGGTTGACCGTGGAACCGTCGACGCCTCGCTCCCTGACCAGGTACGCCTTGAGCCCCAGCCCGGCGTAACCGTCGAGTGCGTGCCCTCTGGTCGCCACCCGCTCACGGATGATCCCCATGTCGTAGTCGGCGGGCAGCCCGATCTCGTACTGCATGGCGTGCACGAAGGAAGTCCCCCTGGTGATGGAAGAATGCGGTTTTCGTCGCTCAGCCGTGACTGAGGTCGATGACGCAGAAGAGATTGCCCTCGGGGTCGGCGAGGACCACGAAGTCGGGGTCGTCCGGGTAGAGGTCCCAGGCGACCCGTTCGGCGCCCAGTGACACCAGCCGCTCCACCTCGACGGCCTGCTCGGCGGCGTCGGAGGCGAACAGGTCGAGGTGCGTCCGAGGATGCTTTCGAACCGGCGTCCGCGTCACGTCGAGCGCCAGTGGGACGCCGGTCCCCTTCGTCGGCTCGATCACGGTCCAGTCGTCCCCGGCCTGGCCTTCGCGGGGCACGTAGCCCAGCGCCCGCGTCCAGAACCCGACGGCGCGGTCCATGTCGGTGACGCCCAGCACCACCTGCCCGATCCTCAGCATCCCCCAATGCTGGCAGGAAACCCTCGCCGGTGGAAAACCGATATCCCGTGGTCGTTGCCGGTGTTCTCCGGCGTCGGGCTTCTGATCCGCCCTGACGGTTACATCGTCCGGAGTACTTCGGATGAGGGGGTCGGCTCAGGTGCCGACCCCCTTCGATCATCTGGGTTCCCGCGGGTTCTTTCTGGTCCCGTCCTGTCAGAAGTCGTCGGCGGTGCGCATCCGGTCACGGATCCAGACGCCGGCCTCCTTCAGTGGCGCGGTGCCGGTCCACGGGCCTCCGGCGTCGCACGTACCGGTCTTGAAGACCGCGCCGGAGCGGTGGTCGTCGGAGAAGTTCCAGTTCACCCAACTGATCTTCTTGCTCGCCATGAGGTCGAGGTAGCGCTGGGACATGGTGAAGTCGTTGGTGTCCTCCCCGGCGTAGTTCTGCGTGCCGAACTCGGTGACGAACATGGGGATGCGGTCGGCCGCACGGGAGAGCGTGTTGAGGTACTCGGTGCCGTGCGAGGCCGCGTAGAAGTGGAAGGTGTACATGATGTTCGTGGCGTTGACCGGGTTGCCCGTCACCTCGGTCTCCGAAGCGCCCTCGGACACCCCGAGCGACGACCAGGCGCGGGTGCCGACGAGGACGATCCCGTCGGGGTCCTGCGCCCGGATCACCGGGATGATCTGCTCGGCGTAGCTCTTGATGGCGCCCCAGCTCACGCCGTTCGGCTCGTTGGCGACCTCGTAGATGACGTTCGGCTTGGCGGCGTGCCGCTGGGCGATCTCGGTGAAGAAGGTCCTGGCTCGGGCGAGGTTGTAGTTGGGGTCTCCGGGAGTGAGTATGTGCCAGTCCACGATGACGTACATGCCCTGCGCGCTGACCTGCTCGATGAGCGTGTGCGCGAGGTCGGTGAACGCCCGCGGGTTCGTCTCGTAGCCGTCCTCCTGCACGTACGTGGACAGGCGGACGACGTCGGCCTTCCAGTCGGTCGCCAGCGCGGTCAGCGAGCCGGTCGTGACGCACTGGCGGTACCACTGCAGGCCGTGGGTGCTCATGCCGCGCAGCTGGATCTGCTTGCCGTTCTTGTTGCACAGTTTGGTGCCGCAGACGCGCAGTTGCCCGTTGGCCGCGACCGGCGTGCCGCCACCGCCGCTCGCCTGGGTCGTCGCCGTGACGGACGCGCTCCTCGCCGACTCGTTGTTCGCGGCGTCGCGGGCGGTGACGGTGTAGGTGTGGGTCGTCGAGGCGGCCAGTCCGGAGATCGTGGCGGTCGTGCCGGTCACGGTGGCGACCACGGCGGAGCCCTCGTAGACCCGGTAGTCCTTGACCGTGCCGCTGTTGTCGGTCGAGGCGTTCCAGGCCAGGCTGATGGAGCCGGAGGTCGTGCCGGTGCTGCGCGGGGAGGACGGCACGCTCGGCGGCGTGGTGTCGCCGGGGTTCTGCCCGCCGCCGCAGGGGGCGCCGTTGAGCGTGCAGTTGACCGGTGAGCCGGAACCGGAGGCGATGAAGCCGAAGGTGGTGCTCGCCCCGGGGGCGAGGGTGCCGTTGTACTCCCGGTTCTTGAAGGTGTACCGGCTGCCGCTGCTGGTCATCAGGGAGTCCCAGTACGTTCCGAGACTCGTGCCCGACGGGAGGTCGAAGGAGACCGTCCAGCCGTTCAGCGTGGCGGTCCCGGTGTTCTTGACCGTGTACTGACCGCTGTAGCCGCTGCCCCAATCCTGCGCCTTGGTGAACGTCGCGGTGTCCGCGTGGGCGACGGAGGGGACGATCAGGGTGAACAGTAACGTCAGTAGCCCGGTCAGCACCAGGGCTGGGGTGGTGCGCCGCATCATCGCTCCTTGCGTGGGGGGACAGGGGCAGATCATGGCTCTTTATTAGGAAAGTTTCCTAACGTGACACGTGACGTTAGGTGGACGGAGCCTGTCATGCAAGACCTGGGTCCCCATTCCCCGCGGGGAAATTTAATCGACGGGACACTTTCCCGCTGTTTTCCCAGGGCTGAATCGCCCGCCCCGCACGCCGCGCGCCGGAGGCGGCCGCCGGCGCGTCCGCGCACGGCTTCGCGTCCGCGCACGGCTTCGCTCCCGGACCGGACGCCGGTCAGCCGAGCGGGCCCGGCCCCTGCCCGATGATCCGCTCTCCGAGCCTGGTGACGAGCTGGGCGCGTGCGTGGGAGGGAAGGGTGCAGCCGTGCGCGACAAGGGTGTCGAGCGCGGGCAGGTCGAGGAGCACGCTCCAGTCCTGGACGTCGTCGCAGTAGGAGACGTCGAGGTGGCGGAGGTCCTTCAGCGCCTGGAGCGGAGCCAGCGACCGCACGGGCGTGTTCCTGATCGACAGGTGCTCCAGGGTGCGGAGGCCCTCGATGCCGTCCAGGCCGGTCAGCGGTGTGTGCTCCAGATCCAGCCGGGTCAGAGAGGTGAGGGCCGAGATGTCCTCGGGGATGCGGTGCAGGCGGCTGCCTGACAGGTCGAGCTCCTCCACCCCGGTGGGCGCGGCCAGGGCCGAGAGAAGGAGCGCCGGGGGCGGGAGTATCACCGGCCGGGGCTGGGCGAGCACCGGTGAGCGCCCGGCGGCCGCCTCCTGCAGCACGCGCCACCCGTCCACCGGCGCGCCGTGCCCGCCGAGACGGACATACCCCGAGGGCAGCCACGGCGCGAGCCGCTCGGCCACGATGTCGGCACGGTCACCGGCACCGATGACTCCGGCCCGCAGCAGGCCGTAGTGCTCGTACGCGTGCTCGGCGGGAACGAACAGGTCCGTCACGATGTCCCCGCCCACGACGAGGACCCCGTCGTTGCCCGAACAGAAGATCACTCCCGCCGCGACCGTGCCGAGCACCAGGTGGTCGGCCGCGCTGTGGATCGCGCGGGCACGCAGGTCGCCGGTGACCGCGAGGTAGCTCTCCGAGGCGTCGCCGTCGTCGAGAAGCCCTTCCACCGCCAGTCCGCCGATCACGATCAGCGGAGCCTTCACGTCGAGCCCGCCGGGAACGTACGTGTCGCCGAACCAGATCGTGGCCCGGTGCACGATCCACCCCGACTCCGTTCGCTCCGCCCCGTCGGGGAAGACCGAGGGCGTCTCGCCGGGAAACGCCAGCGACCACGCCTGCGCGAACAGCAGACCGTAGACGGGAGGCATGATGTGGTGCGGCCACTCTTTGGCCTGGGCCGGTCGACGTAACCAGGATCCGATCGGGTGCAACTCCTCCGTGAGGTCGCCGAAATAGTTCAGTGCCTCCGCGCCGGCCCCGGCCTGTTGCCGAAGCACCTTCAACGCGTCACCGAGACGCTCCGACGCCCCGGAGAAATGCTCACCCGTCAGATCCATGTCACATACCGTACTCATCACCACGAATTCTGATGGCCGTTCGGGTGACGCTCCCGGATGACGGGCGTGTCGGAAACCACGGGGCGCGACCGTGCGGTGACGAAGGGCAAAGTGGATCTTCGCTGGGACCTCGGGTACCGTGCCCGGGGCCCCTGAGCGCTCCGGCGCGGCCCGTGAACACGGACCGGGGACCGGGCACGGACTGGGCACGGACCGACGCAGGCCGACGCAGACCGGCGCGGCCCTGAACGTGGACCGGGCGCGGATCGAGCACGGACCTGAGAGGGTACCGGGCAGGGGCGGGCGCGGAACATCGTGACATTGGAAGGATGGATACATATATGGAGGCCGGAAATCGCCGGACCCTGCGGTTGCTCGTCACCGGAGGCGGGACCGGTGGTCACACCTACCCCGCGCTGACCACCGTCGAGGCCCTGCGCGACCACGCCGCCGCGCGAGGGCTCGACCTGGACGTGCTCTGGGTCGGTACGGAGGCCGGCCTGGAGGCCCGCGTCGCGGCGGAGCACGGCATCCCGTTCCGCGCCATCACGGCGGGGAAGCTCAGGCGCTCGCCCAACCCGCGAGAGCTGGCGACCAACCTCGCGGACATGTTCCGGATCCCGGTCGGCGTGTTCCAGGCGTTCGGCATCGCCGCCCGCCATCGCCCCGACGTGGTGCTGTCGACCGGCGGGTACGTGTGCGTGCCGCTGGGGGTCGCCTCGCGGGTGCTGGGCCGGCCGTTGGTCATGCACGAGCAGATCACCTCCCTCGGCCTGGCCAACCGCATCCTGTCGCGCTTCGCGCGGCGGATCGCGCTGACCCATCCCTCCTCGATCGAGCATCTGCCCGCGAGGGTGCGCGACCGGGCCGTCGTCACCGGCAACCCGGTCCGTCCGCACCTGCTGCGTGGCAACGTCGACGCGGGACGGCGCCACTTCGGGCTCTCCGCCGACCTGCCCCTGGTCTATGTGACCGGTGGCGCCCAGGGGAGCCGCCAGATCAACACCATGGTCGAGGCGATCCTGCCCGACCTGCTCGCCCGCGCGCAGGTGATCCACCAGTGCGGCCCCGGCTGGATCGCGCAGCTCACCCGTACCGCCGCGGGGCTTCCCGTGGGGTTGCGCGACCGCTACCGCCCGGTGCCCTACGTCGGCGCCGAGCTGGCCGACGTGTTCGCCGCGGCCGATGTCGTGGTCTCCCGCAGCGGGGCGGGCACGGTCGCCGAGCTGACCGCGGTGGGCAAGCCGTCCGTTCTCATCCCCCTGGTGCCCTCGGCCGCCGACGAGCAACGCCAGAACGCCCGCTACCTCGCCGAGGCGGGCGCCGCCCGTGCTCTCCTGGAGGACGGTCCCACCGCCGACCACCTCCTGGCCGAGCTCGACGCCCTGCTGCACGACCCCCGGGCCCGCGCCGCGATGGCCGGTGCCGCCGGAGCCCTCGGCCGCGTCGACGCCGCCGACAGGCTGGCACTGGTGCTCCTGGAGGCGGCGGGGACGGACGGCAAGGCCGGTTGAGCCCGATGCCGGAGTCCCGGGGAGAGCCGGCCGGACGGGACGGCGGCCGGTGTTCCGGGAAGAACCGGCCGGGCGGGAAGGGGTGACCTTCCCGATGTGAGGGGCGTCGGCGGGAGTCTCCTCGGCGTCCGCGCGAGGTAGGTGTCTCCTGGCCGAAGGTTTACCGAAAAGGCGGTGGCGGCCCGGCGCCTGCCGAAGTGGGGCCTGAGTAATCTGGCGACCGCACGAAGTGAAGTGTGGTGGAGCCGAGAACATCGCACGGTGAACGTTCGTCCTGGATTTCCAGGAGATGTCGCGGGTGACCGTGCGGTCTCACCCGGCGGCATGCTCCCGGGCAGGCGCGTCTTTCGTGGAGCCTTCCCGGCATGGAGTTTCACGCAGACCGTCCCCGAGAGACAGGTTGGCCATTGACCCGTCAGGAAAAATTCTCGCCCGAGGTGACCGGCGAGACGCGCGACCGGCTCACCGACTCCCGCGCCGACGCGTTCGGCGGCAATCTGCACGTCGGTTACTGGATGGACGAGCACGACGAGGCGTCCGCCGCCCAGGCGACGGACCACCTCACCGACCTGGTGGCCGAGCGCCTGGAGGTCGTTCCCGGGGAGCGCGTCCTGGACGTGGGGTCCGGCACCGGCAGGCCCGCCGTACGCATCGCCACCGCGCGCGACGTGCACGTCACCGGGGTCACCCTGAGCGAGTACCAGGTGCGGCTGGCAGAGGCCCGCCCCGAGGCGGGTCAGGGGCAGGGGCGGGCCGACTTCCAGCTCGCCGACGCGATGTGGCTCCCCTTCGACGACGCCTCCTTCGACGCCGCGTACGCCATCGAGTCCCTCGTCCACATGGAGAACCCGGCGGCGGCCCTTGGCGAGATCGCCCGGGTGCTGCGTCCCGGCGGGCGGTTCGTGGTGGGGGAGTGGTATCTGCTCGACTCTCTCACCGGCGACGCCGCCGAGGCCATGGAGGACCTCTCCCGCGGCTTTCATGTGCACTTCGTGCCCACCATCGAGGAGTTCTACGAGGAGATGGACCGGGCCGGGTTGAAGATCGAGATATTCCATGACATAGGGGCAAATATCCGTAGGTCTTTCCGGCTCGTGGACGACCTCCTCCCGGCCTCCGTGATGCGACTCGGAGGCGAGATCGCCGAGCAGCTCACCGTCTGCGGGGAGATATACCGGCGCTTCGGGCAGATCCCGCAGATCAGCTACGCCCTGTTCACCGCGGTCCGCCACTGAGAGCCCCGTCCCTTGCCGGATTCGAGGGAAGGCGGCCTGCCCCCGACGGGCGCCGGCCGTGTGATCGGGCACGGTGGCCTTCACCGCCGCACCGGTGTCACCGTTACACCGGCGCGGCTCACGTCCGGCGGTGGGCCGCCAGCCGGTCGGCGAGTTCCCCGGGACGGCTCAGCGCGACGTTGTGACCCCCGTCGATCTCCTCGGCAATCATGTCCAGACGCTCCCTGACGAGGCGGCGCATGAACTCGGCGGGAAGATAGCGGTCGTCGCGGCACAGGAGGAACACCGTCGGCACCGCCGGCCAGGCGGCGAGCGGCCACGGGGCGGCGAAGGGAGTGGCCGACTGGTCGAGGCTCCTCCTTCGAGCCTCCGCCACCAGGCCGGACGGGACGTCGTGAAAGAACAGGGCCGTCTCGTCGTCCGGTGCCCGGCCGTCCTGCTCGTCCCGCTCTCGCCTCGCCCGCTCCCAGCCGCTGTTGGCCCACCAGTCGCCCGGCGGCTCGCCCGGCACCGGGATCATGGCCGTGACCAGCACGAGGAGTTCGACCGGTATCCGCTCACACACCAGCGGTGCGGTGAATCCACCGAAGGAGTGGGCGACCACGACGAGATCGGTACGGTCACCGACGGCATCGACCACCGCGTCGGCGTACTCGGAGAGCCCGGCCGAATCGTCGTCGCAGGGAAGGTCGGGCGTGACCACGTCATGACCGCGCGCCCGTAGTTCGGCGGCCGTCAGGTGCCAATACCACGAGTCGGACGCGGCGCCGGGTATCAACACGTAGGTGCTCATGTTGGATGGTCCCTCCGAGAAGTGTGCCGTGGGCGGGTTCACGATCGGCCCCTGCGCTTGAAATCCTCCACGCCGCCGCCTCCGGGCAGGCGGGTCTGGAAGTCGAGGACCCCGACCCAGGTGGGGCGGACGGCGATGCGGGCCATTCTCGTACCGGGATGATCCACCGCCGCCACGTACGCCAGCCGTGCCAACTCCTTCGAAGCGAGCAGGCGCCGCGCCACGTCACTGTCCAGCAGGCGAACGTCGCCCTGTGGCAGCGTCATCACGTCTTCGTCGATCGTCATCGAGTGTGCTCCCCAACGGTGGTCGACCCCGCTCATCGGGGTCGTCCACCGTTAAGACGGGTGAGGCTCCCGAAAGGGGTCACCGTCCGAGGGCGCGTCGTCCGGGGGCAGCGTCGGCGGCAGTCCGAACGCGGCCAGCAGGTGCGGTTCGAAGACGGTGATCTCGGAGATCTCACCGTTCGCGATCCTCAGCACATTGAGCGCCTGAGCCCGGTAGGCGGACTCACCCGGCAGCCGGATGTAGCCCGCCACGGCCGGCTGCCGGTTCGCCCGCGTGGGGATGCTCCGCCACCGTCCTCGATACAGCGGTGAATCGGGGCCGAAGGCATGTGCGGCGAAGGACTCGATCGCGTCGCGGCCGGAGAACCAGAACGGGAGCGGAGGCATCGTCATCCGCGCCTCCTCGCTCAGCAGCTTCGCCAGGGCGGCGGGGTCGGCCTTGTCGTGGGCATCCATGAAGCGTCGCAGCAGTTCTCGCTCCTGAGCGGTCGGAGCCGTCGACGGCGCCCATTCGAGACGTCGTTCCGGAAGGTGGGTCCTCAGGGTCGATCGTGCTCGCTTCAGGGCGCTCTTGACCGAGTCGACACTGATCTCAAGCTGCGCGGCGGTCTCTTTCGCGGACCAGCCGAGTACATCGCGCAGGATCAGCACGGCCCGCTGCCTGGGCGGCAGATGCTGGATGGCGGCGAGGAACGCCAGCTCGATGGTCTCCTTGCCGACGGCGGCCGCGTCAGGCTCCATGCCGTCGGACGCGACCGGCTCCAGTAGCTCATCCGGGTAGGGCTGCAACCATCGGACCTCGAACGGCGGCGAGCCCGGCTGCGCCGGTCCCGCGTCCCGAGGTCGCGGACGGCGGGGGTGCCGGTCGAGGAAGTCCAGGCACGCGTTCGTCGCGATCCGGTAGAGCCAGGCGCGGACGGTGGAACGGCCGTGGAAGGTCCCGCGTCCGCGCCACGCCCGCAGAAACGTCTCCTGCACCAGGTCTTCCGACTCCTCGAAGGAGCCGAGCATCCGATAGCAGTGCACCCGCAGTTCCCGCCGATGACGCTCGACAAGCTCGGTGAACGTCCGATCGTCGCCCGCGAGCACGGCCGCCACCAGCGCGCTCTCCTCGGCCCTCACCTCATCCGCGATTCACTCGACTCATGGACGCCACGCTATCCCCACCCGGGCGCGGGGTACGGAGAGGTCGTGGTCGTCGGGCACGGTCGTCCAGGGGGAGCCCGGGCACGTCGGCGAAGCGGCGTCTACCCGGGCATATCGCGACCTGTGGTCACCCGCCGTTTCCTGAGACGACCGCTTTCAGGGCCGCCTGGAGGATGTCCAGTCCGGCGTGCAGTTCCGAGTCGCTGATCGTGAGCGGTGGTGCGAGCCTGAAGATTCCCCCCATTCCCGGCAGCTGGACGATGTTGACGTGGAGCCCGCGCTCCAGGCACGCCATGGTCAAGACTTTTCCGAGCGCCTCCGCCGGAGACTTGCTCGGCCGGTCCGTCACCAGTTCCAGGCCCTGCAGAAGCCCGCGGCCGCGGACGTCGCCGACCACCTCGAAGCGGTCACGCAGGTCCAGCAACCGCTCGTTGAGCTGCTTGCCCAGGATCGCGGCCCGCGCCACGAGGCCGTCGCGTTCGATGACGTCGAGCACGGTCAGCGCGACGGACGCCGCGAGCGGGTCCGAGACGTGGGTCGTGAAGAACAGGAACCCGCGTTCGTGACAGACCTCCTCGATCCGCGGCGACGTGACGACGACCGCCACCGGCAGGCCCGCGCCCAAGGTCTTGGAGAGCGTCAAAAGGTCCGGGACGACGCCGTCGCGTTCGAAGGCGTACATCTCGCCGGTGCGTCCGAGTCCGGTCTGGGCCTCGTCCGCGATCAGCAGCATCCCGCGTTCGGCGCACATCTCCTTCAGCCGCCGCAGGTATCCGGCCGGGAGTTCGATGATTCCGCCGGAGGACAGGATCGGCTCGACCAGGCACGCGGCCAGGCTTCCCGAAGACTGCTGGTCGACGAGGGCGAACCCGTACTCAAGCTCGGCCTCCCAGTCGTACGACCCGTCCGCGTGACGGAAGGGGGATCGGTACGCGTTCGGCGAGGGGAGCGTGAGGTTGCCCGGCATGGGCGGGCCGTATCCCCGGCGACCGGCGGAGAAGGTGGCGGAGGAGGCGCCCGAGGTCATGCCGTGCCACGACCGGTCGAAGGAGACGATCTCGTACCTGCCGGTGTAGAGCTTGGCCATCTTGATCGCGGCCTCGTTGGCCTCCGCGCCGGTACTCAGCAGCAGGGTCTTGCTCAGGCCTTCGGGAAGCGTCGACGCGAGCCGGCCGGCCAGATCGACGACGGGCCTGCTCAGCATGCCGCTGTACAGGTGATCCAGCGAGGAGATCGACCGTGAGACCGCCGCGACCACGTCGGGGTGGGAGTGCCCGAGGATCGAGCTCATCTGACCCGAGGTGAAGTCGAGGATCGCCGTCCCGGCGTCGTCGTAGACATACGCCCCCGCCGCCCGTTCGATGACCTTTGGGGTGAACGTCGCGCCGTAGCGGATCAGGTGACGGCCAACATCATTCCAAAATGACGCATTTTTCATATTTGCTCATGATGGCATGGCCGTCCAACAGCGGTTCGCCGCCCTGCTGACGTTCACCACCGAAGGACTCTGGCGGGTAGCATCCAGACATGGATCCGGTGATCATGACCTCCGTCCTCACCCTCCCCGCGCTCGCGCTCCTGCTGATCCCGTTCCATGACGAATCCGGTGCGACCGACACCCGAAACCAGCTCGCCGGCCTTCGCACCCGGCAGACCCTCGCCTCCCGCGAGGCGTGGAACGCCGCGCACGCGTGGGCGAGGGCACCGATGCGCCGGCTGGCGGCGGCCGTGGGGCTGGTGCTCGCGGCCTCCGTCGTCGCCGCCGCGCTGTTCGATCTCCCGGAGGCGGTCGGCTACGCGATCATCGCCCTGCAGTTCACGCTCCTGGTCGGCGGGCTGCTCCTGATCGGCCGGCGCGCCAGCCGGATCGCGGCCGAGGTCAACAGCCGTGGCGAGGCCCCTCCGCCTTCCGTCTGACCCGCGGCGGAGACCCGCCATATCCGGGAGGCCACAGTGCCTTGACGGTGAGCCGTCCCCTGTTCGACGCCACCTGCCGGGCTTTCTCCCTCGGCCGCTATGGTGGCTGAGCCTATGGCTCGTCGGAGGACGTGATCCTCGACGAATTCACGGCGACCGCTCGAATCGATGTGATCCAAGCCACCCGGAGCCGACCTTGAGCAACCCCGAGATGTTCACCGAGATAGCTGTGGAGCAACTCGAAAACTACCGCCCGAAACTTTTCCCCCCGGCGGATCTCCACGATTTCTGGACGGCCACGCTGGCCGCCGCGGAGGAGTTTCCGCTGAGTGTGGAGGCGAGACTCGTGCGGGACACTCCGCTGCGTACGGTCGACGTCTACGACGTCACTTTCGCGGGGTTCGGCGGGCACCCGATCAAAGCGTGGTACCTGGTTCCGCGCGACCGGGCCGAGCTCCTGCCGACCATCGTCGAGTACGTCGGTTACGGCGGCGGCCGGGGGCTGCCGCACGAGTGGCTGTACTGGTCATCGGCCGGGCATCCGCACCTGATCATGGACACCCGCGGCCAGGGCAGCGCGTGGCGAACGGGTGACACCGCCGACCTGGGGGCTTCCGGACGACCGCACGTGCCGGGCTTCCTCACCGACGGGCTGCCCGACCGGGACCACTATTACTACCGGCGGCTGTTCACCGACGCGGTCCGCGCGGTGGAGGCCGCGGCCCAGTTGCCCGGCGCCGACCCGGCCCGCCTGGTGACCACCGGCACGAGCCAGGGCGGCGCGCTCGCCCTCGTCGCCGCCTCGCTGCGCACGGACGTGGCGGCCACCATGCCCAACGTGCCGTTCCTGTGTCACATCAAGCGATCGACGCAGGTCGCCACGGACGGGCCGTTCCCGGAGCTGGTGACGTGGTGCCACACGCATCACCGTCTCGTCGACCAGGCCTTCGCCGCGCTCGCCTACTTCGACGTCGCGATCCTCGCCAGGGACGCGCGCTGCCCGGCGCACTTCGGGGTCGCCCTGCGCGACGAGATCTGCCCGCCCTCCGGCGTCTACGCCTGCGTGAACCACTACGGCGGTACGAAGGAGGTCCTGGCGTACGAGTGGAACGGCCACGAGGGCGGCCAGGCACACCACCTCGCCGCGCAGTCGGCGTGGCTGGCCGAAATCCTTCCCTGACATTCATATTTCCGGCGGAACAATGAGGGGTGGCGGAATCTTCATTCGCTCGCCGCGGGCGCGAGCCGGGTGGGCCGGTGGTGCGCCCGCAGGGGGTTGCCGCCTCTCCCACGGACGTGATTCACTGACGTCACCCCCGAAACTGTAAGTAAACTTTTCAATAACGGACTTTCCGGTTTGGCGGCTCCCCGTGGCACGACCGCTCTCGTCCGGGCAGGAACGGTTCCGGCTCCCGCACCGACCTGACCTCCCGGAGCACTCCTACGCCGTACGTTTCTCCGATCTGACGGCGCGCCACGGTCCGTTGACGACGGGGCAGGCCAACATGGTCCGCTGCATGCTCACCGACCCGCCGGAGCACATGAACTACCGCGTCGTGCGGGCACTCCAGCCGGGTACGACGCTCGCCGTGATCACCAAGGCGGTGATCCGGCTGGTGACCCGGCACGAGTCCCTGCGCACGACCTTCCATGACGGCCTCCAGTGGGTTCTGGCCGATGGAGGAGTGGTCGTCGAGGTACACGACACCGGCGATCCCCCGGCCGGACCGGACGCCGCCGGAAACCGGGCGGACGCTCCGGTGAGCGAGGAGGACACGGAGAGCGGATGGGCCGGAGGGCCGGAGGGCACGGAGGGAGCCACCGGCGGGAGAGTGCGTGGTGCGGCGGGAGCCGAGGGCGGGGGACCGGCTCGGATCCGCGCCGAGACGCCCGACGCCGACCTCGCGGAAGAGGTCGCGCGCCGGCTTCACGGGACGCGCTTCGCGCTGGAGGCGGAGATCCCGCTCCGGATCGCCGTGATCACCTCCGGTGGTGTACCCCGGCAGGTCGTCCTGGTGACCACGCACAGCGCGATGGACGCGGCCGGGCTGGCCGTACTGCTCACCGAGTGGGACGAACTCCTCCTCGGCAAACCGCTCGCGCCGGTGACCGCGCCGCAGCCGCTCGACGTCGCGGCGGCCGAGGGCACTCCGGCCGGTCTGCGGCGGGCGCAGGCGGCGCTGCGCTATTGGGAAGGCCACCTGCGCGGGGTGCCCCGGTCCACGCTCACGGTCGCCGTGGACGGCGAGACGGACTGGGTGCTTCCCCGGCTGCGGGTGCGCTCGGTTCCGGCGGCCGGGGCGCTGAGGCGGATCTCCGCGCGTACCGGGGCGAGCCCGTCGGCGGTGGTGCTCGCGGCCCTGGCGGCACTCGCCGGAGTGCGGGCCCGCCTGCGGACGGTCGTGGTGCTGTCCATCTCGGCGAACCGCTTCCGGCCGGAGTTACGCGAGTACGTCGGACCGCTCGCCCAGGACGCGCTGATCCCGGTGGAGATCGGCGAGGACGGTTTCGACACCGTGTTGCACGGCGCGCGCTCGGCGACGATGGCCGCGTACCAGAACAGCCGGTTCGACTCGGACGCCCTCATCCGGGTGATGGAGGACGTCCAGCGGGAGCGGGGTCTCTTCTTCGCCAGGGACCTCGTGTTCAACGACATGAGCGTCCCCGGCCGGGGTGCGCGGGTCAGCCGTACCGGGGAGGACGTTCACTCGGTCTGGCTTCCACCGGCCACTCTGCCCACACGCACCTCGCTCTGGGTTCACCGGCTGCACGGCGAGCTCGACGTCACCCTGTGGGCCGACCCGCGCTGCCTGCCCCGCGACGACGCGCGGGCCCTTGGCGAGGGGATCGCGCGGCTGCTCATCGAGGCGGGTGATCGGGACGTGCCGCTGAGCGAGCTGACCGCCCTCACCGGCGTCGTCCCGGTTCCCCGGGACGAAGGCTGGCTCCTGATCGACGGCTGCTGGGTCCGTCTCACCGAGGTCGAACGCCTGGTGAGGGACGCGCTCGCCCGGTCGGCCGGCGACGGCGAGGTGGCTCGCGCCGCGGAAACGGTCGTCACCGCCGAGGCCGACGGACGGCTCGGGCATCGGCTGGTGTGCTTCACATCGGCGAAGACCACTCCGGAGGCACTGCACTCGGCCTGCCTGAGCCTGCTGTCCGGCCGTATGTCGGCCATGGCCCCGCACCACTACGTCGTCTGCGCGACCGCTCCGCCCCCGGGTGTCTCCTGGGGGGATCTGCCGAGGATCACCGAGGGGGCCGGACGCTGACCCCCGCCCACCGGTGAATGCGCTTCGGTGAGCGCGCTCGCGGGCGGCTTCGGCGTCGCGCCGGAGCGTTCCCCTTTTCGGGGTTCCCGTTCCGTTCCTTTGCCCACTCCGGCGGCCGGACATCGTCGCGGCCCGTCCTTCAAGCCGGGTCAGGCGACGCCGGTGCGCCCCACGGTGACCGCCAGCGTGGTGTAGGGCATGGAGAAGCCGCCCCCGATCGCGTCGATGGCGGTTCCGACGGCCTCCAGCACCTCGGTCAGTCGGTCCGCCGGAAGCAGTGTGAAAGCGCCGCTGGTGGGCAGCAGGTCCAGCCACTCGTCGCGCGTGTAGGAGTGCTCCTCCTCGAATCGCCACCGCTCCGGCTCGCCGAATCCGCCGGCCTCCCTCACTCCGTCGGCGAACCTGGGGAACAGCGCCTGGTAGGGGTCCGAGGGGCGCTTCTGCCATTGGAAGTCGAGCGGCGAGTCCGGCACCACCCGTCGGTAGGCCGTGGCGAAGGCCTCCGCGACAACGGGCGGGAGATCGAACACGTGAGAGAACACCGTCAACCTGCCTCCGGGCCGCAGCACCCGTGCCGCCTTGGCCGCGCCGGCGACCGGGTCCACCCAGTGCCAGGTCTGGCCCGCGACCACCGCGTCGAACGTCCGGCCGGCGTCTTCCCAGGCCTCGAACGTCGACACCTCCACCTCGATCCCGGTGCGCCGGGCGAATTCGGCCATCCGCGCGTCGGGATCGACCCCGAGCACCCGGCAGCCGGCTGCCTGGAACTGCCGGGCCGCGATGCCGGTGCCGCAGCCGACGTCGAGGACGTCGGGTCCGGGACCGGCGGCGACGATCCGCTCCACCAGGGCGTCGGGGTAGCGGGGCCGGGTCCGGTCGTAGCGTTCGGCGTCCACTCCGAACGACTCCGCCATCCGCCTGGCGTTGTGGGACTCTTTACCGGAAGGGCTGGGCGGTTCCCGCGATATAATGGGCATACGCCCACTTTAGTGGGCACATGCCCACTCGTCAATCGGGTGAAGGCCGTCAAGAGATGGAGGGACGCGCTGTGCCGACCGGGGTGCACATCCGCGACGCGCGCAGGCACCTGTTCGACGCCGCCGAGCGCGTCCTGCTCAGGGACGGGCCGAACGCGCTGACCAGCCGCGCGGTCACCACCGAGGCGGACGTCGCCAAGGGGGTCCTGCACCGGCACTTCGCCGACTTCGACGACTTCCTCGCCGAACTCGTGCGAGAGCGCATCGCGAGAATCGGCGACCAGGCCGCCGCCCTGCGCGACTCCGCCGGCACCGGCACCGTGGACGGCAACCTCACCGGCGCGCTGAGAGAACTGTTCGACCCGGTCACCGTGTCGATCGTCGGTCTCGTCGTCTTCCGCGACGAACTGCGCGCCCGGCTACGCCAGGCCGGGCCGCCCCACGGAATCCCGGTCATGGCGGAAGCCGCGGCCATGATCGCCTCCTACCTCGCCAACGAGTGCGAGATGGGCCGCATCGCGGTCGACGCGGACGTCGACTCGCTCGCGATCTCACTGGTCGGGGCCGGGCACCTGATATTCGCCGGGCGGGCGGGCGCCCCACCTGAGGCGGGAGAGGTCGGCAGGGTCGTGACCACGGTCATCGCCGACGTCGTGCAGAGACGGCTGTTGTGAACCGCCCGGCGTCGGCGCTCGACGCGAGACGCCGGGTGCGGGTGGGGTCACGTGGGAAGTCCCGGACTCGAAAACGATCCACGGGCTTGGACGCTCCGCCGCGACGCGGCGGCGGTTCCATCCGGCCTCCGGCGTTTCATGCCGCGTCCGGGTGTCAGCCCAGGCGGTGCTCGTACAGCTTCCGCAGTTCCTCGACGCGGCCCTGCGGCGGGTGCGGGGCCTCGCCCTGGACGACGGTGAAGAACACCTCCAGGTGCGCCTGCCAGGCGGCGAGCGCCGTCGCGCGAACATCGGCCAGCCGGGCGGGAAGCGTCTGCGTCAGCACGACCCGGGTGCCTTGCGCGGGGTCGTGCGCCAGCTCCCAGCGCACCCGTCCCGCGGGCTCGCCCTCATGGAGCCATTCGTACTCCAGGGCGCGCGGCGCTCCGACCTCCCTGACGGGACCCGCGGGCACATGCGGGTTCGTGAACCACGTCGGGGGCTCCACGCCAGGGCGGAGGGTCTCCCCTGCGGCGAGGATGTTCCACACCTCCTCGACGGGCTTCCAGATCAGGTCGCGCGCGAACCTCACGAGGTGACCGTCTCCGTTCTTTCGCGTCTCCCCCTCGGCCAGGCCGAAGATCTCAACGTAGTCCGCGATCCGGCCACTCCAGCCCGGAGGCCGCTCGAAGGGCTCGCCGTCCAGCCTGGACAGCAGCGCGGCCAGGCAGAGGTCCCAGCCCGCCGCGGTGCGGCCCGCGGTCAGCCTGCCGGTCCAGCCGCCTCCCAGCGTGTGGGTGAGGACGAGCAGGCAGCCCGGCCCGTCGGGGAGAAGCTCGAAGCGCAGCACGTCCTGGTTCCAGCGGAACGCGTACACCTTCGGAGGGTCGAGTTCCAGGATCTGGCCGTGAGTGGAGTCGTCTTCGCCCTCGAAGGTGAAGCGCATCGCCGCACCGACGGACTTCTCGGTCTCCACCGTCGCCGGAAACCAGTGGGCCATCTCGGCAGGGTCGGTGACGGCCTTCCAGACCTTTTCCGGGGAGTGGGCCAGCCGTCGTTCGAAGCGCAGCACCGGCTGGTCGCCGACGGTCCGCAGGGTCGCCAATTGCTCTTCCACTATGTCGCCCTTTCTTAGGTTTTGCCGGATTTCCTGGGTCTCGTTAGATCTCTTCCGGCATGGCGTCGAGGCGGCGTTCGAGCGAGTCCAGGCTCTCGTTCCACATGCTCCGGTAGGGCTCAAGCCAGGCGGCTATCTCGGCGAGCGGCTCGGGCCGCAGCCGATACCACCGGCGCTGCGCGTCGTGCCTGACCTCGACCAGGCCCGCCTCGCGCAGGATCCTCAGGTGTTTCGACACCGTCGGTTGTGTCAACGCGAGCCGCTCCACCAGGTCGCCCACGGGGCGCTCGCCGGTACGGAGCAGATCGAGGATCTCCCTGCGCCGGGGCTCGGCCAGTACTTCGAATGTGGTTGCCACTTCAGCAATATAGCCAAGTTGGCATATAAGATGTCAAGAAGCCTTGAGGGTAGCCCGGACACGTCGCCCGGATCGGCCGCACGGGCGCGGCGCCGGAGGCGGAGGTGTCCGGAAGCGGACACCCGGAATGTCTCTCGCTTGTCCGTGCTCGGATGATTTCGTGGTGTATGAAGTCGTGATCAGTTGGTCCGTCGCCGACGGTGTGACGGACTGGAGATCTTGGAGGTTTCGCGATGGCAGTGGAGCTCGTCTACGAGACGCACTCGATCAGCACCGACAACGAGGCGGGAATCGCCACCGGCTGGCTTCCCGGCACACTCTCGCCGCGCGGTCGCGAATTCGCCCGTGAACTCGGGGAGCGCCGTCGTGATGACGGAATCTCGGTCGTGTTCGTCTCCGATCTGGGGCGCGCCGTCGAGACCGCCGAGATCGCCTTCGGTGGCTCCGACATCCCGGTCCACCGGGACGCGCGGCTCCGCGAGTGCGATTACGGCGAACTCAACGGCATGCCGGTCATCCGGCTCGCCGACGAGCGGTCACGTCACATCGACCTCCCGTGGCCGGGTGGGCAGAGCTACCGTCAGGTAGTGGAGCAGACCTGTGACTTCCTCGGCGACCTCGCGGCCACCTGGGACGGCCATCGTGTCCTGGTGATCTCCCACTCCGCCAACAGATGGGCGCTTGACCACCTCTTCGACGGCCGCAAGCTGGAGGAGCTGGTGGACGCGCCGTTCGACTGGCGAGAGGGGTGGGAGTACGTGGTGCCGACCGGTTTCCACGCGGACGACAGGGCGTCTGCGCCCGAAGGCGGGCGATCGGGGGACAGGCCGTTCTGACACGGTGCGGTGCGGGGATCAGCGGGGCCGGGGCTCAAAGGGGAAGCGGGGGAAACCAGGCTCAGGGGGAGTCACGGGAAGTCACGGGGAGACGGTCTCGATCCTCCGCCTCTTCGCCATGGCCAGGACCACGATCGCGTAGAGGCCGAGCTGCACGACCGTTCCCGCCAGGGTCTGCCAGGGCACCGACCCCTGCTTCAGCGCCTCCGGCAGGCTGCCGTCGGCTCCGCTGACCCCGAAGGCCAGCACGTTGTTGACCACGTGCAGGGCGATGGCCGCCTCCAGACCGCCGGTCCGTACCGCGAGCCAGCCCATCAGCGCACCGAAGGCGAAAACATCGACGATGCCCCAGTCGACATAGGCGTGCACCGCGGTGAAGGCGGCGGTGCTCAGCAGGATGCCCGGCCACGGATTGGCGAGGAAGGCGCCGAACGCCTGGATCAGCCATCCCCGGAAGACGTACTCCTCGGCGGCGGCCTGAAAGGGCACCAGGAGCAGAGTGACGACCAGAACGGGCAGGAAGCGCTCCCAGCCGACCCAGCCGAACAGCTCGCCGAGGTCCTCCCCGGTGGCGACGTAGGTGACGGCGACGGCGGCCTGGCCCAGAACCACGACGCCGATCGCCACCGCCGTGCATCGCGCCATCCACCGCCACCGCAGGCGGCCGGTGACCGAGGAGAGGGTGCCCGGCGGGCGCCGCTGGATCCACGCCACCACGCCGTACACGATCGGCAGGACGACCGCGATCGAGAGCAGGTTGATCCCCAGGTCGAGCACGGGATCGGTGAAGATCTGCTCCTCGGATCCGCCCATCTCGGCGCCCACGATCACGCTGAGCGTCGCACCGCCGAGGATGACGGCGAGTCCGGCCAGCATGAGGCCCGCGAGTCCCGCGACCGTGCCCAGTACCGGGCGCCACCAGGCGTGCAGGCGGGTGCGCGCCAGCAGGTCGTAGCGGCTGCCGGGCGGCGCCGGCACCATCCAGGGGTCGTGCCTCGGCGGGGGCGGGTAGTGGTCCACGGGCGGACCGTACGCGCCCGGTGGCGGACCGTACGCGCCGGACGGGTCGGGGACACCTGGCCGGTAAGGCGGCGGGCCGGAAGGCTGGAGGGGCGTCGCCTCGGACCCGGGGTCCTGGGGGACGTGCATCGAATACCTCCGGGGTGGACACTCCGGCCTTCAGGCCGGGGGGAAATGCGGCGCGGCGCCACCGGTCCGGATTCGCGCCGATCCATTTCGATGGGTTCACGGAGTTTACGAGGTCAGAGGGGGACGCGCCCCATTGGACTCGATGTTCTCCCCGCGTGCTCGGTGACTCCGCCAGGCTTCCCGGTGCATCGGTCGCATCCGTGAGCCGGCCGCCGTCCCGCTTTCGGAAGATCATGCTCCGCGGACGTTGGTCATGATGGCGTAGACGGAGGTGGAGGCCGTCATGAACAGCCAGTTGCGCTTGAGGCCGCCGAAGACCAGGTTGGAGGTCTTCTCGGGAAGCCTGAGCTTGCCGATCAAGGTGCCGTCCGGGGCGAAGCAGTGCACTCCCTCGTGCGTCGCCGCCCAGATCCGACCGGCGGTGTCGAGTCTGATCCCGTCGAGACCGCCCGCCGAGCATTCCGCGAGAACCCTGCCGTTCTCCAGATTGGCGCCCCGTACCTCGAAGGCCCGCAGATGCCCGCGCTGAGTGTCGGCGACGTAGAGCAGGGACTCGTCCGTCGAGAAGGCCAGGCCGTTGGGACGGGCAAAGTCGTCGGCCACCGCCGTGATCTCTCCGGTGGCGGGGTCGAGACGGTAAACCTGATCGTTGCCGATCTCGCTCTCCGCGTGGTGGCCCTCGTAGTCGCTGGCGATGCCGTACCTGGGGTCGGTGAACCACACGGAGTCATCCGACCTGACCACCACGTCGTTGGGGCTGTTGAGGCGCTTGCCCTGCCAACGGTCGGCGATGACGGTGACGGAGCCGTCGTGCTCGGTGCGGGTCACTCGCCGGGCGCCGTGCTCGCAGGAGATCAGCCGGCCCTGCCGGTCGAGGGTGTGACCGTTGCTGTAGCCCGCGGGAGCGCGGAAGGGACCCACGTTTCCCGTCATCTCGTCCCATCGGAGAATCCTGTCGTTGGGGATGTCGCTCCACAGCAGATAGCGACCCGCCGGGACGTAGGTGGGACCTTCGGCCCACCGGCAACCGTGGTAGATCCGCTCGATCCGCTTGTCGCCCCCGACATCGGCGAACCGCTCGTCGAGCGCTTCGAACTCCGCGGCAATAGATTCCGTCATGTAATCCTCCTTGATCGCAGAATACGATTACCAGGATGCGTGAGGGCATCGTGACCTGATCCACCTCAACCGGTGCCGGGCCGGGAACGGCGCGAGGCGGCGGCCGCGCAGGCGGAGCTGGGTCAGCTCGGAAGCGGCCCGCGCGGGGGTGTGGTGCCGAGGCCCGAGCGGTGAGCGATGACGGCGAGCGCCGTGCGGTCCCGCGCGTCGAGTTTGGTCAGGATCCGGCTGACGTAGGTGCGTACGGTGGCCGGGCTGATGAAGAGGGCCGCGGCGATCCTGTCATTGGTCTCGGCGTACCCGATCCGGGTCAGGACGGCGAGTTCCCTTTCGGTGAGGGTGGCGAGCCGAGGGTCGGGCACGGGTGGTTTCGGGGCCCGGGCGAGGCGTTCCATGACGCGCCGGGCGATCGCGGGGGAGAGCACGTTCCCCCCTTCGGCGGCCGTGCGCACCGCCTTGCGGAGGTCCTCCGACGGAGTGTCCTTGAGGAGGTAGCCGGCGGCGCCGAGCGTGACGGCCTCGACGATGTCCTCCTCGTCGTCGAAGGTGGTGAGGATCAGCACCCGTGAGCCGTCCAGGGAGCCATCGGCGCGGATGGCCGCGGTCGCCTCGAGCCCGTTCATGCCGGGCATGCGGATGTCCATGAGCACGACGTCCGGGCGGAGTTCCCGGACGAGGGAGAGCGCCGCGCGTCCGCCGGACGCCTCTGCGGCGACGGTGATGTCCGGATCGTTTTCGAGGAGTGCTCGCAGGCCCGCGCGTACGAGCTCCTGATCGTCGGCGATGACCACCCTGATCATGATGCCTGCTCCAGAGGAAGGACGGCTCGGACGGTGAAACCCGTGGACTCGCGCCCGGCCGTCAGGGTGCCGCCGAGCGTCTCCGCGCGCTCGCGCATCCCGGCGATGCCGTGCCCCGCTCCGCTGTCAGGGTCCTGCCCGGGGCCGTCATCGGTCACGGACAGGCGCAGGACCGCTCCGTCGTCGAGCGCGACGACGCGGGCGCGGGTGCCGCGCGAGTGCTTGACGATGTTGGTGACCGCCTCCTGGACGATTCTGAACGCGCAGGCGTCGACCGTCGCGGGAAGCTCGGTGGTGACACGCATCTCGAGGTCGAGGTCGATCCCCGCCGCGGCGGCCGTCTCACGCAGTGAGCCCACGCTCGACAGCGAGAGGACCGACCTCGGATTCTCGTCAGGGGCGCGGAGGAGGGCGACGGTCCTGCGCAGCTCGCTCATCGTGCACGTGCTGGTGGACTTGATCAGATCGAGAGCCGCCCGGGTCCGCGACTCGTCGTGGCCGAGCGACTCGCGAGCGACATCGGCGTGCAGGGAGATGACGGAGGTCGTGTGACCGATCGAGTCGTGCAGCTCTCGCGCTATGGCGAGGCGTTCGGCGTGAAGTCGGGCGTCGGCCTCCTGCCGGTAGCGCTGGGCGGTGAGCTCGGCGATCCGCCTCGCCCCCGCCTGCACGGTCCTTCTCGACCTCAGGCCGTCTCCCAGGGCGATCGCCGCGGCCATGAGCAGGACGTGCCCGGCCAGCTCGTAGCCGACGACGAACGAGAAGTCCTCACCCTCGATGAGGCGGAAGAACAGCGAGACCGCGATCACGACGGTGGCGGTGACGACGGCGTGGACGAGCCGGCCGAACTCGGCCGCCGAGAACAACGCCGCGGCGACGGGAACGGCCACTCCCACGGCCGGGTGGCCGGCGGCGTAGTAGGCGAACAAACCCAGGGCGGTGACGGCGAGCACGGCCGTCGGGTGACGCCGCCGGACGAGCATCAGCGCCCCCAGGCCCACGGCCCACAGATGGGCGATCGGGTCCGGGCTCTGCCGTCCGCCCTGGCCGGAGGAGATGACGATCGACAGCACGAGGGTGACACCCACGCCGATCAGGGCGTCGACCGCCCAGGGCGGGAGTCTCGTTCGTGCCTGAACACGCTGTTCTTCGACCACGCAGCCACCCTACGGCGCCGTCGCGACGCTCCGCAGTCCACGTGAGGCGACACGGAAAGTCGCCTTCCGACGTACGGGTGTCGAGATCGGACACGGATGTGCCGCGCCCCTCACGCTTTCTAGTTTGAGGCCATGACCTCTCACAACACCTCGCCGCGTGGGCCGCTCGCCCGAAGGCGCCCGGCGCTCGGGCTGCCCTTGATCGCCGTGATCGGCCTCGCTCTTCTCGCCGCGCCCCGGGTCGTGCTTCACGACCTGGACATCATCCACGAGGGCACCTTCGTGAACGCCCTGTTCGTCTTCGTGCCTCCGATCGTCTGGATCGCGGTCGTCCTCTGGAAACGAGTACCCAACCCCTTCCTCACCCTCCTTGTCGTGGGCCTGTTCTACGGCGTCTTCCTGGCCGTGGGACATCAGGTGCTCTGGGAGGCCGCCTTCGGCGACAACCCGCCCGTACTCGGTGGAAACCTGGGCGACGTCGACCCGGCGGTACAGTCCCTCATCCTCCGCCTCTTCGCCGCGGTGAGCAGTGTCTTCACCGGGGTGATCGTCGGAGCGATCACCGGCCTCGTCGCCTGGGGGCTCGGCAAGGTCGTTCCCTCGGGTGCCCGGGAGGCCTGAACGGCGCGCCACGGCGGGAGACGGCAGTTCCCTTCGTCGGGCGCGGGTGGCGGCCCGTTCCCGCGAGACAGCGTGTCCGTTCGGTTCGGCGATCCTTCGTGCCGCGGGGCTCGTCGTGGCGGGAATTAAATCCGAGGCGGCCGGTGCGCCTTCGCCGGTACGCTCCCCGGGCATCTCCCGGCCGTCAGCGGGCCGTCGACGGGACCGTCCGCGCGGAACCGGTGCGGACTCCGGGAGGGGGCGCGGGAAACCCGTGGAAAGGCCGCAGGGAAGCCGCGGAAGAGGAGAGGAAACGCCGTTGACCATGATCGCTGTGACCGGTGTCACGGGAAATCTCGGAAGGCTCGTCATAGAGGACCTGCTCGCCAGGGTCCCCGCCCGAGACCTCGTCGCGCTCGCCCGTACCCCGAAGAAGGCGGAGGACCTGCTCGGCAGCGGTGTCGAGGTGCGGCACTGTGATCATGACGACGCCGCGTCCGTCGACGCCGCGCTCGCCGGGATCGAGGTGCTGCTCTTGGTGTCCGGGCCGGACATGACGCCCGGAGTCCGCGTGCGACAGCACCGCACCGTCGTCGACGCCGCCGTCAGGGCGGGGGTGCTCCGCGTCGTCTACACCAGCGCCGTGGGCGCGGAGGACGGCCGTGGCCCCGTCGCCGACCACACGGCGACGGAGAGGGCGCTCCGCGAGGCGGGTCCGGCCTACACCGTGCTGCGCAACGCCCTCTACTCCGAGGCGTTCCTGGGCGCCGCGCTGGCCCAGGCGGGAAAAGAGGGTGAGATCACCTCCTCCACCGCTGGCCGGCCGCTCAACACCGCGAGGTTCCGTGACCTGGCGCTGGCCGCGAGTGCCGCCCTCACCGGTTCCGGGCACGAGAACGCGACCTACGAGTTGCTCGGTCCGCTGTGGACCTATCCGGAGCTCGCCGAGGTTCTCACCCGCGTTCTGGGCAGGCCGATCGAGCATCGGGAGATCACCGACGCGGAGGCCGGCTGGCTGGGGGGCGTGTTCCCCGCGGTACGCGCCGGTGCCCTCGCCGCGACCGGCTCCGACCTCGCGCGCCTGCTGGGGCGACCGCCGTCGGGCCTGGAGGAGACGGTCACCGCCCTCGTCGCCCGTACGGCCGGCTGAGCGTCACCTGCCTGTGTGGACGCGGGACGGCCGGGGAGCGGTCAGGTCAGATAGTCACGCAGGGCCCGCGAGCGCGAGGGGTGGCGCAGCTTCGTCATGGTCTTGGACTCGATCTGCCGGATGCGCTCGCGGGTCACCCCGTAGGCGCGTCCGATCTCCTCAAGGGTCTTGGGCCGCCCGTCACCGAGCCCGAACCGCATCGCCACCACCCCGGCCTCACGCTCCGACAGCGCCTCCAGGATCGTGTGCAACTGCTCCTGCAGCAGCGCGGAGGCCACCGCGTCCTCGGGGGTGATCGCCTCGGAGTCCTCGATGAGGTCGCCGAACTCACTGTCGCCCTCGGTGCCCAGCGGGCTGTGCAGGGAGATCGGCTCCCGCCCGTATCCCTGGACCTCGACGACCCGCTCGGGGGTCATCTCCAGCTCCACGGCCAGCTCCTCCGGAGTGGGCTCGCGGCCCAGGTCGGTCGTCATCTGCCGGTGCACACGCGCCAGCTTGTTGATCACTTCGACCATGTGAACGGGGATGCGGATGGTGCGGGCCTGGTCGGCGAGCGCCCGGGTGATCGCCTGCTTGATCCACCAGGTGGCGTACGTGGAGAACTTGAATCCCTTGGTGTAGTCGAACTTCTCCACGGCGCGGATCAGCCCCAGGTTGCCCTCCTGGATCAGGTCCAGGAACAGCATGCCCCGGCCGGTGTGGCGCTTGGCCAGCGACACCACCAGGCGCAGGTTGGCCTCCAGCAGGTGGTTCTTGGCCCGGTGGCCGTCTTCCGCGAGCCATTCGAGCTCCGCGCGCACGTCGGGCTGGAGCCGGGCACCCTCGTTGAGCCGCTCGGTGGCGAACAGCCCCGCCTCGATGCGCCGGGCGAGCTCGACCTCCTGCTCGGCGTTGAGCAGGGAGATCCTGCCGATCTGCTTGAGATAGTCCTTGACGGGGTCGGTGCTGGCTCCGACGCTCGCTTCCAGGGCTGCGGGCGCCTCGTCGTCGTCGGTCAGAACGAGCTCTTCTTCGGCCTCGACAACCTCAACGGTGCCTTCCACGGTAGCGGCTTCCATGGCGTTCACACCTTCCCCAGGTCTGGTCGGATACAACAACCTGTGCAGTTCAAGGTACGTCCCGCGACGGTGTGCTGCGTCGCCTGGCTCGCCGTCGCGTCCTTCGCCGGGAGCTGATCGGCTCCGCCGCCTACAGGTGCTGGGTCCCGTTCCGCCTCCGAACAACCGCAGGGCCGCCTTCCCTCAGGGGAAGGCGGCCCTGCGGTTGTGGCCGGCGACGCTGCGGGTGTTGCCGTGGTGATGGAGTACGGGTGGGGGAGCGGGGACCTGAGCCCGCTGTATCCGACCGAGTCCGTGAGGACGGGACAGGGGCGGATGGGGTCGGGGCGGATCAGGACGGGAAGTCGTTCGGGTTGACACCGGTCGTCCTGGCGTTGCCGCCCCTGACCGGGTTGAGGGTGAGGGTCCAGACGGTCGAGCTGGTCCTGGTCGTGGTGAACCTCAGCCGGCTGGTGAAGCGCTGGTAGGAGGGGGACTGGGCGAACCTGCCCCGGGAGGTGTCGAACCGGTGGCCGGAGGTGAAGAAGATGGTGTAGTTGCCGTCCCGCACACCGGTGGCGGTGGCGGTGGACCGGGCGCGGACGTAGACGCTGATCGCCTTGGACCTGCCGCGGACCAGTGTGATGACGGCGTCCCTGCTGTTGCCGTTCTTCACCTTCAGCTTGCCCCGGCCGCCGCTGATGCGGTTGTAGAGGATCTTGCCGTTACCCGGTCGCGCGGCCGCCTCGGTGGAGGAGACGGTGATGGTCTCCTGGGCCGAGGCGGGGGCGGCGAGGGAGCCGGTCAGCAGGACGGACGCGAGGATCGCTCCCGCGAGGGGACGTAGATGAATCATTGCGCAAATATGGCCAATCCCCGGTGGCCGGTCAACGCGAATTCGTGCTGGTGGGGCCTTTCGGTCGTTTTGTGTAGGTATTGGATCCTGTGATGATCGCCCGCGTGGGGCTCGGGCTCCGAAGGGCTCAAAGGAAGGTCAATACAATTCGTCTGATGTCGACGACGCCGATGACGAACGCCATGCCGCGGCCGCTGCCTCGTCCCGCCCGGTCGGGGACACCGGCCACAAGGGCGGCCCGGCGCGTCACCGGTCTGGCCGCAGGGGCCGTGACGGGCCTCGCCGAGCTGGGTTTCCTGTGCGTCGCGGCCGTTCTGTTCGTGATCCTGGCCGCGTGGTCCGGGGGCCGACGCGCCGCCCGGCGGTTCGCGGAGGTGGGGATGGCATGGCTGGTCGCGTTGGAACGCGCCCGGCTGGCGGCGTGGTTCGGATACGACACCGGTGGGGTGCCGGTCGGGAGTGGCGTCGGCTACCTCGCGCTGCGGGCGACGTTCGGCACGTTCGCGAGCTATCTGACCTTCGCCGGCCTCTTCGTCGGCCTGCTCTTCCTGTATGGCGGCGTCGGGGAACTACTCTCCGGCGCGTCGTCCCCGGTCTCGCTGCGATACCCCGGCGTGCGTCTGACGGTCGACAGCGGGCCGCTGGGCACCGTCTACGGGTTGGTCCTGCTGGGGCTGTCCGCGCTGTGGGGCGCCGCGACGGTGACAGCGGAGCGGCGGTTGGCCGCGTACTTCGCCGGTCCTGGGGAGCGGGAGGCGATGCGCCGCCGCATCGAGGAACTGACCGTCACCCGTAGCGGCATCGTACGGGCCGTCGACGACGAGCGCCGCCGCATCGAGCGCGACCTGCACGACGGCGTCCAGCAGAGGGGCGTGGCCCTGGGAATGCTGCTGGGCAGGGCGCGGCACGGCGCCGACCCGGCCGCGGTCGCCGCCCTCGTGGACCAGGCATACGTGGAATCGCGCCGCCTCCTGGACGAACTGCGCGACGTGGCCTGGAGTGTTTACCCGGCCGCTCTGGACGAGCTGGGCCTGCGCGCGGCCCTGGCCGGGGTGGCGGAACGAGCGGGCGTGCCGGTGACCGTCCACTACGGCCTCGCGGAACGCCCGGTCTCCGAGATCGAGACGGCCGTCTACTTCGTAACCCGCGAGGCCATCGCCAACGCCGCGAAGCACGCGGGCGCCCAAGGCGTCCTGGTGGTTCTGAGCGAGGACGAGCACACGGTGACCGTGGAGATCACCGACGACGGCAGGGGCGGGGCCGATCCCGCGGGTGGCGGGCTGTCCGGGCTGGAGCGGCGGGTTCTGGCGCTGGACGGCGCCTTGGAGGTGGACAGCCCTTCGGGTGGCCCGACCAGGATCACGGCGACCCTGCCCCGCAATGGGGCCGAACGCCCGGAGCGGTCATGCGCCTGATCCTCGCCGATGATTCCGTGCTGTTCCGCGAGGGCCTGATCCGCCTCCTGGAGGAGGCGGGGCACGTGGTGGTAGCGGCGGTCGGCGACTCGGCGGGGCTGCTCGGGGCCGTGGACGAGCACCGCCCCGACGTGGCGATCGTGGACGTGCGCATGCCGCCGGGACAGGCGGGCGAAGGGCTGCGGGCCTCACTGACGATCCGGGAGCGGTGGCCGGACGTCGGCGTGCTCGTGCTGTCGCAGTACGTCGAGACGGCCTACGCCGCCCGGCTGCTCGCCGGAACCCCGGAAGGGCTGGGATATCTGCTCAAGGACCGGGTGACCGAGGTGGGCGAGTTCCTGGAGTCCTTGGAGCGGGTCCGCGCGGGCGGGGCGGTCTTCGATCCGGAGGTGGTCAGGCGGCTGCTCGTCCGCACCACTCGGGCCGACCCGCTGAGCAGGCTCACCCGGCGGGAGACCCAGGTACTGGAGCAACTGGCCCAGGGCCTTGTCAACGGCGCGATCGCCGAGCGTCTGCACGTGTCCCAGAGCGCGGTGGAGAAGCACATCAACGCGATCTTTGACAAGCTCGGGCTGTCGCGAACCCCCGGCTACAGCCGGCGCGTCCTGGCCATCCTGCGCTATCTGGAAGGTCTGGACGGCTGAGCGGAGCTGTGATCGCCTTCCCCGGAGCCGGGCGAGGGCGTGCGGCGTGTCCGCAGCAGATGGCCGATCCGTACGAGGACCAGGATCGCGCAGGCCCCGGTGGCGAGAACGAGCCAGATCATGAAGGACAGGTAGAGATAGGTCACCTGCATCCAGGTGATGTCCTTTCCCCTGGCCAGCACTCCGAAGACATCGGTGATCGTGAGGCACAGCACCCCCGGCGCCGCGTACGGCAGCAGCCGCGCCGCCGCGCGCCACACCGGGCGACCGGAGTACCGGCCGGCCCACCGGCGGGAACGGGCCAGCCCATGTCCCGCCATGAGAAGCGTCGCGACGGCGGTCAGCGCCATGGCGAGATCGATGACGAGGAAGGGGGAGACCGAGGGGGGCGCCTCGGGCTCCTCTCCCTCGGCCATGGCGACCAGCGCGTCCGCGACGGCGTCGCTGTCGCCGTACGCCGTACCGGTGTTGGACATGACCACGATGCCGTACCCGGACCGGGGCAGGAGCGTCTGCTGGGCCGTCGCGGTGAGCAGGTCGCCGCCGTGTCCGACGACCGGTGAGCCCTTCGCGGTCGTGCCGAGCGACCAGCCCAGGGCGTAGGAGTCGTTGATCCTGGACGGGGTGCGCATCTCCGCGACGCTCGCGGCGGAGACGACACGGACGCCGCCGGGGCCTGTCCCCTCGCCACTCTGCGTGATCATCCACCGGGCCATGTCCCTCGCGCTGCTGATCACCCCGCCGGAGCCGTTGCCGAACCCCGGGGGCTCGGCAACGGCGAGCGTGGCGCCCAGCAGGTGAAGATGGCCCCGCGCGCTCGCGGGGAGGTCGCGCTCGGTGTCGATCGTGGTGCTGTTCCGCATGCCGAGCGGGCCGAACACGTGCTCTCGCAGGTAACCGGCGAAGGTCATGCCGCTCGCCACCTCGACCAGCCGAGCGGCGACCTGGGCGTTGGTGTTGTGATAGCTCCACCGGGTTCCGGGGGCGGCGGCCAGCCTCGCGTCTCCCAGCCGCGCGACGGCCTCGCGGAGCGAGCGGGGCTGGGGCAGGCTTCTTTCCGGAAAGGCCTCGTCGGCCATGCCCGAGGTCTGGTCCAGCAGCTGGCGGACGGTGATGCGCGCCGCCCGCGGATCGGCCATCACGAACTCGGGGAGCCGGACGCGTACCGGCTCGTCGAGCCTGACCACTCCCTTCTCCACCAGCTGCATGACGGCCAGGGAGGTGAAGGACTTGCTGAGTGACGCGATCGCCATGGGGGTGTCCGCCGTGACGGGATCACCGGAGGCGGTATGGCCGTAACCGGCGACGTGGACGACCTCGTCCCCCTTGGTGACGGCGACCGCGACCCCCGGCAGGCCGGTCGCCTCCCGGTAGGCGTTCACGAAACGGTCGACGGACGCGGGACCGATCTGCTCGGCCTCGCGGGTCTTCCGGCTCTCTCCGGTCTCCCCGGTGGCGCTCGTACCTGCGAAGGTCGTCACCGCCGTCAGGAGGAGCACCGCGAGCGTGACGGCGCGGGCCGTCGGGAGATGTCGGGGGACAGGGCTGTTGATGATCTTAAATTCGGGCACCGGTCGACGCTACGTACGTTGCCTCGTCCGGACCACTGGGAGATTCCGCCGGGTTCACCTGCGAAAAACCACAGGTTCCCGACACCCGGGGCTGTGGCTCTGCGCTCTCCCCGTTCCTTCCGGCTGTCTTCCGGCGGCGATTCGGGAAGGTGAAACATCGGACCGTTCCAGGTCGGTGTTTTGCTCCACGCGTCCTCATCTCCCCCTGTCGGTTGTCGCGTCATATAAAGCCACTCTTCGGGCGTATTTTTGCGAAAAGAAGTAGAAACATTGCAGACATCTGCCTGTCATCCTATGGTGTTCGCAGCGCCGCTCGCCGATCTCCGTCGGTGACGGTGGCAGTCTCTCCGCCCCCCACCGGCTGGATCGCGGCGACCACATGTCCCGTCGACCGCGGCGATCCGGCCCCGCGTGACGAAGGGTCAGCCGATGAAGACATCCGATCAATCTGTCAGTCGCTTACGCCATACCGGGCGATGCGCCCAGATGGTCCTCGCGCTCCTGCTGGCCACCCTGTGCTGGGCCGGAGCCCAGGCACCGCTCCCGGCGCGGGGCGCGGCCGTGCCCGAACAGTCCTCCAACGTCCATCTCTTCTACTACTCCTGGTACGGCAACCCCCAGACGAGCGGGGAGTGGCGGCACTGGCAGCAGGGGGGACGCACCCCACCCAACGACGTGGGCGCCGACCTGTACCCCAGCCTGGGTGCCTACGACTCCGGCGACTACGCGGGCGCCGTCACCAGGCACATGCAGTGGATCAAGCAGGCCGGGGTCGGCGTCATCGTCTACAGTTGGTGGGGCCGCGACAGCTTCGAGGACAGGCTCACCCGGGGCGTGATGGACGCCGCCGCGCGGTACGGCGTCAAGGTCGCCTGGCACCTGGAGCCGTACGAGGGGCGCACGGCGGCCTCCACCGTCGAGGACATCCGCTACATCAACACCCGCTACGGCTCCCACCCGGCCTTCTACCGTGACGCCGAGCACGGCGATCGGGCGGCGTTCTACGTCTTCGAGAGCCTGAGGATCACCGACTGGGCCGCGCTCGACCAGGTCACCGCGGGCAACATCGTGCTCGCCCAGACCACCGACACGTCGAAGATCGCGCACTTCTCCGGTATGTACACCTACGACGGGATCGCCGGTGCCACCGCGCCCGGTTGGGCCAACGCGAGCGCGTACGCCAAGCAGAACAACCTGATCTGGGCGCCCTCGGTGGCTCCCGGCTATATCGACGACCGCGCGGTGCCGGGCAACACCACCCCGACCCTGGGCCGCGCCAACGGTGCCACCTACGACCTGGAGTGGTCCAACGCCCTCGACCCGGCCAAGGGCGGCCTGCCGACCTGGGTCTCCATCACCTCGTTCAACGAGTGGCACGAGGGTAGTTCCATCGAGCCCGCAGACTCCACCCCGCCCGCCGGGTTCGGCTACCAGACCTTCGAGGGTGCCTACGGCAGGACGGGGACCGCGGCGGAGACCGCCTACCTGGACCGGACGAAGTACTGGGCGACGGAGTTCGAGACCCGCAGGACCGGCGGCACGCGAGACACCCAGCCCCCGACCGCGCCGGGTGCCGCGCGCGCCGTCCCGGCCTCCAGCACGAGCATCACGGTGGGCTGGACCGCGGCCACCGACAACGTCGGGGTGACCGGCTACGACGTCTACCGCGAGGCGGGCGCCACCGACGTCAAGGTGGGCAGCACCGCGGGAACGTCGTTCACCGTCACCGGTCTCACTCCGTCGACCTCCTACAGCTTCTACGTGGTCGCCAGGGACGCCGCGCAGAACACCTCGCCGCCCTCAGGAACGGTGACCGCGGCGACCGGGCCCCCACCCGGGTGCTCTCCCGGCACCGGAGACCTCGCCAGGAACAAGGTGGTCAGCGCGAGCAGCGTCACCCAGAACTACGTGGCGGCGAACGCGGTCGACGGCGACGCGAACACCTACTGGGAGAGCGCCAACCACACCTTCCCTCAGTCGATCACCGTTGACCTCTGCGCCCAGGCCTCCGTCGGGCGCCTGGTGCTGAGGCTGCCGCCGTCCGCGGCCTGGGGAACGCGTACCCAGACGCTGTCGGTGCAGGCCTCGTCCGGCGGCGACTTCGAGACGGTCGTGCCGTCGCGGGGCCACGTCTTCGACCCGGCCACCGGCAACACCGTAACCATCACCTTCCCGGCGACGGCGAAGAGGTACGTACGGCTGAACATCACAGGGAACACCGGCTGGCCCGCCGGGCAGATCTCCGCCTTCGAGGTCTATTCCTCCTAGTGGCCCGCCGTACGCGTTCAATGATCGAGAACGCGTGAGGCCGGTCGGGACGACGGTTCGTGCCGACCGGCCTGACGGACACGAGCGGGTGAGTGTACGCCGGACGCGCCTGGCAGGAGCGGTACCGCAGCGGCGCGGGTCCATCGGACGGGCATGGGGAGCGGCACCATCGCGGGGGCCGCTCCCCATGCCCGAGCGCGTCTCGTCAGGCCGCGTCGAGGCGGGCCGTCTCCTCGGCGGACAGTTTCACGTCGGCCGCGCCGACCGAGTCACGGATGGTCTCGGGACGAGAGGAACCCGGGATCGGGATCACCACCGGCGCCTTGGCGAGCATCCACGCCAGGCACACCCGCTGCGGGCTCACCCCGTGCGCCCGTGCGACGTCCGCGAACACGGCGAACCGCGAGCCCAGCTCTCCGGCCTGCGAGATCCCGCCCAGCGGGCTCCACGGCAGGAACGCGATACCCAGCTCCGCGCACAGCTCCAGCTCGGGCTCGCTGGAGCGGAACGACGGCGAGAACTGGTTCTGCACGCTCACCAGCCGCCCGCCGAGGATCTCGTTGGCGAGCCGGATCTGGTCCGGGTCGGCGTTCGAGACGCCCGCGAAACGGATCTTGCCCGCGTCCAGCAGGTCGCGGATCGCCCCGACCGACTCCGCGTACGGAACCTTCGGGTCGGGGCGGTGGAACTGGTAGAGCCCGATGGCCTCGACGCCGAGGCGCGCGAGCGACGCGTCGCAGGCCTTCTTCAGGTGGTCGGGCGAACCGTCCAGGGTCCACGAGCCGTCGCCGGGGCGCACATGGCCGCCCTTGGTGGCGATCAGCACGTCGGACGTGTCACCCCCGTAACCGGCGACCGCGCGGGCGATCAGGGACTCGTTGTGGCCGACCTCGTCCGCGCCCATGTGATAGGCGTCCGCGGTGTCGATCAGCGTCACGCCCGCCTCCAGCGCGGCGTGGATCGTCGCGATCGAACGCTGCTCGTCGGGGCGCCCCTCGATCGACATCGGCATTCCGCCGAGACCGATCTCGCTGACCTGGACATCGCCGATGCGGCGTGTCTGCATGGGAGCTCCTTCTTGGGGATCGGTTGGTACCTCTTCACCCTGCCCCGATTAAGCTATCCAATGAGAGTCACCGATCGTCTTCAGGTGGTCCCGGTGACGAGACGCGTCGCGGAGCCCGTCACTTGAGCGTGGGGTAGACGTCGAATCGGGTGCGTTCACCAGGTCGAGGATCAGTTCGATCGTGCCTTTCGGAGTCAGGTGTCCCACGGCTCGGTCAGGGCGCTCTGAGCGGCCTCTCGCGGCGTGCGGCAGGTGATCCTCCCGATGCGTGGGCGCGCGGCCCGTGGGGTTCGCCGTCCCGGAATGATTACGAAGGCGGTTCGTGTTTCGCCTGGGTGATCGCGAATACGACGGTGCCTGATGGGCAGGCCCGGGGAGCGTGTCCCATGGCACGCGGATGTCTTGCGCGACACTCGACGACCGTGACCAGGTGTCCTTCCCGACGCCCGACGACCGTGACCAGGAGCCGAGCATGCCCGTCCGATCACCGGCGCCTCCCAGGGAGGCGCCGGCGGCGCCGCGGCGCCGGGTCTCCGCCGCCACGGGATTCTGGCTGGCGGCCGCCGCGTTCGCGGCCCAGATGGGATTCGGTACCGCGCCGACCCCGCTGTGGCCGCTCTACCAGGCCAGGGACGGGTTCGGCCCGACCACGGTCACCGTCGCCTTCGCGATCATGGTCGTCGGCTCCGCCGTGAGCTTTCTGGCCATAGGCCACCTGTCGGACCGGTTCGGCCGCCGCCGTGCCATCGTGCCCGCCCTGCTCGTGGCGGTCCTCGCCGCCGTCGTCCTGACGGCCTGGCCCGCCCTGCCGGGACTGCTTCTCGGCCGCCTGCTGACCGGTGTGGCCGTCGGGCTGATGGCCTCGACGGCGACCGCGTACCTGCACGAGCTGTACGACCGGGCGCATCCCGGCCGGACCTCGGCCATGCCCGGCGTGGTCGCCACCGCGGCGAATCTGGGCGGACTGGCGCTGGGCCCGCTGATCGCCGGGGTCGTCGCGGAGTGGGGGCCCACGCCGCTGGTCACCGCGCAGGCCGTCTTCGCGGTCACCATGACCGTGATGGCGATCCTGGTGCTTTTCATGCCGGAGACCGTCGACGTCGCGAGACGTGCCCGCGACCGGCCCGCCAGGTTCGCGCTGAGGACGGGAGGCGAGGCGGGCTTCGCCGCGTCCGCCGCCCTGGGTTTCGTGTCGTTCGCCGTGTTCGGCCTCATCTCCTCGCTCGGCGCGATCATGCTCAGGGACCAGTTGGGCGTCACCTCTCCTCTCGTCTCGGGGATCGCGCCGTTCCTGATGTTCGGCGCGGCGGCGACGGCCCAGATCCTCCTCGGCTCCCAGCCACAGGGGCGGCTATCCCTGCTGGGCCTGCTGTCCTTCCCCTCGGGACTCGCCCTGGTCGCGCTGTCGCTCCACCGTCCCGTCCTCTGGCTCTACCTGGTCGCCCTGGTTATGTCCGGGGCGGGTGCGGGCCTGCTGTTCAAGGTCGCCGTCGGATGGGCCGCAGCCGTCGCGGCGCCGCATTCTCGCGCGGGGGTGCTGGCGGTCTTCTTCGTGATCTCGTACGTCGGCATGGGGCTGCCCGCCATCCTGTTCAGCCTCGCCCTGCGGTCCTTCGCACCGCAGGTGACGATGATCGGTTTCGGTGCCGTCCTCTCGTCCGCCGCGGTCGTCGCACTGCTTCTGACCCGGCTTTCCCCTGTGGGGCGGCGACGGTGAGGTGGTGAGGAAAAGGAATGGACGGGATGACGCTCGGGCTTGTAGTTTGCGGCTGACCGTGACACCGCCCGAGGAGGTGAGACCCATGAACGCTGTATCGACGTGGGTGCTCCCCCTTCCCGTCACGGCCGGGCGATCGAGGTAGGTGTCGCCGGGAGCGCCTCTTTGACAAGGCACTCCCGAAAGGCAACACCTATGCACTCTCAGCAGGCCACCGCCGAGCCGCCGTCGAACGACGAGGGCGAGCGCGGCTCCACCGCGGGCGACGTCCCCGGAGTTCTCCGGTCACCGGTCTCCGGCGCCGATCGCGCGCCCCTCGTCTTCGATGTGATCATTGCCGGGTGCGGGCCGACCGGCGCGATGCTCGCCGCCGAACTGCGACTGCACGACGTGCGGGTACTCGTTCTGGAGAAGGAGATCGAGCCCACGTCGTTCGTCCGCATAGTCGCCCTGCATATTCGCAGTCTCGAGTTGATGGCGATGCGCGGACTGCTGGAGCGCCTGCTCCAGCACGGAAGACGACGTCCGGCCGGCGGTCTCTTCGCCGCCATCCCCAAACCCGTGCCCAAGGGCCTGGATTCCGCGTACGCCTATCTGCTGGGTATCCCACAGCCGGTCATCGAGCGCCTGTTCGCAGAGCACGCGATCGAACTGGGCGCGCGGGTCCGGCGCGGGTGCGCGGTCGCCGGTTTCGAGCAGGACGACGAGGGGGTGACCGTCGAGCTGGCCGACGGCACGCGGCTGCGTTCGCGCTACCTCGTCGGCTGTGACGGCGGGCGCAGCACGGTGCGCAAACTGCTCGGTGTCGGCTTCCCCGGCGAGCCCTCACGGACCGAGACGCTGATGGGCGAGATGGGAGTGGGCATGTCGCAGGCGGAGATCGCCGCCAGGGTGACCGAAGTCCGCGAGACCCATCGGCCGTTCTGGCTCCGGCCCTTCGGCGAAGGGATCTACAGCGTCGTGGTCCCCGCGCCGGGAGTCGGCGACCGCGCGCAGCCGCCCACCCTTGAGGATTTCAAACAAGGGTTACGCGCCGTCGCCGGAACCGATTTCGGCGTGCACTCCCCGCGCTGGACGTCCCGCTTCGGGGATGCCACCCGGCTGGCCGAACGGTATCGGGTCGGGCGGGTGCTGTTGGCCGGCGATGCGGCGCACATCCATCCACCCATCGGCGGGCAGGGCCTCAACCTGGGCGTTCAGGACGCGTTCAACCTCGGCTGGAAACTGGCCGCACAGATCCGCGGCTGGGCCCCGCAGGCGCTGCTGGACAGCTACCAGGCCGAACGTCGCCCGGTCGCCGAGGACGTGCTGGACAACACCCGCGCCCAGACGGAACTGCTGTCCGGCGAACCGGGCCCGCAGGCCGTGCGCAGGCTGCTCACCGAACTGATGGACTTCGACGAGGTGAACCGCCACCTGACCGAAAAGATCACCGCGACCGGCATCCGCTACGACTTCGGCGAAGGCCCCGACCTGCTCGGCCGCCGCATGCACGACATCGACGTGCGACAGGGCCACCTCTACGGGCTGCTGCATCGTGGCCGTGGCCTGCTGCTGGATCGCACCGAACGCCTCACCGTCGGTGGCTGGTCAGACCGGGTCGATCACCTCGCGGATCCCACCGCGGAGCTGGACGTCCCGTGCGTCCTGCTGCGTCCCGACGGTCACGTCGCCTGGATCGGCGACGATCAGCAGGACCTGGACGACCACCTCTCCCGCTGGTTCGGCAGGCCCGCCGACTGAATCTCGCCCGAGCGGCGGAAAGGCCCGAGAGGAGTGCTCGCGTCGGGGGGGGCCCCCCCCGGGGGGGGGGGGGCCCCGCCGGGGGGGGGGGGGGGGGCGCGGGGGGGGGGGGGGGCGCGGGAGCGGGGGGGGGGGGGAGATATACACAAAAACCCCGAGA
>NZ_JBEYID010000017.1:0-27227 GCF_040635605.1 Streptosporangium sp. NPDC006930 | reverse complement strand
GGGGGGCGTACCGCCCCGTGTGTTGTCCGGGGGGGGGTCCCCCCCCCATTTGGGGGGCCCCCCCCGCGTCAGGGGTCAGGATGGGAGAGCGTCAGGACGGCGGCGCCCTCGACGCGATCCCCGGCCAGGTCCGCCAGAGCCCGGTCGGCCTCGGCCAGCCGATAGGGCACCGTCGTCACCCGGGGTGGGTGAAGCGTCGCCAGTTCCAGATAGGCGCGGCCGTCGGCGCGGGTGTTGGCGGTGACGCTGCGCAGCGTGCGCTCCTGGAACAGATGCCGCTGATAGGTCAGGGGCGGGATGTCGCTGAGATGGATGCCCGCCACCGCCAGGGTTCCGCCCCGGTCCAGGGCGGCCAGCGCGACCGGCACCAACTCGCCTGCCGGGGCGAACAGGATCGCCGAGTCCAGCGGTTTCGGCGGGGCGTCCGCGGCGCCGCCCGCCGAGGCCGCGCCCAGGGCGACGGCCAACTCCCTGGCCCGCGCCGAGCGGGTCAGCACGTGCACGGTCGCCCCCTGGGCGACGGCGATCTGCGCGGTCAGGTGCGCCGAGGCGCCGAAGCCGTAGATGCCCAGCCGCCCGCCGGGTGGCAGGTCGCTGCGGAGCAGGGCCCGGTAGCCGATGATCCCCGCGCACAGCAGCGGCGCGAGCTTCTCCGCGGGGACGTCGCCGGGGAGCGGGTAGGCGAAGTCCTCGGGAACGGTCAGGTATTCGGCGTAGCCGCCGTCGGCGTCCCAGCCGGTGTAGGTCGAACCGGGACAGAGGTTCTCCGCGCCCCGCAGGCAGTAGCGACAGTGCCCGCAGGTCGAGCGGAGCCAGGCCACCCCCACCCGGGTGCCCGGCGCGAGCCGCCCGGCGTCGGGGCCGGCGGACACCACCCGGCCCACGGCCTCGTGGCCGGGCGTGGTCCGCGGGCGTCGCGGCCGGAGATCGCCCTCG
This sequence comes from Streptosporangium sp. NPDC006930, assembly GCF_040635605.1. Taxonomy (NCBI): domain Bacteria; kingdom Bacillati; phylum Actinomycetota; class Actinomycetes; order Streptosporangiales; family Streptosporangiaceae; genus Streptosporangium; species Streptosporangium sp. NPDC006930. The sequence goes on along the minus strand of NZ_JBEYID010000017.1, from coordinate 26,291 downwards.
GCGAGGTGCAGGTCGGTACGGCAGACCGCGCAGGCCTCCACGCGGACCAGCACCTCACCGCGTCCGGGGGAGGGGACGGGGACGCGCACCGGCCGCAGGGGACGCGAGGAGATCGGCCCGGGGTGGGTGACGACCCAGGCGTCCATCTCCGAGGGGATCACGGGCGGCTCCTGAGACGGAGGGGCCGGCTCGGCGGGGGTCACGGGTCGCGCCGCCGGATGCGACGGCCGGTGACCTCGGTGGCGGCGATCCGCACGTACGGCTCCCGCTCGCCCCCCGCCCACGGCCGGACGCCCAGCGCCGCCAGGGCGGCGCGGTCCTCCTCCGAGGAGACGTGGTGGATGCCGCCGCGCACCAGCACGCTCCAGCCCTCGCGGCCCGCGTCGTCGATCCGGTCGACCTCGAAGGCGACCTTGGATTCGATCCCCTGGGCCCCGGTGCGCAGGGCGTCGTCGAGCGGACCGCCGAAAGCGGTGCGGAAGATCACCGAGCTGCCGTGCAGGGCGTAGTCGACCGGCAGGATCACCGGCCCGCCGATCTCCTCGAAGGCGACGCGCCCCACCCCGCCGGGGGTGATGAGCCGCAGGCACTCGTCCCTGTCCAGCGTCTCCAGCGCGGACCGAAGGGGCGGCCGTCCCCGTTCGGACGGCAGGGCGGCCTTCCCGTCGAGCAGCTCCTCGGGCCTGGTGTCCAGGGCGGTGGCCACGCGGTTCACGGTGCCGGTGTTCGGCGAGGCCGCCGAGTCCTCCAGGTGGGCGAGATGACTCGGATCGATCCCGGCCCGTCGCGCCAGCTCGTCCTGGGTGAGGCCGAGATCCTCGCGTCGCCTGGCGATCCGGCGGCCGAGGCCGCCCGGGGCCGATACGCGTCCAGTCATGGGATTCTCCCGCTGAGATGATCGATGTCGCTGCGAGTCCGGGGCTCCTCCGGCTCCGCGCCCCCCGATCGGCATCACCTGAGGCCTCCCCTGCCTGGTGCGCCGCTAATCCGATGCGGGAACGACCCGCTCGACGGGACCTTCGCCGTCCCCGTCACGCGAGGGTCGGCGTGCTCAGGGAACCGCTCCTTGGGGACCTGGAATCGGCGGTCGCCACAGTCCCGACCTCGACCTGCGGGGGTTCGTTCCGCGACCTGCGCCTTCACGAAGAAAACGGCTCAGTACGGGTTGCGGACCGCCCGCTTGAGGAGGGCGTCGAACATCGCGGCCGGGAGTCGCGACAGCCAAGCGCCGAGCCGTGGACTGGCAGCACCAGACCACCACCGAACTCGCGGGCACCTTCAGCGTGATCGCGGTGGAAGACCACGAGCGCGCGATTATCGCGACTACCGGGTCCGGTGGACCGGGCGCGCCGCCGCCCTCGGCGTGGAACCGGTCGTCCTGGGGCCCGTCGGTCACGAGGAGTTGCCGTCGCTGGTCGCCTCCGCGGCCGTCTTCGCCTTCCCCCGCTCATGGAGGGCTCCGGACTGGCGGCGATGGAGGCGCTGGCGGCGGGCGTGCCACTCGTCACCCGGGACCTGCCGGTCCTGCGCGAGGTGTTCGGGACCGCCGCGCGCTTCGCCGCCGACCCCGCGGGTTTCGCCGGCCAGATCGGCGCGGCGCTGGCCGGAGACGACCTCGCCCGCCTGGCCGCGGGCCGCCTGCTCGCCGCCCGCCACACCTGGCGGTCGGCCGCCGAGCGGCACATCGCCCTGTACGAGGCCCTGCGCGAACCCGCCGGCTCGCGTGGCGGGGAGACGGCCCGCGACCGTCAGCTCGCGCGAGGGGTGGACGGCCAGTCCGGGTAGAGGATGGCGTTGATGCCGAGCGCCGCCGCGGCGTGGACGTTGACGGCCCGGTCGTCGATGAAGGTGACGTCGCCGGGGGCGGCGCCGAGGTGGCGCAGGACCTCCTCGAAGATGGCGGGGTCCGGCTTGGACAGGGACAGGCGGCAGCTGTAGAAGCGATGGGTGAACGCCGCCGCCCAGGGGGCGTCGTCGATGGCGGCCGCCAGCGGCTCGGGGGCGTTGGACAGCAGGGCGAGCCCGTGGTGTCCCGCGAGCTCCTCGATGGCGCGCAGGCTCTCCGGGTTGAGGTGCAGCCAGCCCTCGACGTCGGCCGCGTCGAGCTTGGCGACGAGCGGATCGTCCTCGGTGAGCGTCCTGCCGGCGACCCCGCTCCAGTACGAGTGGGAGGCCTGACCGCGGTCGAAGGCGTCGCGGTGGCGCCAGTAGCGGTCGCGGAAGGTCACCTCGTCCTGGCCGATGAGCTCGGCCATCGCGGCCGTCGCGCCGGGCGGCTGCGAGGTGGAGATGACCTCGCCGTAGTCAAGCAGCATCCACGTGGTCACGGGCTCTCCTCGGAATCGTCCTGCGCCGGTGGTCTCGGTGTCGGCCGAGATGCGGCGGATGGGTTTCGCGCGTCTCGCGCTCGGCGGGACGTGAGTGATCAAATGATCGTACGGGGCCGTTCCGGAACTCTTTCGTGTTCATTCGATCGTACTTCGTGTGCGATTGCAAGGTGTGGATCTCGGTCGCCGCGGTGTGGAAAGGATGCCGGCGCCCCTTGGTCGTACGCCTGCCCGGTCTCGGCGCCGGTCAGCCGGCTACCGGGCCGGACCTCAGGGGAGAGTCCCCTTCCTTGTCGTCGGTCGTCGCTGCCCGGGTGTCGTCCCGGTTCGTCGCGCGCCGATGGTGCCGCCGCGCCTTGAGGCGGTTGCCGCAGGCGGCCATCGAGCACCAGCGGCGGGTGTTGGCCCGGCTGTGGTCGATGAGGAACAGGCGGCAGTCGTCGTTGGCGCACGGGCGCAGGCGGCCGGGCAGGGTTTTTTGGAGATGCGCCCAGGTCAACACGCATCGGAGGCTGAACGGTTCGGCGGAGCCGATGTTCAACTCCCAGCGCACGCCGTCGTCGCCGACCGACGGGATTCGCGACACCCCTTCGAGAAAGGGCTCCAGCGTCCGCGCGGGTTCTTCGCCCCTGACGACGAGGGCGATCGCGTCTCTGACGCGGCGCGCCGAGGCGGCGGTGGCCGGCGAACGGGGCAGATCGCGCTCACCCAGCCACCGGGCGGCGTCGCGCCGGTCTTCCAGCGCGTCTGTGGGGAGGCCGTCGACCACGGGGGTGGTGTTGAGCAGGTCCAGAAGAAGGTCAACATCCTCTATAACCGCCTTGAGCATGTTGACAGGTTAGCAGTGATGGTGCTTCGCTGGTTGCAAGTAACCCCCTCAATGAATCGAAGAGGTTAGGCATGGATGAGCGAACCCGCTACCGCACCACCGTTGTGCGCGGACAGGAGATCTTCTACAGGGAGGCCGGAGACCCCGGCGCGCCGGTCCTGCTCCTGCTGCACGGCTACCCGACGAGCTCCCACATGTTCCGTGATCTCATCCCGAGGCTGGCCACCCGGTACCGGCTCGTCGCACCCGACCACCTCGGCTTCGGCCACTCCGCGATGCCGTCCGTGAACGACTTCGACTACACCTTCGCGAACCTGGCCGAGATCACCACCGCCTTCACCGAGCAACTCGGCCTGTCGCGCTTCGCCATGTACGTGCAGGACTACGGCGCACCCATCGGCTGGAGGCTCGCCGCCGCCCACCCCGAGCGCGTCACCGCGATCGTCACCCAGAACGGCAACGCCTACCTCGACGGGCTGGACGAGGACTTCTGGGCGCCGATCCGGGCCTACGGCGCCGATCCCTCCCCGGCCACCGAGGCTCCCATCCGTGAGTTCCAGACCCTCGACGCGATCCGCTGGCAGTACACCCACGGCGTGCCCGACGAGAGCCTCGTCAGCCCCGACACCTGGCGCCATGACTTCGCGCTGCTGCGGCGTTCGGGCAACGCCGAGATACAGCTCCGGCTCGCCCGCGACTACATCACCAACATCGATCTCTACCCGGTCTTCCAGGAGTACTTCCGCGCGAGCCAGGTCCCGCTGCTCGCCGCATGGGGAGCCCACGACGAGATCTTCAGGCCGGGAGGCGCCACGGCCTTCCAGCGCGACCTGCCCGATGCGGAGATCCACCTGCTTCCCGCCGGTCACTTCGCGCTGGAGAGCCACGGAGCCCAGATCGCCCGGCTCATCGACGACTTCCTCGGGCGCAACCTTCCCCGCTGACCGCCCCCACCGGTGCTGCGGCCGAGGCGCGGGGAGGGATGACGGGATGCCTCACCGCATGGCTTCCCCCCCGGGCCTCAGGTGGTGGCGATCGTCAGGTCCGCGCGGGCGCGGACGTCGTCGCGGGCGTGGAAACGCTCCTCCTGGGCCGCCCAGCGGTCCCAGTGCGGGGCGTAGAGATCGCCGTCGCGTTCCAGCGCGCGGGCCTTGCGTATCTCGTCGGCCGCCTCCAGCCACAGCAGGCCGCTCAGGTACGGCGCGGCGGCGAGAGCGCCGGAGCCGGTGCCGTCGAGGATCAGGATCTCGGTGACCGGGACCTCGTGCCACTCGGCGTAGCCGCCGTCCGCCCAGTCGTAGCGCCGCCATCGCGCGGGCCGCTCAAGGCTCAGCGGACGCAGGACCCATTCGACCAGCGCGTCGACCCCTCCCCGCAGGCCGTCCCATCCGGGATAGAGGTCGTCCATCCGTATGACGGGCGCGGCCAGCTCCGAGGCCAGGGCGGTGGCGAGGGTGGACTTACCCGATCCCGAACGGCCTTCGACCGCCAGGACGCGGGTACGGCCCGCTCGGGCGGGGCGGGTGCGCAACCAGAGCGAGATCCGCGGCGCGTGGTCGTTCACGCAGGAGTCACGGGAGGTGCCGCAGACCGGTTCGCGCACGGTTTCGCGCACGGTGGACGAGCGATGGGTGGATCACGCGCTCCGGCGGGTGCGCCAGCGGGTCAGGATCTCACGGTCGGAGTCGCGCTCCTCGACGTCGCGGCGGCGCTGCTCGTCCTCGTCCTGCGCGAGGGGCAGCCAGTCGGGGTATTCGGGGTCGTCGCGGCCGATGTCACGGGTGCCGTCGACCTTGGTGCCGTTGTCCAGCGTGGTCGTCGCGGGGACGCGGAGGGTGCCCCCCGGCAGCATGGTCACGTTCATCGCGTGGCCTTTCCTTCGTCTCTCCTGACCGCTGTTCGCCCAGCATAGCTCCGGGGGTCGTGGCACGCCCACGGTCAGCCGATGCCGTACTGCCCCGACAGCCGGTGGTACACCTGTTCGGCCTCCGTCTCCTCGCCGATCAGGTGGAGCAGCCGGGTGGCCCTGCGGGTGAGCACGCAGGCGAAGGCCTCGGCGAACAGTTCGGTGACGTCGTCGCGGTAGGGCGGCCGAAGACGGTCGCGGGTGCGGGCGTGCAGGCCGGTCCAGAAGGGCGAGTGCGAGGGAAGCCGGTCCATGTGGTCGGTGGCGTGGCCGATCTCGTGACCGCACACCGACACCGAGGGCGAAGGGGCGCTCCCCACCCCGATCCGCCGCTGCCGGGGATCGTACACACCCGCGCTGCGCTCCCAGTGGCCCGCCTGCAGGGGCAGTGCGACACCGCGCAGCCACTCGAAGCCGGGAAGGTCGGGCACCGATCCAGGACCCACCACGATGCCGCCGCTCAGGTGGGTGGTCAGACGGGTGGCGAGAGCCTGCGGCATGGCCGCCAGTGTGAGTATCGCGAGGAGCGTTTCCGCCGGCGGGAACGTGCCAGGCTCCCAGGTGCGGGTCAACCGCGCCTCCAGTGGGCCGACGTGCAACCAGCCGGGACGTCCTCTGCTGTGATCGGCCAACGCAGCCGCTTCTCCTGGATCGGGGGGTGAGCCGCCACGGCTTGCGGCCGGGCCGATCCGGTCCACGGGCCGCGACGGTGATCATGTGAGACTACATCTCCCGCGCCGGGCTCGCACGGGTACGTCTCCATCGAGCCCGCCCGCACCTCTGCAGGGATCCTGGCCGGGGAACCGCGGGCCGCTCGTACGGACCGCCTACCGGTGCCCGACCAGGACGGCGTGGTGATCGGCGCCTTCCCCGTCGTCCGGGTCGGCGTGCACGGTGGCGGCACCCAGGTGGGGCAGGTGATGGATGAGCCGGTGCTCGGCCTCCACCGCCACGGTGTGTGCCTGGAGCAGCGACAGGTCCTCACCGACCACGATGTCGACCTCGGCGCGCAGCGTGTGGCCCACCCAGCGCAGCCGCACCGACCCCACTCGCCGCACACCGCGGGTGGCGGCCAGTATCCGCTCCGCGTGATCGACCAGGGCCGGATCGACCGCGTCCATCAGCCGGTGGTAGATCTCGCGGGCCGCGTCCCTGAGGACGAAGCAGATGGCCACCGTGATCAGCAGGCCGACGATCGGGTCGACGATGGGGTAGCCCAGCGCGGAACCGCCCGCGCCGAGCAGCACGGCCAGCGAGGTGAGGGCGTCGCTGCGGGCGTGCAGTCCGTCGGCGACGAGCGCGGCCGATCCGATCTGGCGCCCGACCCTGATCCGGTAGCGGGCCACCCACTCGTTGCCCGCGAAGCCGATCACCGCCGCCGCGGCGACCCAGCCGAGCGCCCGCACCTCCTGGGGGTCCGCCAGGCGCCGCGCGGCCTCGTACCCGGCGAGCGCGGCGGAGGCGGCGATGATCAGAACGATGACGATCCCGGCCAGGTCCTCGGCTCTGCCGTAGCCGTAGGTGAACCTGCGGCTGGCGGCCCGGCGCCCGAGGAAGAAGGCGATCGCGAGGGGGATCGCGGTGAGCGCGTCGGTGACGTTGTGCAGCGTGTCACCGAGGAGGGCGACCGAACCGGAGAAGGCCACGACCACCGCCTGGAGGAGGGCGGTCGCCATGAGCACGGCGAAGGAGACGGCCAGCACGCGCAACCCGCGACTGCTGGACTCCAGGGCGGAGTCGGTCCTGCTCGCGCTGTCGTGGCTGTGCGGGGTGAGGGCGTGGCCGGCGCGTGAGAGCAGCCCTACGAACCGGCGACCGCCGGGGCCCTGTCGTTCGTGTCCGTGTTCATGGACGGATCCGTGTCCGTGTCCATGTCCATGTCCATTCGTGTGCGCGGGCTCGTGGCGCTGATCGTGAGGAGAGTCGGAGGCGGTGGACTCGCGGGGGGACGGAGAACCGGCGTCCTGCTGGTCGGACATGGCTACCTCGTTTGCGGCCGATGCGCTTTTCCCGGAGTATATGTAGTCATGTATGCACGCGACAATGAGTCAGGTGACAAGCCGTCGCAGGAGCAACCCACCGGCGCCCAGGTGGAGACCGCCGTCGAGGCGTTCCGGATGCTCAGTGACGCCACCAGACTGCGCCTGATGTGGCTGCTGTCGTCGGGGGAGTACGACGTCGGCTCGCTCGCGGAGGCGATCGGGGTCGCGCGCCCCTCGGTCTCCCAGCACCTGGCGAAACTCCGCCTCGCCGGACTGGTGCGCACCCGCAGGGACGGCCGCCGCGTGCTCTATCGGGCCCGCGACGCCCATGTCCGCGCGCTCATCGGTGAGGCTCTTTTCCACGCCGATCACGAGGTCTCCGGCACCCCGCGCCACGACTGACGCGCACCTGACGCCGATGTGATCGCGACTCCTCGTGGTCGCGTCCGATTGATCCGCCAATTGACAGATTAATTTGTCTAATGGTTCCATGGGGGCGTGACGCCGACCGAGATGACACTCATGGACGAGCCCGACCGTCTGCGCGTGGCGCTCACCCCGATCCGCCGGCGGCTTCTCGTCCGCCTGCGCGAGCCCGCCTCCGCAGTCCAGCTCGCGACCGAGCTGGAGCTGCCGCGCCAGCGGGTCGGATACCACCTCAGGGTGCTGGAGGAGGCCGGGCTGATCGAGTTGGTGGAAGAGCGCCCACGGCGCGGTTTCGTCGAGCGCGTCATGAGGGTCACCGCGAACGCCTTCCTCGTCGATCCCGGCGTGCTCACCTCACCGAACGAAGCCGATGAAGCCGGTAAGGCGGACGGAGCCGACGGCGGTGAAGGGGGTGACGACGGGGCCGCCGGGGTGGCCGAGGGGTTTTGCCGTGTCGCCGACCAGTACGCCGCCGAGCATCTCGTCGAGGTGGCCGCCGACACCGTGCGCGACGTCACCCGCATGGCCGCCGCCGCCGACCGGAAGGGCGTCCGGCTGCTGACGTTCACCCTTGAGGCACGGGTGCGCTTCGCCGAGCCCGGCGACGTGCACGACTTCACCGACGCGCTCGCCGACGCTCTCTCACAGGTGGCGGCACGCTTCGACACTCCCGGAGGGCGGCCCTACCGTCTCGTCGCCGGCGGACATCCGGCGCCCGGCCCGCGGGAAACCGGCGGGCATGACACCTCGGGCACGCCGGAAAGAGACGGGCACTCGGTCTCCGAGGCGCCGGAAACCGGCAGCTGACATCCCTCCCAGGCCCACGGCCCGGGGTTCCCACGTTGGAGGCATCCCATGACAGACGAGCCGTTCTCCCTTGAGGTCACCATCGCCGCACCCGTCGACGACGTGTGGAACGCGCTGCGCGACCCCAAGCTGATCCGACGCTGGCACGGCTGGCACTTCGAGGGTCTCGACGAGGAGATCGAGGTCATCTACCACCAGAACGTCGTGGAGTCGGCCGCCGAGCGCCGCATGGAGGTCCAGGGCGGCGACCTGTTCGAACTGGCCGACCTCGGCGGCCGTACGCACCTGCGGGTGACCCGCGCTCCGCGAGGTGGCGACCCCGAATGGGACGACTACTACGACGACATCAGTGAGGGCTGGATCACCTTCGTCCACCAGCTCGCGTTCGCCCTGGAACGGCACCCGGACGCCGACCGGCGCACGGTCTTCCTCTCCGGTGCGGCGGCCACACCGGTGCTGGAGGCCACCGGCCTCGCGGAGGTGGCCGGGCTGCCTCCGGCGAGCCCGTACGAGTTGCGGGGCCCCACCGGGGAGACGTTGCGCGGTCAGGTCCGGTTCCGCTCGGCCAACCAGCTCGGTCTCACCGTCGACGGCTGGGGCGACGGCCTGCTCGTCGCCGCGCAGAACCCGCCCTCGCCCGCCAACCCGGGCGGCGCCGCCATGATGGTGCTCACCACATACGGCCTCGACGACGGCGCGTTCGCCGACCTCGAATCCCGCTGGAACGCGTGGTGGGGACGGAACTTCCCCGAGATGCCCGCGAACGACCAGGACGCCCCCGCCGACGCGAAGCGGGAACCGGACGCGTAACGGAGTCCTGCCGGGCGGGAGGTTCCAGCGGCGCCTCCCCCTAACTCAGCACGCGGAACCGCAGATGCGTGACGCGTGCCGACCCGGCCATAAAGGTCCTCTCCAGTTCGACGCGGTCACCGGCCAGGCGGTCGAAGAGCCGGACGCCCGTCCCGAGCAGCACCGGTGCGAGCTGGAGCCGGATCTCGTCCACGAGTCCGGCTCGCACAAGCTGTTCGGCGATGTCCGCCCCGCCCATCACGAGGACGTTCTTCTCCTTCGCCGCCTCCCCCGCCTGCCGGATCGCGCTCTCGAGGCCGTCGGAGACGAAGGTGAAGGTCCCGCTCGTCATGGGCAGTTCCTCCCGCTCCTCGTGGGTGAGCACGAAGGACGGCGCGGGGAACGGTGTGTCCTTCCACAGGCCCACGCCCACGTCGAAGGTCCGCCTGCCCAGCACCACCGCACCCGTCGAGGCGGACAGGTCCCGTTGCACCCCGGCGTCCACCTCCCGGTCGGCATCGTCGTTGAACAGCCATTCGTGGAGCCGCTCGCCACCCTTACCCATGGGGTGCTCGACGCTGACGTCGGGGCCGGCGACGAAGCCGTCGATCGACATCGTGATGTTCAGCAGAACCGTGCCCACGAGATTTCCTCCTGTCGCCGGAACCCGTGTCGCCGGGCCCCCGTTGTCAAGCCTTGACCGTCAGGACTCGGGCGTTGAAACCCTCGTCGATGGGTGTGCGTCTCCCGCGGCGGGTGGGAGGTCATCGCCCTCCTGACGCGGGTCATGCCGCCGTGTCTCGCGTTTTCCTCACCGGGGTGTACCTCGTCCGGTCGTACAGGGCGGGAGCGAGCGCGGTGAGCAGCACGGCGGCGGTGAGGGCGAATCCCGCCGGGTAGCCCACCGGTCCGACCAAAAGCCCGAACCCGACCGCGCCGACGCCGAGCCCGGCGTCGTAGGCGAGGTTCCAGGCCGCGCTCACCTGGCCGAAGGCGGATTCGGGGGCACGCTCGAACATCAGCGCCAGGGTCGCGTTCTGGGCCGCGCCGTACCCTGCTCCGAAGAGCCCCATGCCGACGATCATCGCGAGGGGGTTGTCCACCCAGAAGAGTCCGGCTGTGCCGAGAGCGGCGGCCAGGACGGCGGGGGCCAGCAGGCGAGCGGAACCGTGGCGGTCGCCGTACCGGCCCGCTGCCCAGCGCGCGAGCGGCGTGGCACAGGACTGCACGAGCAGGGCCACCGCGACCAGATCGCGTGCCCCCTCCGGCGCGGCCAGCGGGAGGAAGGTGAGCAGGACGCCGGCGGCCGGTGTCACCAGGGCGAAGACGAGTGCGGGCCTGGCGATCCCGCCGTCGCGGAGGACGACAGGCCCGCGCCCAGTTCGGCCGTTGCCCTTCTCGTGCCGCTCGGTCCGCGCTCGCCGGGAGGGCAGGCCGGGGACGGCGGCCAGCGCGAGCAGTGACAGTGCCGCCCCGGCGGCGAAGACGGGTCCGTAGCCGACGTGCTCGCTCAGCCAGAGTCCCAGCGGCAGGCAGGCGATGGAGGGGACCCCGACGGCCACCCCGTACAGTCCCAGTCCTTCGCCGCGCCGATCGGCGGGAACCAGTTCGGCGATCAGGGCCGCACCGGCCACCACCACGAGCCCGAGCCCGGCACCCCGTGCCAGGCAGATCCCCAGTACCGAGGGCATCGACGCCGACGCGGGCAACAGGAGAGCGGGTGCTCCGAGCAGGAACAGGCCCAGTCCCATGACCGCCCGGTAGCCGTGCGCACGCAGCAGTGCGGGCACCGCGAACTCCGTCAGCACGGTCCCCAGCATCATGGCGCCGGTCGACAGGCCCGCCCCCACGCCGCCCGCGCCGGATGTGGCCGCGTACAGGGGGACGACGGGCGCCAGCAGGTAGAAGCCGCCGAGGGCACCGAGCGAGGCGGTCAGCAACAGGACCAGCGGGCGGTTCAGGATGCCGGCGCGAGTCTTCGCGGAGGTGCCCTTCTGGTGATCCATGGGCCGACCCTAGAGCGGAACCGGCTCGGCGGTAAGGTCCGGTTTCATGTCGATCGAGTGGACCGGTTCGGGACCCGAACTCCTGTTGCGTGTCGACAGGGACCGGCCGGAACCGCTGCGTGTGCAGCTCGAACACGCGCTGCGCGAGAGCATCCGCGCCGGTCGGCTGGCAGCCGGGGAGCGACTCCCCTCCTCACGTGTCCTGGCCCGGGACCTCGGCGTCTCCCGAGGCCTGGTGACCGAGTGCTACGCGCAACTACAGGCCGAGGGCTACCTCGTCACGCGTGGCGGCTCGGCCACCCGCGTGGCCGCCGCGGCCCGCCCGCCGGTGGCCGAGCCGCAGCCCGTGCCCGCTGTGCCGTCCTTTCTCACCCCGTCGCCGGAGTCCACCGTGTTCACCGGGCCCGTTCGGATCGACTTCCGGCCAGGGGTGCCCGACCTGTCGAGCTTTCCCCGCGAGCGGTGGAGCCGCGCCCTGCGGCGCGCCTGCCGCGATGCGCCCGGTGACCTGCTCGGTTACGGCGATCCTTACGGTGACCCTGTGCTGCGCGATGTGCTCGCCGCCTACCTGCGGCGGGTCCGCGCGGCGGCCGCGGACCCGTCGCACACCGTCGTGTGCGCGGGGTACGCGCAGGGACTGCGACTCGTTCTGCGGGTGTTGGCGGGGGAGGGGGTGCGCGTCGTGGCGGTCGAGGATCCCGGTGACCCCGACTGCCGCGCCGTCGCCGCGACGCTGGGCTTCGACCTCGTCGCGGTGCCTGTCGACGAGCGCGGTATCGACGTCGGCGCGCTCGCGACCTCCGGCGCGCGTGCCGTGCTCCTCACCCCCGCCCACCAGTCGCCCACCGGTGTCGTACTGGCTCCCGACCGGAGACAGGCACTGATCGCCTGGGCCGTCGCCCGTGACGCGACGATCGTCGAGGACGACTACGACGCCGAGTTCCGCTACGACCGCGAACCGGTCGGTGCCCTGCAGGGCCTCGCCCCCGACCGGGTGGCGCTCATCGGTTCGGTGAGCAAGTCGCTCGCCCCGGCTCTGCGTCTCGGATGGATCCTCTGCCCGCCTCGTCTGTCCGCCGACGTCGCGCATCAGAAGCGGCTCGCCGACCGTGGCTCGCCGGTCTTCGACCAGATCGCGCTCGCCGACCTGTTGAGGTCAGGTCAGTACGACCGCCACCTGCGTCACATGCGGCCACGTTACGCCGCCCGGCGCGCGGCCCTCGTCGAGGCGCTGGGACGGCACGCGCCCGAGGTCGAGCTGCGCGGGCTGGCCGCCGGGTTCCACGCGGTCGCCCAACTGCCGCCGGGCACGGACGAGCGTGTCGTGGTCGAGGCCGCCCGCCGCCGGTCCATCGGGTTGTACGGGATGAGCGGCTATCTCCTCGGTCCCCAGGAAGGGCGGCCGTCTCCCGCGCGGCTCGTCCTCGGATTCGGCAATCTGACCTCGGACGCCGTCTCCGACGGCATCGCCATCGTCGCGGACCTGCTGCGGGGCTGTTGAGCCGCGGAAAGCCCTGTTGGCGCGAGAGTGCCGCTGCCGTTTTCTCGCGGGGTTCACACCCACGTCAGAACGGCTTCTTCCTGGGGGTCCACACCCGCGTTGGAGCGACGGGGCCTTCACGCCCGATTCGGGACGGCGGCCTCGTCGTGAGGACTCACGCCTCCTTGAGGATGGCGGCCACCGACTCGCGCAGCGGTGTGGTGGGGCGGCCGATGAGGGCGCTGAGCTCGCCCGGGGTGGGGGAGAGGGCTCCGCGGACGATGTCGAGGTCGATGTCGGCGTACATGGTCGCCGCCGGCTCGGGCAGGCCCGCGTCGATCAGCGCCTGGCGGTAGTCGGCGTGCGGCAGGTCCTGGTAGACGACCGGCCTGCCGGTGGCCGCCGACACCTCGGCGGCCAGCTCGGGCAGGCTCCAGGCGGTGTCGCCGGAGAGTTCGTAGATCTTGTCGCCGTCTTCCTCGCGGGTGAGCACGGCGACGGCCGCGGCCGCGAAGTCGGCCCGGGCCGCGCTGGCGACGCGGCCCTCAGCGGCGGCGCCGAAGATCACACCGTGCTCGACGCCCTGAAGGACGGACGCCGCGTAGACCTCGGTGTAGAAGCCGTTGCGCAGGAAGGTGAACGGGATCCCGGAGGCGCGGATGTGTTCCTCGGTGCCTCGGTGGTCGGCGGCCAGCGCGAGGGGCGTGGTGTCGGCGTGCAGCACGCTGGTGTAGACGATGCGGGCGACCTCGGCCGCTCTGGCGGCGTCCACCACGGCGCGGTGTTGTCCGAGGCGTCGTCCGACGGCGTCGCCGGAGATGAGCAGGACCGTGTCGCCGGGGGCGAAGACTCCCTTGAGCGTCTCCGGCCGCTCGTAGTCGGTCTCCTTGATCTTGACGCCGCGCGCGGTCAGGTCGGCCGCCTTGCCGGAATTCCTCACGGCGGCCACAACATGATCGGCGGGCACGCTCTCCAGCAGTCCGTCCACCACCAGGCGGCCGAGCCGGCCGGTGGCACCGGTGACAACGATCATTTCACTTCTCCTCGCTCGAAGGGTTCGCCGCCAGGTTAGTACTAACTAATAGATAGCGCCAACTAAAAGTTAGTACTCTCTTTGGGGTGGTGTGGCGAGAAAGTAGGGTGGAAGGATGGACGACCGGGTCGCGACCCCGCAGGACGAGTTCAGTCAGCTCACCTTCGACGTCTTCATGCGTGGATGCGTCTCGCGCGAGACGATGGAGCACATCACCGGCCGCTGGGGCATCCTGGTCATGGTCGCGCTCCACGAGGGGACCTATCGCTTCAATGCCCTGCGCCGCCGGGTCGACGGAGTGAGTGAGAAGATGCTCGCCCAGACCCTGCAGGCCCTGGAGCGCGACGGCCTGGTCCACCGCGAGGCCGAGCCGACCATCCCCCCGAAAGTCGAGTACAGCCTCACGCCGCTCGGTGCCCAGGCGGCCGCGCGCCTGCTCGACCTCATCGAATGGCTGGAGGGTGAGATGCCCGCGGTGATGGAGGCTCGTGCACGTCACGACCGGACCAGAGACGATCACCGGACGACGTAGGCGGGCCACCCGTCGCGTCGGTCCGGCGGCCGGGCGACCCTCATCGCGGAACGAGGCTGCGAGGAGAGCGGGGCCGGATCGGTGCGCGGCCGGAAAAGCGGATCAAGAAATGTCGCCGGGGGCCGATAGCGTGTCCGGCATGAGCGACAAGATCATTGATTCCCCCACCGACCGCGTCTCCGCGCCCCTTCGCGCCTACGTCGAGTCGAACGGCGTCGCGGCGGTCGTCGCTGGAGCGCGCGGTGCGCGGTCTCGACCGGGCGGGTAACGAACCGAGCCGGCAGCAGGGGCGAGCGGGCGTGCCGCGCGCTCCGGTGACACTCGCCGTGAAACCCGGATAAAACGGTCAGCCGCTACGGCTCCGCTAGCCAGGAAGAGCAGTACGATCTACTGTAATTGACAGTAAACCGTGCGTAAGGAGTGGGACGTGGATCTTATCGTGCCGCCGACGGAACGGCTCTGGTGATGGCCGGTCAAGCAACCATCGGTGACCGCATCCGCGGATTGCGGTTGAGCAGGCACATGTCCCAGGCGCAGTTGGCCGGGCCAGACCTGTCTGACAGTTATGTTTCGCTCATCGAGTCCGGAAAACGAACCCCCACACCGGTCGTCACGCGCCTGCTCGCCGACCGGCTCGGCTGCGGCATGGAGTTCCTCCTCCACGGGATCGAGCCGCACCAGCGCGTCGACACCGGGCTCGCCCTGCGTCAGGCCGAGCTCGAACTGTGTCACGGGGACCCGGCCGCCGCGGCCGAGCTCTTCGCCGACACGGCCAAGGCGGCGAGTGACGACAGCGCCGTGCTCGCGGCGCAGGCGCGTTTCGGTCATGCTCGCGCGCTGGAGGCCCAGGGGGACACGGCGCGGGCGGTCGAGGCCTACGAGCGGCTTCGCCACGAGGCCGTGACGCATCCCGAGCGTCTCGCCGTCCTTCCCGTCGCCGTGGCGCTCTGCCGCTGCTACCACCGTGCCGGTGACACGATGCGTGCCCGGGATCTCGGGCTGGAGGCCCTGGTCCAGGCCGAGCGGCTCGGGATCGACCGGGGTGAGCTCGCCCTCGACCTCGCCGCGGTGCTCGCCGAGACCGAGATCGACCTCGCGTACGTCGAGCGCGTGCTGGTGATCTCCCCGCTGCCCGACGCCGTTGACCGCGACTCGGAGGTTCTCAGCCTGTGGCGGGCCAGCACGGCCGCGGCGGAGGAGGAGGACTCGTCGCTCGCCGCGCGGCTCGCGGCGGAGGCCGTCGCCGCGGGCCGGCCCGCGCGGATGGCCATCCGCCACGTCCAGAGCGCGATGCGCTGGGCATGGATCGCCACCGTGCGTCCTGAGGACGCCGACCTCGACCGGGCAGGTGAGTTCGCCGCCTCGGCGGTCGAGATTCTCTCGCGGCTGTCGGCCGGGACGATCGAGCACGCCCGTGGCCTGGTCGTTCTCTCCCGCGTACGGCTGCGCTCCGGTGACGTGGAGGTCGCCACCGGTCTGGCCGAGCAGGCTCTCGGCCTGCTCGCCGACATGCGGGGGACGGTGCCGGCGATGGCACACGTGGTTTTGGCCGAACTGGCTCTGGCACGCTCCAAAAACGGAGGCGCGGCACTGGTGAAGGCGCAGGAGCTGCTCACCGATCCGGACGCCTCCGCGGCTCCCGTCGTCGACCGGGAGTCGGCCAGGCTCTGGCGTGAGATCGGTGACCTCTGGGGCCGGACCGGGGCGGCCGAAGAGCAGATGAACGCCTATCGCAGGGCGCTCGAAACGGTGGGGGTCGGTCCACGCACGGAAACGCCGTCCAGTTCGAAGTGGCGTGAGGTGGTGATCCCGGCGAGTCCGGCGATCCCCGCGCACCTCGGGGTGTCGCACGAGTCGAGAGCCGGGTGAGATCTTCGCCCTGACGCATTGACGCCGTGCCCCTCCGGCCTTTTGGAGTGGGCACGCGTCGATGAAGCCGGTGGATTTCACCCGGTTACCGTACGTCGATCCCATGACGAAACGGGACGTCCGGCCAGGAACCCCGTACATCAGCGAGGAGAATCTCCCGGACCCCTTCGAGGGACAGGACTTCCTGCTCGGGCCGGGAGTGCACCTGCACTGGTCGCTTCCGGACGCGCTGACCCGGCTCGTCCAGGAGGGCGGGAAGACGCGGGTGCCCGTCGTGCCGAACCGGTGGCTGGTGACGCGCCGCAGGGAAGGGGTATTGGAACGTTCCCGGTTGGTCGAGAGCGACTACCTGGCCGCACCGGACGACGCGAACGCGGCCGGGATCGCGTTCCCCGTGACCGACGGCGGAGTTCCGTTCCGCAGGCTCGGCCGGGCCGTGCCCCTTGGGAGGTGGCGGCCCGGCCTGTCGGGAGACAGGCTGCCGCAGGTGACGGCGATCGGGTGCGGCGATCCCACCTTCGCGGCCTTCTACCCGGGCTGCCACAGCGTGTTCGGTTTCCACGACACCGACTTCACCGGCTCCCGCCCGCCGAGCGGCACCCGGTACGAGGTCGCGGGCTGGTTCTCGGCCGCCGCGCAGGACACCCTCGCCGACCTGACCACCGGAGCCGGATGGCGGGCCGCGCCGGCGGACGGGTTCGGCTGGGGTGTCCCCGACGGCAACGCCCGCCCGGCGTCCACGGTGTGCTACGCGTCGCTGATCTTCAGACCGGACGTAAGGGCCGCCACGTCCCTGTCCAGCGACCCGGCCTTCCCCTGGACGAAGCTACCGGCGTTCACCCGGGCCGCCGACCAGGGGCTGGACCTGGCGGCCGGGGCGCGGACCCGCTCGGCCCAAGACCCTGCGCGCCGCCGACGGCTCGCCGAGCCCGTCGATCCCCTCCCAGACGCTCGGCACGTCGAGAACGGTGCCCGTTACGGCCCTGGCGAACGCGATGGCGGAGACCCTGAGGGTGTCTCCCTCCACCTTCGACTCGGCCGCCTTCGCCCGCCAGATGATCGAAACCGCGGAACGGGTCACGTTCCTCCGCATCCCCTGAGGCCGTTCACGGCGCGGCAGCCGATATCCGGCACGCGCCCCCCTGCGGTGTCGTGAAGCCCTCGGCACGAAAACCTGTGGCCAGGTGTCGTGCCGAGGCGGTTTACTGTCACGGCATGATGATCTTCGGTCCCGTGATCGACACCCGGCCTCTGTTCTCACGCGAACGTCGCGCGCTGCTCGACCTGCTCGGATCACTGGATCCGCAGGATTGGGAGCGGCCGACGGTCTGTCCGGGGTGGAACGTTCATGATGTCGTCGGACACGTACTCAACGACTACCTGCGTCGGCTCTCGGGCGGTCGGGACGGGTACCATGGTGCCGTTTTCGCCGACGATGAGACGTTGCCCGCCTACCTGGCACGTGTCAACGAGGAGTTCGTCCGGGCGTTTCGTCAATGCAGCCCGCAGGTGATGATCGAGCTGCTGGCCCACCTGGGCCCCGAGCTCGACGCCCTGTGGTCGGTCCGCGACTTGGACGCCCCCGCCGATCTGGACGTGTCCTGGGCCGCCACCGATCTGACCAGTCCCGCCTGGCTCGACATCGCCCGCGAATACACGGAGTTCTGGGTCCACCAGCAGCAGATACGCGATGCCGTCTCCCGCCCGGGCGCCGACGACCCGGATCTGCTGGGCCCCGTCATCGACACGTTCCTGCGTGCGCTGCCCCATACCCTGCGGGCCGAGACCCGCCCCGAGGGCACGGTCATCCGATTCGACGTCACCGGCCCGGCAGGCGGTGTCTGGTTTGTCGCACGACAGGCCGGTCGATGGCACATGGCTCCTGGCGACACGGTGGACGAACCCGTCGCGCATGTCACGATGGATCAGGATGTGCTCTGGCGTCTCGCCAGCCGTGGAATCACCGTTGAGGAGGCGCGACGACGCTCGGACACGCGCGGCGACCTCGGCCTCACCTCGGCCGCCACCACTCTCCTCGCGGTCGTCCGGTAACCCACACGGCGGGTCCTTCGTCACCGAGACACCGGAACGGGGTGGCACCCGGCCAGGGTGGAGCGTCCCGCGCGACCGGAGTGGTGGCGACGACCGAAGCGGTGGCGATCCGCCCGATGCCGGTGACCCCGGCGTCGGGCGGAGGTCCTGTCAATCCTGCCGGCGGGACTTCAGCCGCGCGGACAGGGCCGCCGCCTGGGTGCGGCGCTCCATGCTGAGCTTGGACAGCATGTTGGAGACGTAGTTCTTGACGGTCTTCTCGGCCAGGTGCATCCGCTCGCCGATCTGCCGGTTGGTCAGGCCCTCGCCGATGAGTTCCAGGATGTGCCGCTCCTGGTCCGTCAGCGCCTCCAGGGGATCCTTGCGGGCGGCCTGCTCGCGCAGCCGCGCCAGCATGGCCGAGGTCGTCTGCGGGTCGAGCAGCGACTGGCCGCCGGCCACCGTACGCACGGCGCCCACCAGGTCCGAGCCGTGGATCTGCTTGAGCACGTAGCCGGACGCGCCCGCCATCACCGCGTTGAACAGGGCGTCGTCGTCGGCGAAGGAGGTGAGCATCAGGCAGGCCAGATCCGGGACCCTGGAGCGGACCTCCCGGCACACGTCCACCCCGTTGCCGTCGGGCAGGCGTACGTCCAGGACGGCGACGTCGGGCCGCAGCGCCGGAATACGGGCCACCGCCGACTCGGCGGTCCCCGCCTCGCCGATCACCTCGATGTCGCCCTCGGACTCCAGCAGCGCGGCCACGCCCCGCCGTACCACTTCGTGATCGTCGACCAGGAACACGCGAATCATGCCTCGGATGGTAGTCCTCCCACGACCTCGCCTGTAGGGACCTAGGTCCTTAGCGGGTCCTCAGCGGGTCCTTGGCGCCGCCGCCGTACGACCTCGCGGGTCACGGGCCGGGCTCCCCGGGGAGCGAGATCTTTCCCTCGCCACCCGGGTTAGGTTAGGCTAACTTTAATCGCGTGCCTCCTCCCGTAAAGAGCGCGTACCTCGCCAAACGGCTCGCCGGTCTGTGCCTGCTGGGCGGCCTGCTGCTGCTCGCCGTACTGGCCGGAATCGTGATCGGCGCCAAGCACATCCCGCTCGACCAGGCGATGGCCGGGGTGTTCTCCCCGGACGGCTCGGAGAACGCGCTGATCATCCAGGAGTTGCGGCTGCCGCGCACACTGCTGGGGGTCGCCGTGGGGGCGGCGCTCGGACTGGCGGGCGCGCTCATGCAGGCACTGACCCGCAACCCGCTGGCCGAGCCGGGACTGCTCGGCGTCAACGGCGGCGCGGCGGTGGCGGTCGTGACGGTGATCGGTCTCTTCCAGGTGGACGACGTCCTCGTCTACGTGTGGGCGGCGTTCCTCGGAGCCGCCGGAGCCGCACTGCTCGTCTACCTGATCGGGTCGCGCGGCCGTTCCGGCGCCACACCCGCGCGGCTCGTCCTCGCGGGCGCCGGGATCAACGCGGTGTTCAGCTCACTGACGGCGGGGATGATGCTGATCAGCCCGCGCAGTTTCAACGGCTTCCGCTTCTGGCAGGTGGGCTCGCTGTCCGGACGCGACCTCGCCCTCTTCGTGCGGATCGGCCCGTTCCTGCTGGCGGGAACGGTGCTGGCGCTTCTCCTGGCGCGCCCGCTCAACGCCCTCGCCCTGGGGGAGGACACGGGGCGCGCACTGGGTGCCAGACCAGGCAGGACCCGTGCGCTGGGGGCGCTCGCGATCGTGGTGCTGTGCGGCGCCGCCACGGCGGCGGTGGGCCCGATCGCGTTCGTCGGGCTGGCGGTGCCCTTCATGGTCAGGGCGCTGGTCGGCCCCGACCAGCGCTGGGTACTGCCGTACTCGCTGCTGCTGGCGCCGGTGCTGATGCTCGCCGCCGACGTCATCGGGCGCGTGGTCGCGGCGCCCGGCGAGCTGGAGACGGGCCTCGTCACCGCGTTCCTCGGCGCTCCCCTCCTGGCACTGATGGTCCGTCGCGGAAGGGTTCCCCAGCTTTGACGTCCTCCGCCCGCCTGAAAGCGGGGGATTCCAACGCCGCTTACCCCATGGGGAGGAGGTCGCGTTGAGGTTCACGGTTCGCCGGCTCCGGCAATCCGGAGCCTCCCCGTGCAGCCACCGCATGCCCTGCGGCAGTGTCGCGAACGTTTTTGGCCGCGTTCACGTCGGCGTTGGCCCGGTGCCCGCAGGCGACGCACAGGAAGAGAGCTTGGCTCTCGCGGCTCTCCCTGGCGAGGTGCTTGCAGGTGTCGCAGGTCCGCGACGTGTAACGGGGGTCGATCTTCTGGACGCGTCCCGGGGCTTTCTGCTCCAGCCGGGCCACGAGCTGACCCCAACCTGCGGCGAGGACGCCCCGGTTCAGGCCCGCTTTTTGGCGGACGTTCCTCCCGGGCGCTTCGAGGGTGCCCTTAGCCGACCGCGTCATGTTGATGATCTTCAGGTCCTCGACCGCGATGACGTCGAAACGGCGCGCGAGATCAGTGGAGGTCTTCTCGACCCAGTCTTTGCGGCGGTCGGCCTCACGGGCTTTCAGCTCCGCGATGGCGGCCTTGACCTTGCCGCGCCGGTTCGATCCCCGCTGAGCGCGGGCGAGCTTCCTCTGAAGTTTGAGCAGCCGCTTCTTCTCGGTGTCGCGCAAGGTGGGCGCGTTCAGCAATTCGCCCGTGGACAGCGCCGCCGACACGACCACGCCCCGATCCACGCCAACGACCTCACCCGAACCGGGTGCGGGGACCGGCTCAGGAATCGCGGCGAACGCCACATGCCAACGACCCGCCCGATCACGGGTGACGCGGTAGGACTTCACACCTTCGGGGACGGGACGCGACCAGCGCAACCGCACCCACCCCACCTTGGGGATCCTCACTTCGCCGACATTACGCGACAGGCGGCGCACGTCACCGGGTTTGACCGCGACGATACGGAACCCCTCACCCTGCCCGCGTTTACGCCACGTCGGACGGCGGTGGGTTTTGCCGAAGAAGTTCGCCATCGCCTGGTGGAAGTCCTTGAGGGCTTGCTGCTGGACGATGATCGACCCGCCGCGCAGCCACTCGAACTCGGCGCGCGCTTCGGTGAGCTGTCGGCACTGCTCAGCGAATCCCGGCGCGGACGTACGGCCCGGCTTCCGGTGGGCGTGCTGCTCAACCGCGAGGTTCCACACGAACCGGGCGTGCCCGCAGTGCTCGGCCAACGCCTGCCCTTGGGCAGGCGTTGGCCGAAGCCGGAAGCGGGACACGTCGATCAACCTACCGAAGCCCACCGACAAAACCCGGAGACCCTCATGCGCGACCGTTCCGCGTTTTCTCCCCGCCCTGAAGGACGGGGCATCCACGCTGTAGGTGTTCGGTGAGCACGAGTCGTGTCCTGCGCGTCGGGGCGATGTCCCTGCGGTGGGAGCCGCGCGTCGTCGCGGTGTGCGTCGCGCTGGCGGCCCTCGCGCTGGGGACGGCGGTGGCGGTGGTCGGCAGCGGTGACTTCCCCGTCTCCGCCGCCGAGGTGGTGGGGGCGCTGACCGGTCGGGGGGAGCGGGCCACGGAGTTCATCGTGCTCACGTTGCGCCTGCCCAGGGCGCTCACCGCCCTGCTCGCCGGCGCGGCGCTCGGCCTGAGCGGGGCCGTCTTCCAGAGCATCACGCGCAACCCGCTGGGCAGCCCCGACATCATCGGGTTCACCACGGGGTCGGCGACCGGCGCGCTGCTGCAGATTCTGGTCATCGGCGGCGGCGCTTTCGCCGTCGCGGCCGGCTCCGTCCTCGGCGCGGTGCTGACCGCGCTCGCCGTCTACCTGGTCGCCTACCGGGGCGGGGTGCACGGCTACCGGCTGATCCTGGTCGGGGTCGCCGCGGCCGCGATGCTCGAGGCGTTCAACGCCTATCTCGTCACCCGCGCCGAGTTGCGTGAGGCGTACGAGGCGGCGTTCTGGCTCACCGGCAGCCTGAACGGCAGGGGCTGGCTGCACGCGTGGCCACTCGCCCTGGCGATGGCCGTGCTCGTGCCGGCCGTGCTGGCCTTCGGGGGCCGGCTGCGCATGGGCGAGCTCGGAGACGACGCGGCCCAGGCGCTCGGCGTGCCGGTCCAGCGGACGCGGGCCGCGCTTGTAGTGATCGGGGTGGGGCTGGTGGCGGTGGCGACCGCGGCGGTGGGGCCGGTCCCGTTCGTCGCGCTCGCCGCGCCGCAGCTGGCGCGCGGGCTCACCCGCAAGCCCGGTACGCAGCTCGTACCGGCCGCGCTGATGGGCGCGACGCTGCTCGTACTCAGCGACCTGGTGACGTTGCACCTGCCGGTCGCGGTGCCGGTCGGCGTGGTCACCGGGGTGCTCGGCGGCGTCTATCTGGTCTGGCTGCTCTCGACCGAGGGAGTGAGAGGACGGGCGTGAGCGGCCGGGTGTTTCGAGGTGACGGCGTGCTGAGGAGTCCTTCCGGCTGTGGCGCTCAGAGAGGCCGCGCGCCCTGGATCACGCGAGTCGTCATAAGACGTACGTTGACGGTCGAATGCCTCTAAATTAGGTTAGCCTTACCTGACTTAAGGGGAGCTTCGTGCTGACCAGGGAAGAACTGCACCGTTCGCTGACAGACCTGCTCGGAGAGGGGGTGGAGGCGCACGACAATCTCATCGAGCTGGGCATGGACTCGATCCAGCTGATGGGACTGACCGGCCGCCTGCGCCGCCTCGGCGTCGAGGTCGGCTTCGCCGAACTCGCGCGGCGGCCCACCCTGGCCGAGTGGTGGGAACTGCTCGCCGAGCGCGGCGCCATCGCGCCGCACCCGCTTCCGTCCCCGAACTCCGCTTCCGAGTCTGTTTCCGGGTCTGTTTCCGAGACCAAGGCCGGTTCTGCTTCGGATTCCGGACCCGAGTCAGGCTCTGGCTCCGGGCTCGGCCCCGGTGTCGCCCTCGACGGCGTTCCCACCCTCGCCGCGGAGCGGGGGGACGTCGAACCGGACGGGCCGTTCCCTCTCGCGCTCATGCAGCACGCCTACTGGATCGGCCGGGACTCGGGCCAGTCGCTCGGCTCCGTCGCCGCGCACCTCTACGTGGAACTCGACGGCCGCGAGATCGACCCCGCCCGATTGGAGGCGGCCGTCGTGGCACTCGTCGAGCGGCATCCGATGCTGAGGGTCGCGATCTCCGACGAGGGAACCCAGCGCATCCTGCCGGAGCGGCCGGGACCCGCCGTCACGGTGCACGACCTGCGCACCGTGCCGGATCCCGCCGAAAAGCTGGAACGGCTGCGCGCCGAGATGTCCACCCAGCGCCTCCCCATCGAGGCGGGCCGGGTCTTCGACGTGCGACTGAGCCTGCTGCCTTCCGGCGCGACGCGGCTGCATCTGGACGTCGACATGGTCGCCGCCGACGCGATGAGCTACCGCACGCTGCTGGCCGACCTCGCGGCGCTGTACGAGGGCGAGAACCTGCCGCCGATCGCGTACAGCTATGCGCGCTATCTCGCCGCCGACCCGCGCGCCGAGGCCCGCGCCCGCGACCGGCGCTGGTGGGGTGAGCGGCTCGGCGAGCTGTCCGGGCCACCCGAGCTGCCGGTCGTGCCGCAACCGGGCGACCGCGTCGTCCGCAAGCACCACTGGCTGCCTCCCGAGGACAGGCAGCGGCTCATCGCCCGCGCCCACCGCGAGGGTGTCACCCCTGCGATGGCGCTCGCCGCCGTCTTCGCCGAGGTGATGGGCGCCTGGTCGGCGACCCCGCGCTTCCTGCTGAACCTGCCGCTGTTCCACCGCGAGCCGATCCACCCCGACGTGGACGCCGTGGTCGGCGACTTCACCGGTTCCATCCTGCTTGAGGCCGACCTGTCGAGGGAGTCGCCGTTCACCGAGCGCGCCCGCGAGTTGCAGGCGCTGATGCACACGGCCGGTGAGCACAGCGACTACTCCGGCCTGGAGGTACTGCGGGATCTGTCGAGGTCGCGGGGCGAGCAGGTGCTCGCCCCGATCGTCTACACCAGCGCGCTCAACCTCGGCGAGCTGTTCGGCGACCGGGCGCGGCGCAGCTTCGGAGAGCCGGAATGGATCATCTCCCAGGGGCCGCAGGTGCTCCTGGACGCCCAGGTCACCGAGGTCTCCGGCGGACTGCTGCTGAACTGGGACGTGCGCGACCCCGCCTTCCCCGAAGGCGTCGCCGACGCGATGTTCGCCGCCTACGCGGGGGCGATCACCCGCCTGGGCGCGCCGGACGCCGACTGGAGCGAGCCGCTGCGGATCGGCGCCTCGCCGGACCGGCTGCGCCTGCGGCACGAGCTCAACGGCCAGCCACCGCCGCCCGCGCGGACGCTGCACGAGGAGTTCTTCGCGCGGGCGCGCCGCACCCCCGGCCTCCCCGCGCTGCACTGGGGCACAGACGGGACCGGCGACACCGATGGCACAGGCGGCACTCGTGGCGCCGACGACATCGGTGACGATGGCGGCACGCTCACGTACGGCGAGCTGGCCGACCGTGCCCTGCGCGTCGCCGCCCATCTCGTGGAGCGGGGGGTGCGGCCCGGTGACCGGGTCTCGGTCGAGCTGCCCAAGGGGCCGGACCAGGCCGTGGCGGTGCTCGGCGTGCTGGCGGCCGGGGGCGCATACGTGCCCGTCGGAACGGGGCAGCCCGCCGTCCGGCGGGAGAGGATCCTCAGGACGGCCGGGGTCGCGGTCTCGCTCACCTCGGCCGTGACGCACCCCGCGCCGCTGGACGGGCCGGTGCCCGTCCCGCCCGACCAGGTCGGCTACGTGCTGTTCACGTCCGGCTCCACCGGGGAGCCCAAGGGCGTCGAGGTCTCGCACCGGGCCGCGATGAACACGATCGGCGATCTGGTCGAGCGGTTCTCGATCGGCGAGGCGGACGTGTCGCTCGCCGTGTCGGCCCTCGACTTCGACCTGTCGGTGTTCGACCTGTTCGCTCTCTGGTCGTCCGGCGGCGCCGTGGCGATCCCGCTGGAGGACGACCGCCGCGACGCCACCCGCTGGGCCGAACTGGTCGAGCGGTGGTCGGTGACCGTGCTGAACTGCGTGCCGTCGGTGCTGGAGATGCTGCTGCGCACCGGCCCCGCGCCCAGCCTGCGGCTGGTCCTGCTCGGCGGCGACCGGGTCGGCACGCACCTGCCCGCGCTGCTGCGGGAGCGCTCACCGGGGGCACGGTTCGTCGCGCTCGGCGGTACGACGGAGACCGCCATCCACTCGACCGTGATCGAGGTCGACGGCGAGGTGCCCGCGGACTGGACGACGGTCCCGTACGGCGTGCCGTTGCGCGGGGTGGCCTGCCGGGTCGTCGACGAGGCCGGGCGCGACCGCC
The DNA here is from genome assembly GCF_040635605.1 of Streptosporangium sp. NPDC006930. NCBI lineage: Bacteria > Bacillati > Actinomycetota > Actinomycetes > Streptosporangiales > Streptosporangiaceae > Streptosporangium > Streptosporangium sp. NPDC006930. Next base: position 989 of record NZ_JBEYID010000017.1, on the reverse strand, counting down.
CCGACTGGGCGCAGGGCGAGCTGTGGATCGGCGGCGCGGGTGTGGCGGACGGCTACAGCGGCGACGCCGAGCGCACCGCCGACCGTTTCGTCGTCCACGAGGGCATCCGCTGGTACCGGACCGGGGACATGGCCCGTTACCGGCCCGACGGCACGCTGGAGTTCCTGGGACGGCGCGACCACCAGGTGAAGGTGCGCGGGTTCCGGATCGAACTCGGCGAGGTCGAGACCGCGCTGGAGAGCAACCTCCGGGTGCGCCGAGCCGTCGCGCTCCTCGCCGACTCGCGCCTGGCCGCCGCGGTCGTGCTCGCCGGGGAGGCGGGACGGGAGGCGGAGCCGCGGAGGACGGGGCAGGAGAAGGCCAGGACGGAGGAGGCGGGGCAGGAAGGGACGGGCCTGGAGAAGACCGGGCAGGGAGAGGCGGGGCCCGAGGAGAGCGTGACACGGGAACTGCTCGCCCATGTGCGGGAACTGTTGCCCCCGCACATGGTTCCCGACCTCCTGGTGCCCCTGAAGGCGCTCCCGCTCACCGCGAACAACAAGGTGGACCGCAAGGCGCTCGCCGCCCTCGTCGCAGCGGCGGCGGGGGAGACGGGCACGCCTTACGCAGCGCCGGGCACGGCGCTGGAACGGGTGCTCGCCCGGGTCGTCGGCGAGGTGCTCGGCGTGCCGAGGGTCGGCGCGCACGACGACATCTTCGCGCTCGGCGGCGACTCGGTGCTGGCCACCACGGTCATCGCGCGGCTGCGCGAGGCGCTCGACGCCTCCTCGCTCCCCTTGCGCGCGCTGTTCACCGAGCGGACCGTGTCGCGCGTCGCCCGCCGGTTCGCCGAGGTGGAGGAGGTCCCCGGCAGGCTGGAGGCGGTCGCCGAGATCTGGCTCATGGTCGAGGACATGTCAGAGGACGAGCTCACCGAGCGCCTGGGCGCGGAGGAGCCCGGCTGACGGTCCGCGACCGCCCCCGGCGGGACGTGACCGCCGGGGGCGGTC